>CAJXOQ010000040.1 GCA_913057975.1 uncultured Marinobacter sp.
GATAGGAGTCCGTCTCGTGGGCTCGGAGATGTGTATAAGAGACAGCACTTCAAGCTCGGTGCTTTCAAGAAGCCCTTCAACCACGTCATTCTTGACCTTGTTGGAGACCGCCTGCTTGAGCTCACGCTCCATGTTCTTCTGCACTTCTTCACGGAACGTGGCTTCGTCTTCAGCGTCGATACCAAATTTCTTGAAGAATTCAGCATCCAGCTCCGGAAGCTGCGGCTCCTGAACCTCGTGAATCTTGATGTCGAATTTAGCCGGCTTGCCCGCCAGCTCTTCGTTCTGGTAGTCCTCCGGGAAGGTCACTTCGATCTCAAGCTCTTCACCGGCTTTGCCGCCAACGATGCCCTTCTCGAAACCGGGGATCATCTGGCCGGAGCCAAGGGTCAGCTTATGGTTCTCGGCAGCACCGCCCTCGAACTCTTCACCATCAACAGTGCCTTTAAAATCAATCAGCACCACGTCCTTGTTCTTGGACTTGCGCTTGACCGACTTCATGGTGGCCTGCTGGCGACGCAGGTTGTCGATCATGGTGTCGACGTCTTTATCGGCAATCTCGGCTTTCGGCTTTTCCACGGAGATCTTGCTGAAGTCACCCAGCTCCACTTCCGGCAATACTTCGAAAATGGCAACGAACTCGAGGTCCTTGCCCTCTTCCATGGTTTTCGGCTCGAACTTCGGCCACCCCGCCGGATTGATGTCCTGCTCCTGCAGTGCCTTGATGTAGTTGTCGCGCATAACCTCGCCGACAATCTCCTGACGGACACTGTCACCAAAACGACGCTTCACCACACGCATGGGCACCTTGCCCGGGCGGAAACCGTTCATCTTTACCGTGCGAGCGGTTTCCTGCAGGCGTTTCTGAACCGCCTGGTCGATTTCCTGGGCGGGCACACCGATTGTCATCCGACGTTCGATGTTGGAGGTCGTTTCAACAGACACTTGCATGGAAGATCCTCAAATTACAGGTTCGGTATGTGAATGAAAATAAAAGCTAAAATCGATTTCAGGACGAATTCCCTGAAAAGGACGTAAATTTAAAAGCGGGTAGTTTATCACGGTTTGCCGTGCCGAGAGAATCCACCAGTTACAGGCAGTTTCAGGGAACGCAACCTCACCGTCCTATCATCTGAAATGAGATTTGGGGACTAAACTATAAAAAGAAAGGGGGTTGCGCACTCCAATGCGACGGGAATCACTTTCCAACCACTTTTTATAACCCATAAAAAAACCCCCTCAGACTATCTGAGAGGGTTTTTGATTTGGTACCTCGGGAGGGACTTGAACCCCCACGCCTTGCGGCAACAGGACCTAAACCTATCGTGTCTACCAATTCCACCACCGAGGCAAAAAAATCGGAATTCTTAACCTAAAAGAGCCATTGATCACTGCAAGCAGGAAAGTGGGGTGGACGAAGGGGTTCGAACCCTCGACCGCAGGAGTCACAATCCTGAGCTCTACCAACTGAGCTACGTCCACCACATCCAGACTACCGCCGGGCAGACCCCAACAGGCACTTCAGGTAAACTTTGCTGATTCGGTGTCTCCGGGACGGATCAAACCGTCTGCGGTATGGCGCGCCCGGCAGGACTCGAACCTGCGACCACCGGCTTAGAAGGCCGATGCTCTATCCAGCTGAGCTACGAGCGCATAAACCGTTCGCCCACCTGACTGTTCAATATCCTGGACTGACCAGAAAGTGGTCGGGGTAGAGAGATTCGAACTCCCGACATCCTGCTCCCAAAGCAGGCGCGCTACCAGACTGCGCTATACCCCGTCTCAACTGAACAACAGATACCTCAGCAAAGTTGGCGCGCATATTACCGGCGCCGAACCGGTCCGTCAACACGCAATTGGGGTTTTCGCCCATTGATTGGCGACGGAGCCCAAGCATGAGACAATGCTGCGCCTTTATTTTCGCACAACCGACAAGACAAAGACATGAGCGCCAAACTGATCAACGGAAAAGATATCGCCGCTGCTGTTCGACAACAAGTTGCGGCAGGAACTGAAGCCCGAAGGCAACAGGGGCTTCGTGCTCCTGGGCTGGCTGTGGTACTGGTAGGGAATGACCCGGCCTCGCACGTATACGTAGGCAATAAACGCAGGGCCTGTGATGAGGCGGGCATCATGTCGCTCTCCTACGACCTTCCGGAAGACACGTCACAGGAAGCCCTGGAGGCATTGGTTGACGAGCTCAACGAGAATCCTGATGTGGACGGCATCTTGGTGCAACTCCCCCTGCCCGACCATATGGATGCAGACCCCATTCTGGTAAAGATTCGCCCAGACAAGGACGTGGACGGCTTCCACCCCTACAACATCGGCCGCCTGATGCAGCGCAAGCCAGCTCTGAGACCCTGCACACCCGCAGGCGTCATCACCCTACTGGACAGCGTAGACACCCCTTACAAGGGCCAACACGCCGTAATCGTGGGCGCCTCCAATATCGTCGGCCGCCCCATGACGATGGAACTGCTACTCAAAGGCGCCACAGTGACGATATGCCACCGGTTTACCGACGACCTTGAGAAGTTTGTGCGGGAAGCGGACATTCTGATTGCCGCGGTCGGAAAACCAGGACTGATCAAGGGCGAGTGGGTCAAGCCCGGTGCAACCGTCATTGATGTGGGCATCAATCGAATGGAAGACGGTAAGCTGAGCGGGGATGTGGATTTCGCAGCGGCTTCGGAGCGGGCTGCGTACATCACCCCGGTTCCAGGTGGCGTCGGGCCCATGACCATTGCCACGCTACTACAGAACACGCTCTATGCAGCGAACGAGTTACACAGGGATTGATCTAACCCCACAAAAAACCCCGCATTCGCGGGGTTTTTTTTATCGCCGGCCCTGATTACTGACCGTACTTCTCTTTCGCCTTCAGACGATAGGCATGCAAAAGCGGCTCCGTGTAGCCATTTGGCTGTTCGCGGCCCTTGAGAACCAGATCCATGGCAGCCTGGAAGGCAATGCTGCCCTCAAACTCCGGCGCCATGTCGCGGTAGGACGGGTCGTTCTGGTTCTGGCGATCAACCACCGCGGCCATGCGCCTCATGGTTTCATTGATCTGCTCTTCGGTGCAGATGCCGTGGTAAAGCCAGTTGGTCAGCAACTGCGAAGCAATGCGCAGGGTTGCACGGTCTTCCATCAGGCCCACGTCGTTGATATCGGGAACCTTGGAGCAGCCGACACCGCTGTCGATCCAGCGCACCACATAGCCGAGGATACCCTGGGCATTGTTGTCCAGCTCCTGCTGGATTTCTTCTGCCGACAGGGATTTCGGATCGTCCATCACGGGCACGGTCAGGATGTCATCCAGGTTGGCACGGGTGCGGCTTTCCAGCTCTTGCTGGATATCCGCAACGCTCACCTGATGGTAATGGGTGGCATGCAGCGTAGCCGCTGTTGGTGACGGAACCCATGCGGTATTGGCGCCGGCTTTCGGGTGACCAATCTTGGCTTCCAGCATGCCCGCCATCAGGTCCGGCATGGCCCACATACCTTTACCAATCTGGGCAATACCACGGAAACCGGTTTCCAGCCCGACGTCCACGTTCCATTGCTCGTAGGCCTGGATCCAGGCAGCCTGCTTCATCGGCCCCTTGCGGATAAACGGCCCCAATTCCATGGAGGTATGGATCTCGTCGCCGGTGCGGTCAAGGAAGCCGGTATTGATGAACACGGCACGCTCCCTGGCGGCATGGATGCAGGACTTGAGGTTAACGGTGGTGCGTCGCTCTTCGTCCATAATGCCAACTTTCAGGGTGAAAGCCGGCAGGCCAAGCGCATCTTCAACGCGACCGAAAAATTCATTGGTAAACGCCACTTCTTCAGGACCGTGCATCTTCGGCTTGACGATGTAAACCGAGCCAGCGGTGCTGTTCTGAAGCTTGCCCGTGCTCTTGAGGTCGTGAATCGCAATCAGCGAGGTCATCAGACCGTCCATCAGCCCCTCAGGCACTTCACTGCCGTCTTTCAGCAGGATGGCCGGGTTGGTCATCAGGTGACCTACGTTACGCACAAACATCAAGCTGCGGCCTTTCAGCACCAGCTCTCCGCCTTCCGGCTTGGTGTAGGCACGATCATCGTGCATCGTGCGGGTGGTTTGCCGGCCGCCTTTCTCGAAGGTTTCTTCCAGGTCGCCCTTCATCAGGCCCAACCAGTTGCGGTAGGCCAGAGCCTTATCATCCGCATCTACGGCAGCGACAGAATCTTCACAGTCCATGATGGTGGTCAGAGCTGACTCCATCAGCACATCTTTTACATGTGCCCCGTCATCCTTTCCGATCGGGTGGCTGGCATCGACCTGAATCTCGAAGTGCATGCCATTCTTGACCAACAGTACGCCAGTAGGTGCATCGGCGGCGCCGGTGTAACCCACAAAGCCGGACTCGTCTTTCAGACCAGTAGACTCACCGTTCTGCAACTTGACCACCAGCTTGCCACCCTCAACCAGATACTGGGCTGCGTCTTTATGGCTGCCAGAAGCCAGCGGAGCGGAACTGTCCAGAAGGTTGCGCGCAAATTCAATGACCTTGGCACCTCGAACCGGGTTGTAGCCACGGCCTTTTTCGGCGCCGTTGTCCTCGGAGATCGCATCGGTGCCGTACAGTGCGTCGTAAAGGCTACCCCAACGGGCGTTGGCAGCGTTCAGCGCAAAACGGGCGTTCATCACCGGAACCACAAGCTGGGGACCAGCCATGGTGGCCACTTCGGGATCCACGTTTGAGGTGGAGATCTTGAAGTCGCCGGGCTCATCAACCAGGTAGCCGATATCCTTCAGGAAGGACTTGTACTCGGCGATGTCGAGCTTCTGGCCCTTGTGGTCACGATTCCAGGTGTCCATTTTCTCCTGGATGTCATCGCGCTTGGCGAGCAGCTCTTTATTACGGGGAGCCAATTCGTGAACAATCTTGTCAAACTCGGCCCAGAATTTGTCAGCGTCGACACCCGTGCCCGGAATTGCTTCGTTATTAACGAAATCGAACAGGTTCTTTGCGACCTGGAGGTCGCCGACTTGTACGCGTTCAGTCATCGTTGTTTGCCTCAGTGGGTTACTGTATTCCCTGCCCTTTTTACGGATTTACCCGCCAGGGCCGTTATAATTCGAGGGCGGTATTGTACGGGAATTTCCCTACAAGGTCATTCCCGCGCCAACAACACGACCTTTGGTTGACATCATCCTCTGCGCCAACTGGTGCCTTCGCGACTGTCATCCAGAATAATGCCTTTATCGGCCAACTCATCCCTTATACGGTCCGCCTCGGCGAAATCTTTCCGCTTACGCGCATCGGCACGGGCCTGGATCATCGCCTCAATGTCGTCTGCACTGAGCTCGCCGCCAGTATCGGCCTGAAAGTAGGCTTCCGGGTCCTGCTGCAACAAACCCAGAACACCACCGAGCCTTACAAGCACCGCCGCTTGCTGGTTAGCCTTTTCGTCGCGCCCTTCCCTGCGGTCCAGGTTGATTTCATTAGCGACGGCATGAAGAACCGCAATGGCTCCTGCGGTGTTGAAGTCGTCATTCATGGCCTCGGCAAAGCGCTGGTCGTGTACCGTTTCCGCCACGTTTTTGGCCGGTACCAGACCACGCAGGGCATGATAGAGCCGGGTGAGCGTACGCCCTGCTTCCGCGAGATTGTCTTCCGAGTAATCCACCTGACTGCGGTAATGACTGGACACCAGGAAGTAACGCACCACCTCCGGCGCATACTTCTCAAAGATCTCACGGATGGTAAAGAAATTGCCCAGGGACTTGGACATTTTCTCCCTGTTCACCCGAATAGCGCCGGCGTGCATCCAGGTGTTTACGAATGTGTGGCCATTGGCGCACTCGGACTGGGCAATTTCGTTCTCATGGTGCGGGAATAACAAATCCGGCCCACCGCCGTGGATGTCGAAGGTCTCGCCGAGACAGCGATTGGACATGGCAGAGCATTCGATATGCCAGCCCGGCCGGCCGTCACCCCAAGGTGAAGGCCAACTTACCTCACCCTCTTTGGCGGCTTTCCAAAGTACAAAATCCGCTGGGCTTCGCTTGGCCTCCTGCACGTCTACGCGGGCACCGGCCACCAGATCCTCAAGCTTTTTCTTGCTGAGCTTGCCGTAGTCGGAATACGACTCGACGGAGAAATAGACGTCGCCGTTGCCAGCGGCATAGGCATGACCGCTTGAAACGAGCTTGTGGATCATGGCCACAATGTCATTAATGTAATCGGTCGCGCACGGCTCTTCGGTAGGCGACAGGACACCCAGCTTGGCCTCATCCTCGTGCATAGCCTTGATCATGCGCTTGGTGAGGTCACTATAAACTTCGCCATTCTCGTCGGCCCGGCGCAGGATTTTGTCGTCGATGTCGGTAATGTTGCGCACGTAATGGACATCGTAGCCGCTGTGACGCAAGTACCGCGTGATCACATCAAACGCCACCAACACCCGCGCATGGCCCAGATGACAGTAGTCATACACCGTCATGCCACAGACGTACATGCGAACCTTTCCCGGCTCTATCGGTTTGAACTCTTCCTTCTGCTGACTAAGGGTGTTGTAGATTCTAATCACGCTACGCTCGTTAAAAGTTTGAATAAATGTATCACCGAACTTACTTGCCCTTGCCCCACGAATCCCGGAGGGTCACTGTGCGGTTGAAGACCGGACGTCCTGCTGCCGCAGTCAGTTCCTGATCGCAGAAAAAATACCCCTCACGCTCGAACTGATATGGCAAATCAGTACGGGGCTGGGCCAAGCTCTTCTCTACTCTGGCGCCTTTGAGGACCACCAGAGATTCCGGGTTGATCAGGTCCACAAAGTCAGTCTCTTTATCACTGTCCGGCGACTCATGGTTGAACAGGCGGTCGTATTGATTGATATCCGTCTCAACGCTGTCAGTGGCCGACACCCAATGAACGACACCGTTCGGTTTGTAGCCTTCGGGGTTAACGCCCAGGGTATTTGGATCGTATTCACATTTCAGTTCAACAATCTCACCGCTGTCGTCACGGATAACCTCACGGCAGGTCATGACGTATCCGCCACGCAGACGCACCGCCTGATCCGGAGCAAGACGCTTCCATTTACGGGGCGGTTCTTCCGCGAAGTCTTCCCTGTCGATGTACAGGGTCTGGCTCCAGGTCACTTCACGCTCGCCCATGTCCGGGTTCTGGGGGTGAACCGGCAACACCAGGGTTTCGGTCTTGTCTTCCGGGTAGTTGGTCAGTGTCACCTTCAACGGACGCATTACGCACATGGCGCGAGGCGAACGGGTGTTCAGGTCTTCGCGAATGGCGTGCTCGAGCATTCCCATATCCACGGTACCGCCGGCCTTGTTGACACCTATCATGTCGCAGAAGGTGCGGATGGACTCCGGGGTATAACCACGACGGCGCATGCCGGAGATGGTGGGCATGCGTGGGTCATTCCAGCTATCCACAAAGCCTTCATCCACCAAACGCTTGAGTTTGCGCTTGCTGGTGATGGTGTAATTGAGGTTCAGCCGGGCAAATTCGATCTGCCGTGGCTGGCAGGGAGCGGAGATGTTGTCCAGCACCCAGTCATACAACGGGCGATGATCCTCGAATTCCAGGGTGCACAGGGAATGGGTAATCCCCTCCATGGCGTCGGAAATCGGGTGGGTGAAGTCGTACATCGGATAGATGCACCATTTATCGCCAGTCTGGTGATGGTCGGCGTAGCGAATCCGGTACAGAATCGGGTCCCGCAGATTGATGTTCGGGGAGGTCATATCGATTTTGGCGCGCAACACCAGCTCACCGTTCTGATACTTACCGGCGCGCATATCGCGGAACAGCTGAAGGTTTTCTTCTACCGGACGGTCACGATAGGGGCTGTTCTGGCCCGGCTCTTTAAGCGTGCCGCGGTACTCGGCCATCTGATCGGCAGTCAGCGCGCACACATAGGCTTTGCCCTTTTCAATCAGCTCAACGGCGAAGTCGTAAATGGCGTCAAAATAGTCCGAAGCGTAGCGAACCTCTCCGCTCCATTCACAACCCAGCCAATGAACATCCTTCTTGATGGAGTCAATGTACTCCTGGGATTCCTTTTCCGGATTAGTATCATCAAACCGCAACGTGCATTCGCCGTCAAAGGTTTCCGCAATGCCGAAATTCAGGCAAATGGATTTGGCGTGGCCGATGTGCAGATAACCGTTCGGCTCGGGCGGAAAACGGGTCACAACCTTACCCGTGTGTTCGCCTTTGGCAACGGCGTCTTCGATCAGGCTCTGGATGAAGTTATGGGCTTTCTTGGACTCGGCGCTCATACAATCTCAATCGTAGGGTGTGTATCTGAAACCGCGTATTATACTCACAAATCATTGCCTAACTCATGCACGCGTACAAACTCTTCAGTACAATAACAGCCACGTTGCTTTTAATACCTACTTGAACAGGAAACCCTGATGATTCTGCTGAAAACCTCCCACGGTGACATCACTCTGGAACTGGATTACGACAATGCCCCCGAGACCGCCAAAAACTTCGAACAGTACGTTCGTGACGGCTTCTATGACGGGCTGATTTTCCACCGTGTCATCAGCAACTTCATGGTTCAGGGTGGCGGCTTTGAACCGGGCATGACCCCGCGAAAGACCCGCGAGCCCATTCAAAACGAAGCCAACAACGGCCTCAGCAATATGCAGGGTACCGTTGCCATGGCCCGAACCATGGACCCGCACTCCGCCACGGCGCAGTTCTTCATCAACGTCGAGAACAACGGCTTCCTTGATCACACTGCGGAAAACGCCGAAGGCTGGGGCTACTGCGTTTTCGGTAAGGTTGTGGAAGGCATGGAAACAGTAAACGCCATTCGCGCTGTGCGTACCACTATGCGCTCAGGCCATCAGGATGTGCCAGCTGAGGACGTGGTGATCGAGAAAGCCGAGATCACAGGGGATGGAGGCGCGGCGTGACCACGCTGTTCATCTCAGATTTACACCTGGAAGAGTCTCGCCCCGACATCACCACTGCATTTCTGGGATTTCTTGAAGAAAAGGCCCGAGGGGTGGAGCAACTCTACATTCTCGGCGATTTTTTCGAAGCCTGGATTGGCGATGACGAACGAACGCCCCTGCAGGAGCAGATTGCGACGGCACTGCGCGCGGTCAGCGACTCGGGCACCAGGTTGTTCCTGATGCACGGAAACCGGGACTTTTTGATTGGCGAGGAGTACTGCAACCGAATCGGTGCCACCTTGCTGGACGACCCGACGGTGGTGGACCTTTACGGCACGCCCACCCTGCTGATGCACGGTGACAGTCTGTGTACCGCGGATGTGGAGTACCAGAAGTTTCGTGCCAACATGCGCAACCCGCAATGGCAGCAGATGATCCTCCAACGACCCCTGGCCGAACGTCAGCAGATGGCCCGTCAATTACGGGAAATCAGCATGGCCAAGAACCAGGGCAAGGAAGAGTTCATTATGGACGTCACCGAGGATGAGGTGGTGAAGGAAATGGAGGCGCACGGGGTGCAACGCCTGATCCACGGCCACACCCACCGTCCGGCGGTTCACGAGCTGGAGGCAGGCGGTAAGCCGGCAAAGCGGATTGTGCTGGGAGACTGGGACGAGAACGTCTGGTGGCTGGAGGTAGAGCCGGATAAGGAACCGGTTCTTACCAAACACCCCCTGTAAAAGAGCCGGGCGATGCCCGGCTCCTTCCGTTCGGTGTTGCAGGCCGTTCAGTGTTGCAGGATCTGCTTCAGGAACTTCTGGGTTCTGGGTTCCTGCGGGTTGTTGAAGAAATCGTGAGGCGGCGCCTCTTCAACGATTTCACCGCCGTCCATGAAGATCACCCGGTCAGCCACCGTCTTGGCGAAGCCCATTTCATGGGTGACGCACAACATGGTCATGCCGCTACCGGCCAGTTCAATCATGACGTCCAGCACCTCCTTGATCATCTCAGGGTCCAGCGCGGACGTCGGCTCGTCAAACAGCATGATTTTCGGCTTCATACACAGCGCCCTGGCGATAGCCACCCGCTGTTGCTGACCGCCGGAAAGCTGGCCTGGAAATTTGTTGGCCTGGTCCGGGATCTTTACCCGCTCCAGGTATTCCATCGCCGTGGCCTCGGCTTCCTTGCGCGGCGTTTTCCGCACCCAGATCGGTGACAGGCAGCAGTTCTCGAGCACCGTCAAATGCGGGAACAGGTTGAAATGCTGAAACACCATGCCAACCTCTCGCCGGACGCTGTCGATCTGGCGCACATCGTCCGTCAGTTCCACGTCGTCGACAATGATCTTGCCCTGCTGATGCTCTTCCAATCGGTTAATGCAGCGAATGAACGTGGATTTACCCGAACCGGATGGGCCACATATAACGATCCGCTCACCGTGGCGGACTGTCAGGTTGAGGTCCTGCAACACGTGGAAATCGCCGTACCACTTGTGCATGCCCTCCACCCGAATAATGTCGGACTTGCCAACGTCTGAGGACGGTGACGATTGTGTTTCAGGAGTTTGCGTTTGTTCTGTCATTGGTTTACCCATCAGGTTCTGTGACCGGTATCGAGTTTGCGTTCAAGGTTCTGGCTGTATCGGGAGATGCCGAAGCAAAACACCCAGAAACAGAACGCCACAAAGACATACCCCTCCACAGCCACGTTCTGCCAGGCGGGGTCCGTAACCGTCGATTGAACGGTGCCGAGAATATCGAACAGCCCGATAATCAGCACCAGCGTTGTGTCCTTGAACAACGAGATAAACGTGTTAACGATGCCAGGAATAACGAGCTTGAGCGCCTGGGGCAGGATGATCAGTCCCGTTTTCTTCCAGTACCCAAGGCCCAGCGCACTGGCGGCTTCGTACTGTCCACGGGGAATGGCCTGCAGGCCGCCACGAATGACCTCCGCCATATAGGCGGACTGCCAGAGCGTGATGCCGATGAGCGCGCGCGCCAGCTTCTCGAAGTTCATACCTTCCGGTAGGAACAACGGCAGCATCACCGAGGCCATGAACAGTACTGTGATTAACGGAACTGCTCGCCACACTTCGATGAAAACCACACAAAGCCCACGGATGATCGGCATCTCGGAGCGACGTCCCAGTGCCAGCAAGGTGCCAATCGGCAGCGAGGCAATGATGCCGATATACGCCAGAATCAGCGTCAGCATCAGCCCACCCCACTTCGAACTCTGAACCTCCTCCAGGCCAAATACGCCACCCGGAACCAGGAAGTAGCCGACAATCGGCAGCCCGGTCAGTCCGAACAACCCCAGCCATTTACGGCCCGGAAAGCGTTCAATGAACTGAGGCGCGAAAGACAGTGCCAGCAGGCCGAACATAATGTCCACGCGCCACTGGAATTCCTCGGGGTAGAACCCGTAGATAAAGAAATTAAGCCGCTGATTGATAAACAGCCAGCAGGCCCCCGCTCCGGTACAGTCACTCGGGTCACTGCCCTGGAAGTTCGCATCCAGCAATACCCAATTGAGCAAGGGACCCACGCTGGTCACGATCAGGTAGCCCACCAACAGGGTCAGAATCGTGTTGTGCCAGCTTGAAAACAGGTTCTCCCGCGCCCACCGGACAGGATCAATGCGTTTTTTCGGCGCCTTCATGGTTGACTCAGCCATCATCGCTCCTTAATCGCTACAGCCCGGTTATAGATATTCATAAACAGGGAGATCAACAGGCTGATGGTGAGATAAACAGCCATGGTAATGGCCACAACTTCCACGGCCTGGCCGGTCTGGTTCAGCGTGGTTCCCATGAACACCGCGACCAGATCGGGGTAACCGATGGCCGTGGCGAGTGAGGAGTTCTTCACCAGGTTAAGATATTGGCTCGTCAACGGCGGGATAATCACCCGCATCGCCTGGGGAATCACCACCAACCTGAGCGTAAGACCATTCGGAAGGCCTAGTGCCTTCGATGCCTCAGTCTGCCCCTTGCTGACCGAGAGGATGCCAGACCGCACAATTTCCGCGATGAAGCTGGCGGTGTACAGGGACAAGGCAATCCATAGCGCCGCCAGTTCCGGAATGATGGAAATGCCACCACCGAAATTGAAGCCCTTCAGCGCTGGCAAATCCCATTCCAGGGGCTGACCGGCGAGGAGGTACGACATTATCGGAACCAGAACCAGGATGCCCACGCCCACCTTGAACGTTGGGAAAATCGCTCCGGTCGCCAGTTGGCGCTTCTTGGCCCATATACGAATGCCAATGACGGCTGCAATGGCCGCGAGAACGCCTCCCCACACCAGACCAAAGCCATCCTGAGTCACCGGCTCCGGCACATACAGGCCACGGTTGTTGAGGAAA
The DNA here is from genome assembly GCA_913057975.1 of uncultured Marinobacter sp. Taxonomy (GTDB): domain Bacteria; phylum Pseudomonadota; class Gammaproteobacteria; order Pseudomonadales; family Oleiphilaceae; genus Marinobacter. The sequence goes on from CAJXOQ010000040.1 coordinate 12,281, forward strand.
AAGGCGCCGCCGACGTCCACGCTTTGTCGCGGTGAAGGCAGGCTACTGAGCACCGCAAAGTACCAGAAGAAAATCTGCAGCAGCAGGGGGATGTTGCGGATCACTTCGATGTACGCCAGTGAGACTTTGGCAACCAGCCAGTTGCTTGAAAGCCTGGCGACACCGATGATGAAACCGAGGATAGTGGCGGTCACCACACCCATTGCCGACACCAGAAGGGTATTGGTCAGGCCGACCCAAAAGGTTCGACCGTACGACATGGTGGCGTCGTAGGGGACCAGGCTCATGATGATGCCGAACCCGGCTGATTCATCAAGGAACCCGAAACCGGTGCTTATGCCACGGCTTTCCATATTGGAAAGCGTATTGTCGATAAGAATCCAGCCACCCCAGAAGACGAGGGCAATGGCTACTACCTGGAAAAAAATAGCGCGAACCCGCGGGTCGTACCAGGGCTTTGGCCCCGCAGGTTTGGAATCAAAGGTTTGTTTTTTCATGCATGTTCCCGGAAAGCTAGCCCGCGACGAAACGAATCACAGATGTCAGTGGGCGGCTCCAACGGGAGCGCGCCCACTGGGTGCTTTCAGGTATTAACGTACCGGAGGCGCGTACATAACACCGCCTTCGGTCCACAGGGCATTGATGCCCCGATCCAGGCCAAGCGGAGTGTCCGGGCCTACGTTACGATCGTACATCTCGCCATAGTTACCAACCTGTTTGATGGCCTTGGCACCAAAATCATCCGGCAGGCCAAGCTTGGCCCCCATGTCGCCGTCAGTGCCCAGTAGGCGCTGGACACTCGGGTTGTCAGATTTCATCATGTCATCAACATTGTCGCTGGTAACACCCAGCTCTTCCGCGTTGATTTGCACAGACAATACCCACTTCACGATGTTGAACCACTGATCATCCCCCTGGCGCACAACCGGTCCAAGAGGCTCCTTGGAGATGGTGTTGGGAAGGATCTTGGCGGAATCGGGATCAGACAACTTGGAGCGAAGTGCCGCAAGCTGCGAACGGTCTGAGGTCAGCACGTCACAACGACCGGACGCAAAGCCCTGGACCGTCTGTTCAGAGGTGTCAAACACAATGGGCTTGTATTCCATGCCCTTGGCCCGGAAGTAATCCGACAGGTTGAGCTCGGTAGTTGTACCGGCCTGGATACAAACAGTCGCACCGTCCAGCTGGGTGGCATCGTCCACGCCAATACCTTTGTTTATCAGAAAGCCCTGACCGTCGTAGTAGTTAACACCGGCAAAGTTGAGACCCAGCGATGCATCCCGGGTAAGAGTCCACGTGGTATTACGGGACAGCATGTCTATTTCACCCGACTGGAGTGCGGTGAAACGCTCTTTCGCGGTCAAAGGCGTGAACTCGACTGCCTGCGCGTCCCCAAAAACCGCAGCGGCAACGGCACGACAGGTGTCGACGTCTATACCGGTCCAGTTACCTTTGTCGTCCGGCTGTGAAAACCCCGGAAGACCACTTGTGACACCACACTGCAAATGCCCTTTTTCCTTGACGCTTTCAAGCGTCGTAGCCGCACTAGCAACCGAAGCGGTAAAAACTCCACACAGCATGGCTGCGCCGACGGCAATCGACTTGGCGTTCTTCATTATCTTATCTCCAAAATTCCGTTGGTTAGAGGTGCACTGAATATGAGCAATTTACGAGCCAGATATACCAACGTGTTGATTTATAGTATTTGTTTTATCAAATAAGCAGCCTCGAATACCGCCTTCAACCTCTACGGGCCACAACTTTGTGCAGCGAATGCCTCACATCAGCACGCGCTGACAGACCATAGGGCAGGCAATTTCTCAACCACTTCCCTATAAAGTAGAAGGCGTTCGCGAATTGAACCAGTTTTCAGGAATTATTTTGGTGCGACCAAAGTATGATCCGGCTCCCGATAGCTTTCCAAACGACTGAGCCAGCCCGCCAGCCAGCGCTCTCGTTCGATCGGAGCGTCGGCGTTCCCGGCCCGACGGGTCAATACTTCAGCGGCTGCGCTTCGGAATTGGTCAAGGGTCGGCCGGTCATCGCCTTTCATGGCAAGAAGGACCTGCAACAACCCCCATCCTTCACCGTTGTATTGCTCCGTGGCGGACAACCCCTCCCCCTTGAAGTTCACATAGTCAATGACGGCATAAACCCCGCCGGACGTGCTGACCAGTTCCTCAAGGTGCCGCTTTACACGTGCTCGTTGGGCGTCAGGAGCTGCCTGTATGACGCGTAACAGGGAGCTACTTGCCCGCTGGACAATAAAGCCGGCCTGGAGATCCCGGGTCGCCAGCAGAAACTCCCTCAGTTCAGCAACACGGGCAGAATCTGCTACCTCGAGAAAAGCGGCTCTGTCGGGCCATGGCGCGTCAAATGGATCCAGCCGTGCAAGCCAGCGGGGCAATGGTGCGTCACGCTTGGCCATGTACCGAATCAGTGCGGGAAAGCTTTCTACGAACCGCCCCTCCACTGCCGACGGATACCAGATAAAATGCCCGATACCGAGCGACGGAAAGGCTTCTCCTTTGTTCCAGTGCACAAGGCAGGCTTTCTTCGCAGAACATTCATTTCGAAAAATCTGCTGCCCTACCCAGTCGAGTTCAGCGTCACTTAGCGTAATCGTAGGTGCGCTTAGGTCCTGCACGCTTGTCGATTCTGCTCCCGCAGGCGTGGGGTCCAATTCATTGGAGCACCCTGACAGGGTAAAAATGATCAGCCATCCGATTACCAGTGATTCATAAACGTTCCGCGACATTGCCAGCCTCCAGCCGGTAGCGATAACCTGTTTGTTTGGCGCCCGGCCTTTCACGCCAATGCTGACGACCTCAACCGCCGCTCGATACCGGACCACACTATGACATTTTTCTCTGGGCTCCTGGCCAGACATTTCCGCCAGACACTGGTTTTGGCTTTCTGCTGGCTGGTTGTTGTCAGGGCGAGCTATGTGCTGCAAAGCGGTGTCGTTCCCGATCCTCTGGCAATGATTGCCGGCGACCTGGCCGGTGCGTTTGTTCTCGCTGTTTTGCTGTGCATCACTAGAGGCATTTCCAGGGTTATTCTGGTCGTGGTTCTGGGATGCGCAACGTTTGTTGCCGGCATGCACCTTACCGTTCACGGAACCCTGTTCCAGCTGTCACTGATTGGCAAGGGCGTTGATCCGACCTTTGTGACTGGCAGCCTGATCAACATTCACGCGCTTTGGCTTCCCGTCTACCTTTCCCTTGCCTGGATTCTTCATTGGCAGCACCGTCGTATCGACACCGAAGCACTGCCGGTGGGCAGGACCGGGCAAGTGGTGGCTGCGGTGCTCGTGGCCGCGGTCTATGGCGTGTCGTTCCAGAGCCTTACAACGCCCGCAAACAACGTTGTCGCCAGCTTTTTCGCCCAGATACCAGGGGCGATCATCGGGCCACTCGCCCCGACACTATCCACGGAAGACGAGGACCTCAACGGGTCTGAAAAAGCCCTGAAAACCCTGCAGACGGCGAGCTTTTTTCGTCATCAGGTTGCCGCCCCCATTGTGAGGGACCACCCCAACGTGCTGCTGGTCATGATTGAGGGGATGTCCGGCGGCTATTTCCCAAGCCTGAGCCGCTATCACGATCTCGACCCAACCGTTACCCTGGCCAACCTTGAAGAAAACCTGCGCAGTCATGGATTTCGTATCTACCGGAATTCGCTGAGCATGGAGCGCCAGACAGATCGTGGCACCTTTGCCATCCTGTGTGGCGAATACCCGGACTTCCGCCGGCAATCACGGAAAATGGTTGATGTGGCTGAAGGCCGCGTTGTGGTGGACTGCATGCCCAAACACCTGAAGGGACATGGCTATCATACGGCCTACTGGCAGGCCGCGCCGCTGGATTATATGCAGAAGGGTGAGTTCATGCCGCAGGCCGGTTTTATCGACGTCACCGGCGCAAAGATCTTCAACGGCCCCAAAGAAGAGGTGGAGGGTTGGGGGCCACCCGATCCAATCTATTTCAACAACGTTGCACAGCGGCTAAGACAGCTTGACGCGAAACCTGGCCCCTGGATGGTCACCCTGCTGAACGTGGGTACCCATCACCCGTTTAAAATCGGAAAAGAGCCGGAGCAACAATCAACGGATGGTGAATTGAGCGCCGTGGACATCACACCAGAGCCTCAGGAGGCGCGCAAACAGGCCATGAGAACCATGGAAGATGCGTTGAATCAGTTTCTTGACGACCTGGCGTCCGACGGCATTCTTGACGACACTTTAGTCATTATCACATCGGATGAGTCCGGCGGATTCATTCGCAAGGATCATGAATCCGTGCCTCTGAACAGCAACGTTGGCGTATTGGCGGTACGTCCTCCTGACAGCGACTCGCTGGAGGACTACGCCCATCGCGACCAGATTGTGGCGCAGATCGATATTCCACCTACCATCCTGGACGCAACAGGGCTCGGGAAAAAGGCTGGCGACATGATTGGCCGGAGCCTGCTGGTTAAACAACCGACACAGCAACGCGACCTGCTGTTGGCAGATACCTATACGGGGCTCAAGTACTTCCTGAGGGAGTCGGGACAGCTCCTGAGCTGCAGCGAACTGATGACCGACTGCACCACTTGGCGCTTTAATCCGGAGCGGCTGTTTGGCACGCTTGAGGCGACGAATGCCGAACCATTCCTGACGTTCGATGAGCGCACGGCATTGTTCAACAGGGCAGCCCTCATGAAGCCCGCAGAGGACCCCTGAGCTTGAAACTTCGACATGGGAACGGCTACCTGAATGAAGATTCTTGCACTGCACACCCTGGCATTCCTGCACGTTCATCGCAGGGCGCTGTTGGTCTTTTACCTGTTTTTCACCGGCCTCGTTCTGGCCGCCATTGCACCGCTCTTTTCCAGCGCCCTGACAGCGCTTCGGCCGATAACCGGTCACGCCGCCATCAGCACTGGCGGGCTGGTGCAGTTTGTGGTGTCCCCTGGCGGCTTACTATGGATTAGCGCAACGGCGACCCTGACCGCCCTCCTGGTAATCCTGCAACAGGCAGGCATGACCTGGATTGCCGCCTCCGGCGGAGGCCGCGAATACCGGATAGCCATTGCGACGCTGTGGGCTCTTGCACGACGTTTCAAACAACTACTCACCCTCACCCTGCTGCAATTGAGCGGCCATGCACTGATCGCTGTACCTTTCCTGCTGGCCATAGTGGTGAGTTACCAATGGCTGATTTCACCCCACGACATCTACTACCTGAAACTGGAACGGCCGCCCGAAGTCTGGTGGTTCCTGGGCATATCTGGTGTCGCAGCGCTGGGAATCGCCGTCTGCAATGGCTGGCTTTACCTGCGCTGGGTACTGTCGGTTCCCCTGCTCCTGCTGGAGCGCAGAGGTGCGCGCGACGCTCTCAAACAAAGTAGCCGCTATATCCACGGCCAGCGCCTGCCTGTGATGGGCGCAATCATCGCAGGCCTGGTCGGCCTGGCGCTGATCCCCATCGTGGTTACATGGTTGTTCCAGGCAGTGGGCGGCGAGATCATAACGAGCCTGCCGGAACGAATGGGCGTGCTGATGCCCGTCACCCTGGGCCTGATCGCGCTCTATATCCTGTTCACCCTCACTGCAGCCTTTGCTGGCATGGCGGCCTACAGCATGCTGATATACAGCGTGTATAGGCAGGCAACGGGTCACCACCGTCACAGCACTGCCCAAACCCTGCCCCGGCGTGCTTCACCACTGGCGTGGTCGGCCGAGCTTTTAATCATCATCCTCGCCGCCACCCAGGCCTGGTTTGTCCTGCAATCCTTCGATCACCGGGACGATGTTTCCATAACGGCCCATCGTGGCAGTGCTTTCAAGGCGCCGGAAAACACCATGAGCGCCATAAGACAAGCCATTGAGGATGGCGCCGACTACGTTGAAGTGGATATCCGCATGACCGCGGACGGCGTGCCGGTGCTTTGGCACGATACCGACATGCGACGTGTCTTCGGCCTGAACGCCAGGATCTCCGATATCACCCTGGAAGAGGCCCGTGCACGGGACGCTGGTTCGTGGTTCGGCCCTGCGTTCAGCGATGAGCGAATCGCCACCCTGGAACAGGTCATTGAAACCACCAGAGGACGAGCCCATCTATACCTCGATCTGAAGCCCGCTCCGGAGACGCCCGACCTGACCAGGGAGGTGGTCCATATGCTGCAGCGCATGGATGCCGTGGAGAACACGGTGATTGCGGCCGCCGAATGGCGGGTCCTGGCCGAAGCGCGACAACTGGAGCCTTCGCTTAAAACCAGCCTGCTGGCACAGTTCATCGTTGGTCCGCTGTGGGAGCAACAGTTTGACATACTGGGCCTGCGACAGAACCGTGTCACTCCCGCCACAGTGGCTCGCACCCACCGTGCTGGCAACGAACTGCATGTCTGGACGGTCAATACGCCGCAGGCGATGTCACGTTTCATCGACATGGGGGTGGACAATATCATTACCGACAGACCGGCTGTGTTGGCACGACTGCTACAACGCCGGCAGGCACTGACCGACGCAGAACTTCTGGTGATCAAGCTCCGGAACTGGCTTCGCTAGTCTGCCCACCGAGCCGTAGCCGATACCCGACGCCAGACACGGTTTCGACCCGGGCAGCCTGATCCCCCAGTTTCTTGCGCAAGGTGCGAACCACCGCGTCAACCACGTTGCTGCCACCCTCGTATCGCGTCCCCCACACATCCTGCAACAGTTCACTGCGCGACACGGCCTTGCCCTCACGAGCACTCAGGTAACGCATGACACCGAATTCCAGTGGCGTCAGAGCCACCCTACCCGTTTCAAGCACCAGTTCCCGGGCCTCCAGGTCCAACAGTTCGTTCGCGCGCCGAACGCCAAGCTCTGCAGCCGCGAGATCCGCTAGCCAGCCGTCCACCGAGGCTGGGCCAAAATCGAGCACGGCAGAATGATAGCGTTGGCCATCCAGCACAACGGCGTAATCTTCCAGCACTTCAAAACCCAACCGTCTGGCGACAGCAGCGTAGGCACCTATATCCCGAACCGTCAGGTAAACACGGCGAAGTCTGGGCCTGAGCTCCATGTAGGCCCGCTTCAGATCCAGCCAAACTGCTGCCTGTACGTCACCCGGAGAGTCTCCGTCATCAATGCTCAACCAGCGCCGGCAAAACAGGGCAATGGCATCCCGGGGCATGGGGTGTTGTTTGAGATGGGAATACCACTGGTCAGCTACCGGATCGTCCAACAGCCAGACCGACTGGAGCTCGTCCGAGCGGAGCTTGCCATAGAAACCTACAATACGACCCTCACCGTCCCGGACCGATGAGAATGCCTGGGGCAAACGGCGCCACCACGCCCTCAAAGCTCCGGCGGCCTCACTTCCCTCCCAGGTATGGGTAATATCCTCCAGCACAGGCCCATCATCCGCCTGGGCCGGCTCTACGGCCAACGTGGGGGAACCACTCGGGAAGAACGCTTCCCGCACCACTGGGTTTTCAATCATGAACAGCATGTCGGCGGTGTAGCGCCAGAGATCACCGCCACCGGCAACGCCCGCCTCTGTCGCCAATTGCCGCCAGGCTGAACGGCGGTATTCGAGATAGCGCGCCGGATCACTCGCATGCAGGGAACGCGCAATGGCCTCTCGCACCGCATCGTGGATCAACAGACCATCGCTGGCGCCAACCACGATGGGCAAGCGACGCAGCCTCTCCCAGGCATCCTGGGGCGGCACGTCCGGAAACAGCGCTTGCAGCAGCGACAGGGTTACCCGACGGACAACGGCCACCCCTTCAAGCACCCGCCGGGTAATCTCATCGCCTACATCCTCAAGGAAAATCTGTGTGAGTTCGTCAAGGGCGCGCTGTAAAGGCGCACCTGTGGGCCATTGCTCCGGCGAGGCCTCCCGCACTGCTGCCGCAGCGAGCTTCAAGGCCAACGGATGGCCATGAGTACAGCGGGCGATCAGGGATATGTCCGCCTGCTCCAGACCCAGGCCCTGCAGGAAGTTCTCCGCCTCTTTGTCGGTCAACGAGGAAACCGGGACAGCCCGCATTAACCACCCCCATCCCGGGCTCGCGTACCAGGCTGAGGTAGGCGGCTGGCGCCCCACCAGAACCACCCTTACATTTTCGGGCAATAGCGGAATAAACACCTGTCTCAACCAGGTGTCCAGAAGCCTGAATACTTCAAAGGTATCGAAGGCCAGTACAACAGCTCCGCCCAGCTCCCCCAGCCGATCAGCGATGTCCCCAACACTCAATCCTGTGTCACCAATGGCCTCCGCGAGCGCCCCGAGCACACCCTGCTCAGTGGGCTCCACATGGCGACAATCAAGCAGGATAACCGTTGCTCCCCCGGCCCGGGCGATCGTTGCGAAACGCGCCAGCAACGCGGACTTACCAATGCCGGCGATACCGTGAACGTGTAACACTCTCGGCCCCTTTGGCATCAACATGGTTTCCAGGGCACCAAGCTCTGTATCGCGTCCTACAAACGTCCGGTGAGCCCGGGCCGCCAGTATGTCGGACATCCGTTGCGGCATGATCGTCTCCCTCCGCTACATTCTCACAATATTCTCATCCCCTCATCACCTCAAAACACCTATTCAGGGCTATAACTGACAATAGCAGTAACCGCAAACCAACCCTCAATTTGAATAAGGAGGCGACAATGAGCACCGAATGGCAAATTCAGGGTGACTATCTGGAGAGTTGCACATGCAAAGGCGCTTGCCCTTGCATTTACCTGGAGCCACCGACAGAAGGCGACTGCTCTGCCCTGGTCGGCTGGCACATCAAGAAAGGAGCTTACGGCGAGGTGGCGCTTGATGATCTGAATATTGCGCTTGCGCTCAACGCCCCGGGGCCCATGGCAGAAGGCAACTGGAAAGTTGTGTTGTACCTTGACCAACGCGCCGATGAGCACCAGCAGGAAGCGCTTGGCAATATCTTCGGCGGCAAGGCCGGCGGCCACCCGGAACTGCTGGCCTCTATGATCGGAGACGTTCTTGCTGTCGAGAGACAACCCATCGGGTTTTCCGTTGATGATAGTGGGCGGCACCTGACCATCGGCTCGTCCTATGAAGCCGATATCAAAGCGATCGAAGGCCAGAACGGACGCAAGGTCACGATCGATAACCACCCACTGGCCGTAGCTCCGGGCCACTCACTGGTCGTTGCGAAATCCCGGAGTTTGCGCCATCAGAATCACGGCATTGATCTGGATCTGAGCGCGCGGACAGCGCTCTACTCCCCATTCGAATACGCCGGCCCCTGACAACGGAGAGACACCGGAGGTGATTTCGATGGAATTGACAATGGCTAAGATTCATTCGTGGGAGCGTGCGGCCATAGGCGCCTCCCTGGGAATCCTGACCGCATTGGCATGGGCCTATATGGCCATGCCAATGACTATTGCGGCCGATTCAGGTCTGTCATTCCTCGGCCTTGGCACCGTCATGTGGATGGTGATGATGGTCGCTATGATGATTCCGGGTGCGGCACCGATGATCATGACCTATATCCGGGTTCACCAGCGTCGGCGTCAGCTCGAGAAGGCCGCAGTACCAACCTGGCTTTTCATGGCCGGGTACCTTGCCGTCTGGGCCGCGTTCGGCGCGGTCGCAGCTGTGGCTCAATGGGTATTGCACGCCAACACCCTGATGACCTCGGCAATGGGCCATCTGGAACCACTTCTCGGGGGCTGCCTGCTGGTTGTCGCTGGGGCTTTCCAGTTCAGCTCTCTAAAACAAGCCTGCTTGAACAAATGCCAGTCACCCATAACCTTCCTGATGACGGAATGGCGCGACGGAGCAATCGGTGCCTTTACAATGGGGGCCCGCCACGGCGCCTTCTGCACCGGCTGCTGCTGGGCGCTGATGCTGCTAATGTTCGTCGGCGGAGTGATGAACCTGGCCTGGATGGCAGTGCTTGCGCTCTATTTCCTGGCGGAGAAACTGGTGCCCTGGCCGCAAACGTTTAGCCGGATTACCGGCGCCGTTTTGATGGTCGGGGGGCTTTTGGTGGGAACCCTCTACTGAAGGCCGGAAAAATAACCGGGCCTGCGGCCAGCAAGCCGGTAGAGCAGCGCAAGTAGCCCCTTCAACAGCGCGATGGCCGGCCAAAGTAACCAGCTTGCCAGATAGAACAGCGGCACAAGGATCAGCAACCAACCCGCGAGCTGGACCATCATCGGGGAGACACCCAGTACATCGGCCACCCCGGCAAAAAAGTCGTTGATGATGCTGGGGTGGGCAACCACCAGGTAGCCAGCGCCAATGATCAGGGGCCACTTCGCATAGCGGGCGCTGCGGAGAATCAGCCGCCCGCTGCCGGTAATACGGGCAGCCAATGCCGCTGAGCGTGTTGAAAGCCTGGCACCCTGGGTCGCCTTCGCCGCCGTGCGACCGGCCCGAAGTACCTTTACGGCACTGGCAAACACCAACACATCCACCGATGCCCAGCCTATGTCACTGGCGGAGATTTCCTCTCCAGTTCTATAATCCGCCTCCAACTGTCGCACGCCGCTGGTGAAGAACTGGGCAAGCCCTTCTGTGATCCTCTCGGTCTGCACCCACTGGGTCTGGCCATTCGCATCCACCACGAACTGCCCGAGAAAATCGTGGCCCTCGTTGCGGATGAAGTTCACTGCGTACCAGCCCCGCTGTTCGGGCGTCAAAGGCTCCGTTTTTTCCGGCGTCCGTTCGCTCTGGTCCTTGCCGCGGAGCTCAGCGATATAGTCCCGGGCGCGTTCATACTGACGGGCTGCCTTGTTCATCCATTCAATGGAGCTGATGGGCTGGCGAAGGAAGTAGTGAATCGGTGGCAGGGCGTTTTCTCCATAGGTGCGCAACACCTCCTGGAATTCCGGCTCTGATGCATAAAGCGGAAAAACGGCGCGGGCCATGTCAGGGTGGGCCATCAGCGCTGCCCGGGCCTTCAGCAGCAAAAGAGGATCGTCCCCCAAGTCCAAAATGGCGGCCTGGACGTCAACAGGTTCGTCCCCGATATCGTCAAAACCGGGCAATGCCTCCCGGGCCTGGATCGAAATCAGTTTCTGCTCAATGGGTACCGGATCGGAGGCGACACTGGCGATTGCGGCAACCAGCAGCGCGATACCCAGAATCACCATGGCCTTCTTCAAACATCCACCTCTGCCTCAATGCGTTGACCCTATACTGCCTGAGAATACGTTGATTACCATAACGCCGGCAACGATGAGGCCGATGCCGAGGATGGCGGGAGGGTCCAGCGTCTGCCCGAAAAACAGATAACCCGCCAGCGCAATCAAGGCCACGCCTGCACCGGCCCACACCGCGTATGCCACACCCACTGGCAAGGTTTTCAGGGTCAACGCCAGGAAGTAGAACGCCAGGATGTAGGACACCACCACAACCAGCGACGGCCACAGACGGGTGAAACCCTCAGAACTTTTTAGAAAGGAGGTTCCGATGACCTCCGCAACGATAGCCACCGACAAATATAGCCACTGAATCATTCCACAATTCACCTTTCTGAATGGCGCAAAATGCAAAAACCCCGAAGCTCTCACTTCGGGGTTTTGCGGACATTGGGATTAACCCTGGCGACGCGGAGAATTTACTGCTCCACGAAGGCCCTCTCGATCACATAGTGGCCGAGGTTACCATGGCGAGCTTCCTTGAACCCCATGTTATTGAGGATGGAGCAGGTGTCTTTCAACATGCTGGGACTACCGCACACCATGAACCGGTCATTTTCCAGGTCAAATTCCGGCAGGTCCAGGTCCTGCGTCAGCTTGCCGTTTTCCATCGCGTCGGTCAGCCGCCCGGTGTTACGGAAATCCTCACGGGTGACCGTGGGATAGTAAAGCAGCTTGCCATCAACCATTTCGCCGAAGAATTCGTTATTCGGCAGCTCCTCAATATCGGACTGGTACGCCAGCTCGGACTTGTAGCGAACGCCATGGGTCACGATGACTTTATCATAGGCCTCATAGACTTCCGGGTCCTTGATGATGCTGATAAAAGGTGCCAGGCCGGTGCCTGTGCTGATCAGCCAAAGATTCTTACCCGGCAGCAGGTTGTCCATAATCAGGGTACCGGTGGGCTTGCGACTGACCATGATCTCATCGCCTACCTCAATTTTTTGCAGACGTGACGTCAGCGGGCCGTCCTGAACCTTGATTGAGAAGAACTCCAGCTCCTCTTCATAGTTGGCACTGGCAATACTGTAGGCACGCATCAGCGGCTTACCGTCGGTTTCCAGGCCAATCATTGTGAAGTGACCATTCTTGAACCGGAACCCCGGATCACGGGTGGTGGTGAAGCTGAAGAGTGTGTCGTTCCAGTGACGAACACTTGTTACACGCTCTTTATTCAGGTTGCTCATGGTATCGCCCGTTCGTTAGCCGTTAGCAAATAAGTAAAAATCATTGTGTAAATAGTAACCCAAGGGTAACCTATCGACAAAATGGGATATTTTCATAACCTTATTCGGAATAATCGATTATGAAGTTTAGCTTCCGCCAACTCGAGGTCTTCCTGGCTGCGGCGCACTTCCAGAACATCACCCGTGCGGCGGATTCCCTGGCAATGTCTCAGTCCGCGGCCAGTAGCGCCCTGAAAGAACTGGAGAGCCAGTTTGATATCCAGCTCTTTGACCGGGTCGGAAAACGACTGCAGCTCAATGAGCTCGGCCGTCTCTATCGGCCAAAGGTCGAGGCTTTGCTGGCCCAGGCCGGGGAGCTGGAACAGGCGTTCAGCAAGCATACCGAAGTCGGCGCCCTGAAAGTCGGGGCTACCCTCACTATTGGTAACTATCTGGCTGTTGGCGTCATGGCCCAATACATGAATACCCCTACCCACCCGATAGTGGCGCTAGAAGTAGCCAACACCCGCACCATTGCCCAACGCGTCAAGGATTTCGAACTCGACATCGGGCTGATTGAAGGTGAACTGCAATCTTCTGAGCTGGAGGTTATACCCTGGCGAGGCGACGAGCTGGTGGTCTTCTGTTCCCCGGACCACCCCTTTGCCCGGAAGGACAGGCTTTCGGATGCAGACCTTCGCTCGGCAACCTGGGTGATGCGTGAGCAGGGTTCCGGCACCCGGCAGACCTTTGAACGCGGCATGCACGGCCTGCTTCCAGACCTGGACATACTACTGGAACTCGAGCATACCGAGGCGATCAAACGGGCGGTGGAGGCCAACCTTGGGATCGGCTGCCTGTCACGGGTGTGCCTTGCTGATGCATTCAGGCGGGGCAGCCTCGTTCCGTTGAAGGTTCCGGAGGAACGACAGTTCGACCGAACCTTCTATTTCATCCTGCACAAACAGAAGTATCGGAGCGCCGGCATCGACCGCTGGATCGACCTGTGCGAGCAACTTCAGGATCCACCGCTTCCGGAGGAGCGTGGCCTACTGTACGACAGGACACCCTCTTGATCCCGCGTTACAGTCAGACTGGCCCGCTGTGAAACCGGAACTCGGTGTCTGGTGTCTCAATCAGTTGTTGCTCCAGCGCGAGGAAGGTCGCCACCCGATCCTCCACCGAATTCCCTGCGGCGTGCTCGGCTAGTGTCAGGTAGTCACGGTAGTGTCGGGCTTCGGACTTCAGGAGTCCGGTGTAGAAATCCGACAGTGTCGCATCCAGATGCGGTGCCAGAGCTGCGAACCGCTCGCAGGAACGGGCCTCGATAATGGCACCCACGATCAGCACGTCCACCAGCCGACCGGGATCTTCTGTGCGTACTTCCTGCCGTAACCCGGCTGCATATCGAGCCGGGCTCAGGTGACCGTAACTCACTCCCCGCTTTTTCATGATAGCCAGCACTTGCTCGAAATGGCGCAACTCTTCCCGAGCAAGACGCGACATCCTGTTGAGCAGGTCCGTGTTATCGACGTAGCGATACATCAAACTCAGGGCCGTGGACGCTGCTTTTTTCTCACAATGAGCATGATCAATCAGCATCAGGTCCTGATTAGCGAGGGCGTTTTCAATCCATCGCTGTGGTGTTCTACAGGGCAGGAAATCATGAATCTCGTCGAGGGCTTTGGTCATTGTTTACAGCAAGTCAGGTTCTCGGGCGCGGCAGTATACCGCAACGACCCATAATATCCGACCACAGTCCAACTTAACTTTATAAGGGGTTTCCTATAGAATGCAGCGCCAACTTAGCGCCTTTTCGCCATAAAACTCCCGCCAGGCAACGACGCCCACGGCGCGGGACATTCCAACTGATGAGGGTCCATATCGTGTTAGAAGCCTATCGTGAACACGTTGCAGAACGCGAGGCTCTGGGCATTCCCCCGAAGCCTCTGAACGCCGAGCAGACTGCCGCTCTGGTCGATCTCCTTAAGAACCCGCCAGCCGGCGAAGAAGATACGCTGGTCTATCTGCTTGAGAACCGCGTTCCTCCGGGTGTGGACGAAGCCGCTTATGTAAAAGCTGCTTTCCTGACCGCCATTGTTAAGGGTGAAGCGACGTCTCCCCTGCTGGACAAGCCGAAGGCCGTTGATCTGCTGGGCATGATGCAGGGCGGTTATAACATCGCGACCCTGGTCGACCTGCTGGACGATTCTGAACTGGCCGAACAGGCCGGCGAAAAGCTCAAGCGCACCCTGCTGATGTTCGATGCCTTCAACGACGTGAAGGAAAAGATGGACGCCGGCAACGCCGTTGCCAAGGACGTCATTGAATCCTGGGCCAACGCCGAGTGGTTCACCAACAAGAAGAAGGTTCCTGAAAGCACCAAAATGGTGGTTTTCAAGGTGACCGGCGAAACCAACACCGACGACCTGTCTCCGGCTCCGGATGCCTGGTCCCGTCCGGACATCCCGCTGCATGCCCGCGCTGCCTACAAAATGGAACGCGACGGCCTGAAGCCGGAAGAGCCCGGCGTTACCGGTCCCATGAGCCAGATCGACGAGATCAAGTCCAAAGGCCTGCCTGTAGCCTTCGTAGGTGATGTTGTCGGTACCGGTTCCTCCCGTAAGTCGGCCACCAACTCCGTTCTGTGGTTCTTCGGTGACGACATTCCGGGCGTGCCGAACAAGCGTGCCGGCGGTGTCTGCATCGGTAACAAGGTCGCTCCCATCTTCTTCAACACCATGGAAGATGCCGGTGCCCTGGTGTTCGAAGCCCCCGTCGACGACATGAACATGGGCGATGTTATCGAGATCCGCCCGTATGACGGCAAGATCATGAACCTGTCTCTTATACACATCTCCGAGCCCACGAGACGGACTCCTATCT
>CAJXOQ010000041.1 GCA_913057975.1 uncultured Marinobacter sp.
ATAGGAGTCCGTCTCGTGGGCTCGGAGATGTGTATAAGAGACAGCAGCCAGACATGTCCTTGCCACCGAAGGTGTCATAAACGCGATCACGCCCCTGGCCAGAATTACCGACAAACCCGAAGGCCTTGTTCTCATTGGCGGCCCCTCACCCCATTTCGACTGGGAGGACGACGTTATTCTCGGACAGTTATCCCAGCTAATGGGTCGCTACCCGGAATGGCGCTGGACGATCAGCGGCTCTCGCCGTACGCCCGAGAACCTGTTGACGCAACTGAACGACCTGGCGGGCCCGAAGGTCACGGTCGCGGATCCCAAGCGAACGCACGCCAGTTGGCTTCCCCACCAACTCGCCGCCTCCCGTGCGGCGTGGGTTACACCAGACAGTGCCTCCATGGCCTGCGAAGCCGCCACCTCCGGCGTGCCTACCGGTCTGTTTGAACTCGCGCCCAAGAATAACAGCCGGGTCGCCCGGGGTATGGCCAGCCTGGTGGCGAAAGGGTACGTTGCGCACTGGAGTGACCATGCCTCGGTTATGGCCGGAAAATTGCGCGGATCGCAGGAGCTTTGGGAGGCTGATAGAGCCGCAAGGTGGCTGATTGAACACTTTTTAAGGGGAGGCAAACGTTGAGGATTCTGCAGGCGTTACCCGCGCTATACAGTGGCGGGGTTGAACGAGGCACCGTGGAGTTCGCCGCCGACCTGGTGAAACGTGGACACGAGTCCTATGTGGTTTCGAAAGGCGGGCCCATGGCGGAGCAGCTTCGTGGGCAAGGCTCTGAACACATATTCATGCCAATACACCGGAAGAACCCGGCGTCGTTCGGACAAATTCTGCCCATGCGCAAGCTGCTTCTGGAGCTGAAACCGGACATCATACATGTCCGCTCCCGCATGCCCGCCTGGATCATCTTTTTGGCCCTGAAGACCATTCCAGCCAACCAGCGCCCGGCCGTCGTCTCAACCTTTCACGGCATGTATTCCGTGACCCCCTACAGCGCCATCATGACCCGGGCTGATCACATCATCGCCGTGTCCGGTTGTGTTCGGGATTATGTGCTGAACAAATACCCGGTGCCGGAAGAAAAACTGACAGTCATCCAACGGGGCGTGGACGTGAGTGCTTTTCGACAACGGGAGCTCAGCCCACAATGGCTGGACCGCTGGTTCCGGCAGTACCCACAATTGGCCCAGAAAAAGATCATCATGATGCCCGGGCGCATTTCCCGCTGGAAAGGCCAACTGGACTTCCTGGCCATGATGGCGCAACTGGTGCAAAAACGGCCGGACTGCCACGGCATCATTGTCGGCGGCGCCGAACCCGGCAAGGAGCAGTTTCTGGAAGAGCTGGAAAAGGAACGTGCCCGCCTGAACCTGACCGACAAGGTGAGCTTCCTCGGCCAGCGCAATGACATGACCACCCTCTACCTTCTGGCGGACGTGGTCTGTCACATGTCCACGAAACCAGAACCTTTCGGCCGCATCGTTACCGAAGCCCTGGCCTCCGGCACACCGGTGGCCGCCTTCGACCGAGGTGGCGCAGCCGAAACACTGCGCGCTTGTTTCCCCGACGGACTGGTACCGCCAGACAATATAGAAGCGTTTACCCAGGCCGCGCTCGCTCTCCTTGACAGCCCCCGACCTGAGATAGAGATACCGTGGAGTTTCCGGCTGGAAGCACAGACCGAAACCACGCTGAAGGTCTATGAGAACCTTCTTGCGCGGAGATCTGCGCACCAATGAATGCGCAAGGCCCGCTGACAATCGCGCTGATTATCGCCACGCCCGGCACGGGCTGGGGCGGTATGGAAACGCACACAGCCGACCTCGCGAACGCCCTCTCGACCAGAGGCCACACCGTTCACGTTCTGGCACACAGCCAATACAGCGAACGCTTCGCCTCGCCGGTTTGTTTCCATCCACTGCCCGTTCAGCTCGGCCGACGCAACCCATGGCTGCACTACCGCCTGCGGCGACTGCTTCGCTCCATCCACCCGGACATCGTTCATGCCCAGGGTAACAAGGCCGCAAACCTGATCAGTTCAGCCCGTCATCTGAACAGTGCAACAGTGGGCACGCTTCATGGCACCAAGCGCTCCCATAAGGGGTTTGAGCGGCTGGATGGCGTGATTGGTGTCAGCCGTGATATTACCGACACCATTGCCCACGCCAATGCTCGGCTGATCCACAATGGCTTACCGCCTGTGGACACCTCCGGCGAAGAAAAGACGGAGGCCCCGACCTTCGAAATTCCTGCAGATCGCCCTCTCCTGTTAGCCGCAGGCCGTCTGGAACCAGTCAAACAGTTCGACCGGCTGATTCGCGCCTGGGCCAGGGCCGACTGCGGTGGCAGTCTGGTTATCCTGGGTGATGGTAGCCAGCGTGCTCAACTAGGTACCCTGATTCAGGAGCTGGACGTCTCAGACCACGTACTGCTTCCAGGCCATGAGCTCCATATGAAGCCCTGGCTCCAGGCCGCCACCGCCTGCATCATCAGCTCCAGCCGCGAAGGTTTTCCTTATATCATGGTGGAAGCGCTGATGGCGGGTTGCCCGGTACTGTCAACGCCAGTCAGCGGAGTGGGGGAATTTCTGCCAGAACAGAGTATTGCCGCGTCTGACCGCGTTGAGGATATCGCCACACTGGTTCGCACCAATCTCCGCAGCCCGATGGTTATGAGAGATTCCCAAAACGGCAGTTTCCTGTGGGCCCGGGAGCAACTCAGCCTTGAGGCGATGGTATCGAAGACTGAGGCTTTTTATCGGGACCTGTTGGCCAGTATGTCGACAGCGCGCTGATCACCGTATCCGCCAGGAGTCGATGCCCTGTTTCGGTAAGGTGGGTTCCGTCTGCCATCAGTGACCGGGCTTTCTGCTGCCATAATGGGTGGTAGGCATCGGCAAAAAATGCATTTGGCTCTCGTATGGCTAACTCTCGCAGGCCCTCATTGTAGCGCTCAATGCGCGGGTTCCGGGGCTCGTCGAGGTTCGGCGGCGTGGACACCAACGCGAACAGGGTGTCGGGGGCCGAGCGCAACACACGCTCAATATTGCCCAGATACTCATCCAGCGGCACCTGCTCCACCGCGCCCCAACGATCCTGCAGGTGGAGACGCCGGGCCCATTTCTTCAGCTTTTTGACGAGCTTTCGGGCAAGCTTCCTGCGGGGGCTGTCCGGGTAATAAAGCACATAGGGCGCACCACGAAAGGTGAGCCAGGAATCAACAAGCCCGTACTGAATAAACGCCAATTGATAGTTCCTGGGCGGGAAGGCCTCAGCATACTGAAGCAGCTCACGGGTTGTGCTCATGGTATGACCACAATTGGTGAGCGAAAGACCCAATTGCTTCGCAACGATCTGCGGCCAGACCGGTTCATGATAGTCTTTCAGGCCCTCGGTATTACAATCACCGTAGGCAATACAACCGTTCATAACGTGGCTTCCCGAGGCTTCCGTTGCACAAGGCAATAAAACGAGATTCGGATACGATCCATGATTGACCTGTCAGGCATTGAGCCATTCGCCTCTGGCTACAACCGACACTGCTACCGGCATCCGGATGATCCGGCATTGTGTCTCAAAGTACTGCGGCCTGAAAACATCGAAGTTCGGTTCCAGCGCCAGGCCTGGCCAAAGAAAATGCTCGGCAGAGCGAGGATTGATGACAACCGCCAGGAACTCCGGGCGCATCAACAGCAAGCCATCCGGGCACTGATCAACGATGGCCACGACGAACTGGTCTGGGCACACCTGCCGCAATTTCATGGCGCGGTGGACACCTCGTTCGGCCCGGCAAACATGAGTGAACTCCTCTTCGATGACCACGGCCTACCGGGCGAAACGCTCGAACACTACCTGAAACACCGAGGGTTTGATCAACCGATTCGGGACGCCGCAGGCCGCTTCTGCAACTGGTTACTCGAAACCGGAATCCTCACCCGGAACCTGCTGCCCCACAACCTGGTGATCGCCGACAAGGGCGGACAACCGGAGCTGTTCCTGGTTGACGGGCTCGGCGCCCCCGCCATCCCCGACAAACTGGCCACTCTCCCCGCTTGGCGAGAGCGATACATTGGCCGTCGTATCCGGCGCTTTTACCTGAGGATTGGCTGGGAAACCGGTAATCGCAGCGAGAGTTGGGAGGACTCTCAAAAGCTTTAGGGCAAATGACGAGTCTCAAAGGCCAACGAGCCTTGCCGCACAAGCCGGATGGTGGTAGCTTCCGTTCATTCTTTTTTCAGTTGATTGTCCTCCGATTTATGGCTATGTCCAAAGCATCGTTTTTGATCACTATCCTTGGGCTTGCCGGCAAGCTGCCACTACGTGCGGCCCAGTTGGCCGGCCGCTTTCTGGGCACTATCGCATGGACGTTCAGAACGAATTCTCGGCGTGTCACCGAGATCAATCTCGGCATTGCCTTTCCAGATCTTACGAACGATCAGCATCAGAACATGGCTCGCTCCAGTCTACGTCATACCGGACAGACCATGATGGAAATTCCACTGATGTGGGAATGGCCGGTCGAACGCTGCCTTGGCCTGATTCGGGAAATCGAAGGCGAGGAACTACTGGAAAATGCGAAGAAGGACGGCCGTGGCTTACTGCTGCTGGCCCCACATCTGGGCAACTGGGAACTCACAGGACTTTACTTTTCGTCACGCTACCGTATGGCGGCGCTGTACAGTCCGCCACATATCAAGGAATTTGAGGACTATATGATCCGGGTTCGCGGCCGGCTCGGCTCTGAACTGGTGCGTGGCGACCGTCGTGGCCTGGCACGGCTTATTGCCCTTCTACGTGAAGGCGAGGTAACCGGCATTCTTCCAGACCAGAGCCCACGAGGAAAAGGAAACGCCTACGCGCCCTTTTTTGGCATGGACGTACGTACCATGACACTGGTTTCCAAGCTGCTGCAAAAGTCCGGCGCCAAGCCTTTGATGACCTATTCCGAACGCCTGAAAGACGGACGTGGATTTCGATTGGTTATTCGCGAGTGTGAAGAAGGCATTGCCGACACAGACCCCCTCATTGCCACTACAGCCCTGAACCGCTCAATAGAGAATGTGGTCAGAGAAATCCCGGAACAGTATCAATGGGAATACAAACGCTTTCGCCATCGTGTTCCTGGGGAAATCAATCCCTATAAACCCGATCGTGTATGCTGAATCGATGGTAAAGGCCTGAAACGTGTCGACTACGGATAGCATGAATATAGGTTCGCGCACCAGCCTTCTTGTTGCACTACTGTTGATGATCGGCCTGGGAGGTGCGCTCGTCTCGTCAAGCGTGCTCTCGGCAGCAACACTGATGCTCTCAGTTATCGGCATCATACTTATAGCACGCCAATCACTCCAGAAAACCGGCTGGGAACCCCCAAGGGAGCTGCGTTTAATCCACTTCGCTTTCTGGTTTTACGTCTCCGTCAGCGCATACTCCTGGGCTGTGGAAGGCTTCGACTATGAAGGCGGAAAAACGCTCGGCACACACGCCCGCTTTATATTGTTCTGGCCGCTCGTTATGGCTCTGAGCCATGCTCGCCTGCGTGCGATCACCGGATTCGCTGCCATCGGATTGATTTCCCTGTCCGTTATCGGTGCATTGATTTATGCGCTGCAGCCAGGTGCAGCAACGCCCACCGGCACTTTGAGTTCACGGTTCGGGGGCGGCATCAACCCAATCAGTTTCGGTAACATTGCACTTCTGGGAGGTATGCTCACCCTGGTAGGCGGGTTGTTTTTCCTGCGCAACGGAAACCGATTCCTGGCGATGGCCTTTATCGCGGGAAGCGTCGCGGCCGTGCTCACGTCCCTACTATCTGAAACCCGCAGCAACCTCCTGGCTCTACCATTTTTGCTTCTCATTGTTATTCCACTGCTTGACCGAAAGCTCCGGCTGGCTGCCGTCTTGCTTATTCCCATCCTGGTCCTCAGTGCCGTTTTCTCAACGGATCGTACGCTGCAATCAATCGACGCCGCTCTGAATGACCATAGTCTCGATTCGGGAATCGAACTGCGCCTGGAGCTTTGGAATCATGCCTGGGAAATGTTTGTCGAAAATCCCTGGACGGGCGCAGGCCTTGGCGGGTTTAGCCATACCATCAGATCTGCCGTTGACAACGGTAGCGCATCGCCAGCGCTTCTGGATTGCTGCGTTGGTCATGCTCACAACGACCTGATCAACAATGCCGCGACGAGTGGCATTCCCGGCGTCCTAAGCTGGGCATTTCTGATCTTTATTCCTTTGGCGATCTTCAGCCAGCACGTTCGTAGCAAGCATTTCCCCACAGCTCACATTGCTGCGGCCGGTACCATGGTCACGGTGGGCTACTTTTTCTTTGGACTAACGGAAGCCACTTTCAATCGAAGCCTGTTTCTGACCTTCTATCTATTGATCATTTCCGTACTGGCGACCACTCTATTCCATGAATTAAAGGCGTCATACGTTCGCAAGCGCGGATGTCGGGTGTCGACAACCGTAATCACCATGAATGAAGAGGACCACATTGCGGACTGCCTGGTGTCGGCCCGGCAGGTCTCCGACGAAATAATTGTGCTGGACAGTGGCAGTTCTGATCGCACTGTAGAAATTGCACGGCAATACGCCGACATTGTTGAAACCACAGACTGGCCTGGGTTCGGAGTACAAAAACAAAGGGCTCTTGAGAGAGCAACAGGTGACTGGGTGTTATCTCTGGATGCCGACGAGCGGATTACCGAGGAACTGGCCCGCGAAATAAATCATCGTTTGGCCGCCCCGGATGCCGACGCTTATAAGCTCCCCTGGGCCGTTACGATCTATGGCAAAAGACTGGACTTCGGTCGCAGCGGACGCGCCCCTCTACGCCTTTTTCGACGTGAAGGCGTATCCTTTTCGGATGCTTTAGTCCATGAGCGAATTCTTATCCCCGAAGGCCGCAGCATAAAAACACTGCGAGGGCGACTCACCCATTACACCCATCGTGACTTTGGGCACTCCCTGGAAAAGAGCGCAAAATACGCGTGGCTGGGATCCAGGGAAAAGCACCGTCGGGGCAAAAGAACTCGCACCATGCTCTACCCTACCCTAAGGGCGGTCATGACGTTCATACAGGTCTACTTTATCCGTTTTGGTTTTCTCGATGGCTCTGTGGGGTATCTAACGGCGGTCACCTATGCACAGGTGACATTTAATAAATACGCCGGCCTCTGGACATTGAGCCGTAACAAACACCCTGTCGAATAGCTATTTCACATAGCAATAAAGGCAGTACTGATCGAACTTGGCGTCGCCGTCAGCGCAGTTGAGAACCGAGCCGTTGGGTACATTCATAATCAAAGGTGAGACCTTGTCATCCAGACTTGAAAGCATTGTGGCCAGTCAACGCTTCAGCCAACTGATGGTGGCCACTATCATCGGCTTCGTTCTGTTCAAACGATTCTACCGGGATATCGGTGACGTCTTCTTTATGATCACCTTTATTGGCACCTTGTTATCCATTTTCTATAATTTCAAGAAGATAAAAAAAGACCCGATATACATTGCGTTTTTCATCTCCATTGCCATTCCCCTGTTGAGCTGGATCAACAGCATCGTAGCCATCCCTGATCTGGCTATGCCAAAACCGTCCCCGTTCTTCTTCTATAGCTTTTTCATCTTTTGGTTTATCGCCTATTGGACGAGAGGAAATACCAACATAATCGCTGGAATCCTGATCGCTTATTGCTTGAGTGCGCTGGGAATCTTTATCAGCAACTCGAGCGATTTTTTCGGGGAAATATACGCCGGAATCTCCGGTTCCCGTATTGATTTTAATGTAGTTAATGCTCAGCACACCTCGTTATTTTCAGGATTTGGCTTAATTGCATCCATTTTTTTGCTCCTTGCCAGAACGACAGCGTCAAAGCACCTGAAACTACTGAAGTCATCGCTTGCCATCGCTTTCTTCCTGTTTTTCCTACTGATTACCGTGATCACCCAGTCGCGTCAGGTTTGGCTCTCCTTGCTCTTGTGTTTTCTCGCAGCCCCTTTAACCCTGAAACTTTTGCCACAGTCACGTATCTCAACTAAAGCTGTGGTGCTTTCTTATATCGCATTGTTTTTCGTACTGATGGCGCTGTCAACGTCGCAAATCGTCTCCAAAAGGATCGGTGCTGAAACTGACAACATAAAAAATGCGGCAACGTTGGACATAGAATCTATTCCTAACAGTGGCAGTGTCGGAATACGGATTAACCTGTGGATAGAAGCCTGGCAGTGGTTCAAAATGCGGCCTCTACTCGGCAGCGGCGAGAATGCCAGAGAGTTGGTTATCTCCGAATCAGATAATTTTTCAGACGCCATGAAATCCAGTTTCAGCCACCTTCACAACTCCCACATCGAAAGCTTGGTCAGCTTTGGAATAGTCGGAACTGTGTTCATTTATTTTCTGATCTTTTTCCCCGTGATCACGGTTTCAAAGAGCCCCAAAGGCGTCACTGGCAATACGTGGCGTATATTCGCAACAACGACGGCCATATTCTGGATAACCGTGAACTGTTTTGAGTCATTTTTCTTTTCCTGGAATGGCATATATGTCTTTTCGGTGTTCTACGGCATTATTTATAGCTTCCAATTCAAAAAAAATGACCGTCTCCTTACAGGCCCTCCGTAAAATTCGGATCAATCTACGATCCCCTGCTTAAACACCTTTGACATTTTCTTGATGTTTCTACAAAGCTTTTCTGACAGTCCTTCAACTACCATACCGACCTAAACCTGAACTGTGCTCGCATTACAGCGAGCGCTTCCTGTGAAACAGCACTGGAATCAGACATGGTCAACTCCCAGGTATCCCCGGGTATCCGCCAGCAGGTGCTTGGCTTTGCAGCCGCAGGCGGCATCGCAACCGCCATTCATTGGGCGTCGATGGCTGGCCTTGTACTACTTGGACTCTCGCCTTTATACGCAACCGCTATTGGAAGCCTGTGCGGCGCTGTTGCCAATTATTTGTTTCAACGTCAGTTAGCCTTTCCGAATGCAGATACCCATGCAAAGACCGTCGGACGCTATGCGTTGTCCTGTCTGCTTGCCTGGATAACGAATTTCATTCTGTTTTCTTTCTTCCATCAGGGCCTGTCCCTGCCAGTCACCGCTGCCCAGATCGTCACAACGACATTCGGGGCGCTATTGAACTTTGTTGTTTACCAGAGGTTGGTCTTCCATGAGCAGACATAGTGTTCTCCCTACCCGTATTAGCAGTAAACAAGTTCTTTCCATCGTCGTACCCGTCTTCAACGAACGAGCAATGCTGCCCGTTTTTCTGGAACGGGTGCTGCCTATTCTTGATTCCCTCACGGTAGCGACCCAACTGGTTTTCGTTGATGACGGCAGCGAAGACGGGAGCGCCAACTACATCTCCAGTTTTCTGGCGCGTCGCAGTGGTATTCGATTGGTAAAACTGACCCGTAACTTTGGCAAAGAAGCGGCTCTCACTGCCGGCCTGGAACATGCGACCGGTGATGCTGTCGTGGTGATTGATGCGGATCTTCAGGACCCACCAGAACTTATTCCAACCATGGTCGAAGCGTGGCAGTCCGGTTCCGATGTTGTATTGATGCAGAGGCGGTCCAGGCACGGGGAATCTCTGCCCAAGCGCCTGAGCGCTCATCTGTTTTACCGGCTGCTCAATCGAACAAGCAGGACAAATATCCCCGTCGATACCGGAGATTTTCGACTGATGAGCCGCAGGGCAGTCGATGCGCTGATGTCTCTGGGCGAACGCAATCGCTATATGAAGGGGCTTTTTGCGTGGATAGGCATGCCCACCACGGTACTTCCCTATGACCGGGCGCCACGAGCTGCGGGAGTTACCAAGTGGGACTATCCCGGGTTGATCGGGCTCGCGCTGGAAGGACTGACCTCGTTTTCAACATCACCACTGCGCTGGGCCACTGGCGTGGGCCTGCTTGCAGCATCAATGGGTGCCCTTTTCGGGCTCTGGATCGTCGTCAAGGCTACGTTACTGGGTGACGTCACCAACGGCTATCCATCGCTGGTGGCCATCATTACGTTTCTGGGAGGGATTCAGCTTCTTAGTATTGGCATCGTAGGCGAGTATGTCGGCAAAACCTATGTCGAGACAAAGCAACGCCCGATTTACCTCACAGAAGATGTCATGGAGAGCGTCCAGGCAGGAGCTCGACCCAACACCCTGAATCCGGAGCCATATCGCCATGCTAGCTCGAATTAGCCCCTGGTTGCTTGTCCTGTCCGCCATTTTAGCAAGTCGCTTCATCGGTATGGCCCTGTTTCCATTCGCCGACACGACAGAACCACGGTACGCTGAAATCGCCCGGCTGATGGTAGAAACCGGTGACTGGATCACCCCCTGGTTTGAACCGGGCGTACCGTTCTGGGGCAAACCGCCACTGTCGTTCTGGGCGCAGGCCGCGTCAATCCAGTTGTTCGGGCTCTCCGAATTCGTCATCAGGCTACCCTCCTGGATCGCAACCGTCGGTATCGTCTATCTAACCTGGCACTTCGCTTTACTGCTCTGGGGGAAAACAGTCGCTCGTTGGTCCGCTCTGGTCTTCTCTTCCATGGCCCTGACTTACATCAGTGCCGGAGCGGTGATGACCGACGCCTTTCTGGCGCTTGGCACCACGCTTGCCCTCGTCAGCCTTGGTCTCACCCTGAATGGGAAGTCCACTGCCTGGGGATTCCTTTTCTTCGTAGGCGTGGCCATTGGACTGCTGGCTAAAGGCCCGCTCACCTTGGTTTTGATTGGCGTTCCGATTGGCACCTGGCTGGTTATGACCCGAACAGCGCCCGCAAAGCTTGGCCGGCTCCCCTGGCTCTGGGGGTGTACCTTCACAGCTCTGGTTGTTCTGCCGTGGTATGTGCTTGCCGAGTGGAAAACCCCTGGATTTATCGACTACTTTATTGTTGGCGAACATGTTCGCCGGTTTCTTGACCCGGGATGGGCGGGGGACCTTTACGGTACTGCCCATCTGCAACCCAAAGGTATGATCTGGGTTTTCTGGATCTGGGCCAGTTTTCCCTGGGGTCTTATCGCCATCAGCTGTCTGGCGGTGTCCTGGTTTCGAGGGAAGGGCAAGGATTCGATGCGCGCACTGCGCGACCCAAGACTGCTTTTCGTTTTTCTGGCGACCATGGGCCCGCTGTTATTCTTTACCCCTGCTGGCAACACACTCTGGACCTACGCACTCCCCTCCTTGCCGTTTACTGCCATACTGATCGCTTACTGGCTCACCAGGCTGGATTTGGCCCGCTTCAGTAAGTTTTATTATCCATTGGCAGGAGCCGTTCCAGTGTTGATGACCGTATTTGTCTTGCTGGGAACGCAAGGCGTCTATACGCTGAAAACCGAAAAGCAGCTGGTTCTGGAGTACGAAAAGCTGGCCGATCACGACAGCAGTCCACTCTTGTACCTCAATGATCTGCCGTTCTCTGCAAGGTATTATTCCAGAGGAGCTGCACAAGAAATAACATCGGAGGAACTGTCAGCAACGAAAGCCAATCCTCACTATGCGACCTATTTCGTTGCCATTCCGAAGCAAAGCTCCCAGGAATCAGTGGT
Organism: uncultured Marinobacter sp.; assembly: GCA_913057975.1. Classification (GTDB taxonomy): domain Bacteria; phylum Pseudomonadota; class Gammaproteobacteria; order Pseudomonadales; family Oleiphilaceae; genus Marinobacter. Next base: position 11,555 of record CAJXOQ010000041.1, read on the forward strand.
CACATGGCTTCGAGAGGCCAACACAGAATTACTGAACCGGCGATATCGATTAGTGTCGTTTAATCCAAATATCCATCGTCAGGAATTGTCAAAGAATGACCAATAGATCCTTTAGTTCAATCGACAGCCGACGACTTGGCATCCTGATTGTGGAAGACCAGAAAGACCTGGCGGAAAACCTGTTCGAGTTTCTCGGCGACGACCGCTACACCCTGGACTATGCCGCCGACGGGTTGACCGCACTGCACCTGCTGGCAACTCAGACATACGATGTCATTGTTCTGGACCTGATGCTTCCCGGGGTAGACGGTTTCGAGATCTGTCGCCGTATCCGGCAAGATCTACAATGCCAGAAACCGGTCATCCTTATGACCGCGTTGAGCTCACTCGCAGATAAAGAGAAGGGGTTTAACTGTGGTGCTGACGATTACCTGGTGAAACCATTTGAACTCAAAGAGCTACAGCTCAGAATTGACGCTCTTCACCGGCGCTACACCCCGGTTTTCAAGGGACTTCAGGCCGGAGAGCTTCAGTTTGATCCCGGCACGCTCAGCGTACATTATCGGGGAAAATCGACAGAACTTACCGGTACGCCCGCCAGGCTCTTTGAACTACTGATTCGCGCCTATCCCAGCTTTCTCAGTCATGATGTCCTTTCGGAATCAATCTGGGGTGATGAAAATACAGAAACCGGAGGGAACACGCTGCGTACCCATATCTATGCATTACGCAAGACCCTGGAGAAGGCGTTTGGCGATAGCCTGATAAAAACCGTTCATGGGCGCGGCTATCGTTTAATACTGCCTGACCCAAAGGCCATGCCACAATGAAGCAGCATTCACTGTCCCGCCGCCTGTCCGCCACACTGTTTGGCATTGTTGTCATAACGACAACAGTTTCGATGGTCGCCGTCGAGCTCTTTGTAAACGATGTGGAAGACACTATTCGGGGCCTGGAACTGAAACTTGATGCCGAGTACTTCAAAGAGCAAATTACGGAGTCGAGCTTTCAGAGCTGGAAAACCGGTCGCATTGAAGCGTACTTTCTACCAAGTGGCGCACCAGAATCACTTTTGCCCCAGCACCTTCATGACCGTCCCGTCGGATACTCAGACGAAATCGAGTTTGATGACTGGACGAAAATACTGAACGTTGAAACAACCATCAAACCTCCTGGACGGCTCTACGTGTCGGAGGACATCACGATTATGGAGAACAGGGAAGCGGTGATTCAGATCGTGCTGCTCGTTCTGGCTGCAGGGCTGATGTTTTTGGGGCTTTTCGTTTCAGGTATTGCCTCATCTTATCTGCTAAAGCCGCTACGGGCACTGACTCACGACGTGCAGTCAACAGAGCCCGGGGTTTCGATGCAAAGACTCTCACGCGACTACAGGGATCGCGAATTCGACCAGATCGCCGATGCCTTTAATCGCTTCCTTTCGGCAATGGAGACCGTGGTTGAGCGGGAAAAGTCCTTTGTAAAGCTTGCCAGCCACGAATTTCGAACCCCCCTGGCGGTCATTATGGGCGCTTTAGATGTACTGGAGCAGCGCAAAACGCTCTCGGAAGCCGATCAGAAAACCCTGGGACGAATTCGCAGATCTACCCGCACCATGCGGGAAGACACAGAAATGCTATTGAGAATTGCCCGCGGGGAACAGGATAGGGACAACCCTACCAACATTGATATCGTAGCAACGACCCGTGAACTGCTTGTCGACCTCAAGGATCTGAACCCTGCATTTAACGGCCGCACAGTACTCCACCCCCAGAAAGATCGCGTTGTCCTACGTTCAGACCCCGCCCTGGTACGGATGATTATCCGCAATCTGGTTCAGAATGCTCTCGGACACACCAACGGCAGCGTCGACATTTTTATAACGGATCACAGGATTCGCATTCAGGACTTTGGCAAAGGTCTTTCAACCTCGGCAATGGAGGCAATATCAACCGTTGTGGCGCCGGAGACCAGAAAACTCCATCAAAGCAGCTTTGGCCTATTGATTGTGCAACTGGCCTGCGAACGCATTCACTGGGGCCTCCAGGTTGAAAAAACAGACTCCGAAGGCACCGTCATTGTCATTGATACGCAGGATCTGCCCCACTGAGTACCTGCAACGCCGTCGCTATGGTTTATTCACGTCAGGGGTATCATACTTTTGCTCACGATAAAGCCATAGTGGCAGTTGGGCAAATGCCAAAGCCCGTTGAAATTCAGCCTGCGACGGCTCGGCATCGGAGTATTCCGTTTTGCCCGACCCGGGGTCGTAGATGCCCTTCAAGGGCGATTGATCCGGCCTGAGAACCAACACCTGATGATCGCCTCCCATCCACGCATAGTTGTCATTGAACTGCATCATAGCGCGCCCGGCTTTTTCCGGGTGCCTGGTGATGTCCCTCCCTACCATCGGATGGTCCGCTTCCATGCCCATCAATGACAGCAATGTCGGCGCCAAATCGATCTGACTGACCATGGTTCTGATACGCTGCGGCGCAATCTTGCCACCGAGAATTAATCCGGGGATGTGGAAGTTTTTGATAGGAACCAGCTCGTCACCCCATACACGAGCATCATGATCTGCCACAATCAAGAAGACGGTATTCTCCCAGTAGTCCTGCTGGCGTGCCGTCGCAATAAATTCGCCCAGGGCATGATCAGCGTACTTTACCGCATTATTGACGGTGTTCTTCTCGCTGTCATAAAGCGAGATCCGCCCATCTGGAAATTCGAAGGGGGTGTGATTGGAAGAGGAGAATACCAATCTGAAAAACGGCTGCCCGGCGGCGTTCAGTTTTCGCAGTTCTTGATCCGCTTTCCGAAACAGATCCTCGTCGCTTACTCCCCAGCTACCTGTGAACGTTGGGCTATCGTAGTCGAGCTGATCGACAATATGCTGAAAGCCATTGCCTGAGAAAAAGCTCCGCATATTGTCGAAATGCGCTTCACCTCCGTAAATAAAACCGGTGTCATAGCCTTTGCGTTCCAAAAGGCCGGCCAGCGTAAAGAAGTTCGACTGCGACAGTGACAGCTTCACCACACTGCGCGATGCGGAGGGTAGAAACCCGGAGATGACGGCCTCAATTCCGCGAACAGAGCGCGTTCCTGTGGCATAAAGGCTCTCAAACCACCACCCGTCATTTTTCAATGCTTCCAATCTGGGCGTAACCGGCCTGCCCCCGAGGGATTCCACAAATGTTGCGCCCAGGCTTTCTTCCAGGACAATCACCAGATTGATGGGCGACGTCCTTTGATAGCTGGGAGTTTGATGATGCAATGTAGGGTAGTTGTCAGACGAAAACTCGTAACCTTCCAGCCAAGGCGCACTTCTAACCTCATCCAACATCACCTCGTCTGTTATTGACCCGTAGGCCTGATTGCTCTCGGTTTCATGCTTTAAGTTGTAGATGGCAAATGCAACAGACCACGTAGAGTTGATGATCAATGAGTTGACCAGCGGATCTGACGTTAGAGCAAACATGGCCGGATTCGCTGGGCGATGGCCGGTTGTCGAACGCACACACATAAATACCGTTACGACCACCAGCGGCCAGATCAACAGTGCTTTTCTATGGCTTGAAGGCCGGGGTGCGCCCAACCACGAGCGTAATGTTCTCCAAAAAACGGCCACACCAGCAACGGTAAGCCCGAGGCTGAGGAATACCGTGGACTTGTAGCCGGTCCACAGCATGGAAAACACTTCCCGGGGATACTTTAAATACTCGATAAAAAGCCGGTTAGGCCGAACATCGTACTGGTTGATAAAGGCAGGAGTGACTAGCTCCATAAAAATGATCAGCGCGATGACCAGAATTGCCCAGGAGAACGTCAGCTTTTTCCACAGAGCCCAGTTAAATCGGTTCCCTAAAATGGGAAGAACCAACAGCATCGGCGCCACAGCCATCCCCGCGAGAATCAAATCAACTCTCAGCCCATGTAAGAATATACTTGGGAACACGCCTGACTCGGACACTCGGTCGAACTGCCATAGAACAAGCAAACAGCGCGATAGACTACCGACAAGCAGAACAGAACAAAAAACAACCAACAAAGGAAAATAAGCACCCGCCCTCGTAACAAAGTGGCATTTGGGCTTGGCACTACCAGAACGTTCTACGGGCATTGGAATGCAATCCTCGTACTTAAAAGGCTGAATTTTTAAGCGGGAGGTTATTGCATTCGGGGTGGAAGCAGTGTCAGGAAAATGTCAAAGAAATATCAAAAAGTAGAGCGACCTGAGACCCGAAGGTTAAGTCAGGATCGACCGCGAAAAAAGTATTTCTGCCAGGTATAAAGTCGCCCCCAAAAACCAAGATGCTTCGATTTCAAAAAAACAAGTCCGGGAGCGCGCCCCCAACTATGCTGAAACCAGTGGATTAAATAGCTGTTGTCTGGAGCGACGAAGTTCATTGGTTCCTGTTGATAGCCATAGAAGTATTCAACCGGATAGAGATTGCAACGCTCAAGCTCTTGCAGTCCCTTGTCGACCAGTAAGCTGGTCAGTATTTGGGGGCCAATGTACAACGGCGATTCCCATATCGCACTTTCATAAAAATCAATCAGTGCTGCCAGAATTCTGGAATTCTTTTCGGCATATATCGACGCCGTTCCAAGAAAATCCTGATTCTCATAACCAACGGAAAACTGAAGGCCGGAAAAAAGCGGAAACGGATCTTTTCGGATGGTCACGTCGGTATCAAGGTATAGGCCACCATCACGCTGAAGGACCTTCAACCTTAGGTAGTCGGATACGAATGCGTACAGCTTTTTCTGGTAGCACACCTTTGCGAAGGCACAGGAGTCAACCCATTCGTTTATCGCCTGGTCAGACTCTGTCCAAAGCCTGTAGTGGTAGCCCTGCTTTGACCAGTCATCAATACAGGCATGGGCCAATGGTGGCATTCGACTCCCCAACCAAATGGCATGTATTGTTTCATTCATCACCCGAAAGCCCTATTCGAATCCCCATATTACCTTCTATTTCAACCAAAATTTTCTATTGTAAACATACCGTTGAATCCGCTCACCCAGAGTAAACAACTCCCTGAGGATTGTGACAACAATAGCTCTACGCTGCGTTTTTTCCGTGTAACCGATCATCGATTCAAACTGATGATCGTGATAGACAAAGCCCGGCTCAACGCCACAACACAACACCTTATTTGACCAGTATCGGTCCATATAGATATCAACCGACAGAAAAACCGGCCTCAGCGATTCGATAAACTTTTCTGCGGCGCCTGGGGTCAGGTAATACCCCATGGTGCTCATAGGCCCTTTGGTATAGCGAAGCAATCGAAGTCCTTTCAATTGAGCGTACTCAAATGCCTTGTGATTTCGTGTTTTGTTTTCAAACAGCCTGACGCACCCCGCCTCTTGAGGTAATTCAGGAATATTCTTCAAAAAGATCTTGAACAATCCCTCGTCAAATATGACATCGTCTTCCAGAATTACCAGATTCTGATTTTCCTGAAGACACTTTTGCCAAATTCTGTAATGGCTGGCAAAACAGCCAAGCTGTCCCTGACTTAAAGGAGCTCCTTTCACCCTCAGTCTTTTTTTCTCGTCGTAGAACGGCTCAATGGGGTTTGGATCGCGCTGGCCATCTACCCCCCAAAAGAATTCAAAGGGAATTCCGGCACTGTCCAGAAGGGACTTAATGCGGGCTTGCCGGGCTTTTGCCCGTTCCAACGTGAGCACGATGACTTTGGCTGGGCAGATCCCATCCGGCATAGATTCTATCCCTTTGAAGTACAGGTATCAGTACTCGGCCGACTTCCTCAGCTCACGCTTGAGGCGCCGGCGCACTTTGATTTTTCGAAGGATATTCAACGGCTTTCCCCTGAGCTCTCCCTTCTCACCGGTAAGGAACTCATCGACCGCATCGATCACGCGAGCACTGGACTTGCCGTCACGAAAACCATGCAGTTCATCGCACAGGGCCCTTGCCGCAGACATCAGTTCAGGGGGCCGACCCAATGCTGTTTCCAGCGCTTGCTCAACCCGATCAGGCGAGTTGACGTCAATCAGATATGGACCCGGCATTTTTGTGTTGAGCGTCACCACCGGACGGTCCAGAAACATAAACTCGAACATGATGGAGGATGTGTCGCATAACATCACGTCCGCCTCTGGCAGTATCGGCAGCAAGTCTTCATGGCTCTCGACAAAACGCAGGTTTGGCCCTGCAAGCGCCCGGTACTGATCGGTAATTGCCGGATCCATTTTGGGGTGCAATGTGACGATAAACTGCCAGCGATCATTTTGAGACAGATTTGCGATAGTGCTCAACAACTGGGGAGCTGCAGTCACGGAACGACTGAACGTGGATGCAAAAAATACGACGGGCCGCTCGCCCTCATTCCGTAGACGTTCACCGGTATGCCGGTTATCGAACAGGGGGTCCAACTTGGGCCAGCCGGTTTTGGCAACCGAAAAATACTTATACTGCTGTGCCAACTCGCCAAATTTTTTGGTGTCTTTGCTCGCGTGAGTACAGTAGAGGTCAAAAAAGCCACGAATCCGGTAGTGATCACTTTTGTCCTCGCTGCTATGCCCCCTTTTGTTTCGAGCGAGGCCGTGAAATACCTCAACTTTGATTCCGGGAAAGAAATACGGCACCCAGTCACCAGGGGCAAAAGTCGCACAGGCATCGTATTCCATCACGCCCTTCACAGTTGTCAGGCGGTGCTCATCCGGTAACAGCGGCGCCGCAGAGCAGCCTGCTACAAACCAGGCGGCGTCATCGCCCCGTTTGCGTATTTCTTCCTGTAAAGGCCGCAGAATGGAATACGAGTACGGCTGATTAACAAACAAAAGATAACGACGCATTCAGAACCTGCCCGTCAAAGCGTTATAAAGCTCGCCGGTCTGCTGTACAGTTTGCGAGGTATGAAAATCAGCAGCTATCCGCTCTCGGGCTGCAAGCCCCAACTGGCGCAACAAGCTGCCATCTCGATACAGGCGCTCAAGGGCACTCGCGAGGGCCTGAGAGTGATCAGGAGCCACCACCAACCCGCTGGCTCCATCCTCAACAAGTTCAGGCATGCCACCAACACTTGTCACCACCGGCGCAACTCCATAGGCCATCGCTTCAATCACAGCCCGAGGCAGCCCCTCTCGCTCCGTGGAGGGCAATACAAAGACATTGCTGGCTGCCGCAATGGCCGGCGCATCCCTGCGAAAACCAGTAAAGTGAATTCGAGCAGAACGATTAGTGGACTCCGCCTGAGCTCGCAGATCCTTGTTCTCAGCCATATCGCCCACCAGAATCAGGTGCGCTTCAATGTCATCAGGCAACTTGCAGAATGCGTCAATAAGAACGTCGTAGCCCTTGCGAGGGGAGTTACGACCAGTACAACAAACCACAAAGGCGCCCTCGGGTATACCAAACTCCCCCAGATCAGCTGGCTCAGCCTGGTACCACCCGAGGTCATGGCCCTTGTAGATCCGCTGGAGCTTCGAATCTGGAATACGCATCCACAAAAACTTCAGGCTCGACAGGTAATCTTTAATTGCATCGGCGACGCACACAATTTTACTGACCCGGGGATGCAGAAACGTTATCCAGGATTCGGGGTTCAAAAAACTGATGTTCCCGATCACACCTCGATAGGCCACGATCCTTATGTCCGTGCCTTTCGAGGCAGTCAGGCCACAGGCCAGGGCCCGAGGATTGTACGCGTGTATGACCTCGTAATCTTTCTTCTTCAACTGCTCGCGGATAGCCGCGATGCCTACCTTGTCGAAGCGATCTTCCAGCGCCATCGGTTGAGCGACCATGCCCTCATCCACAAGGCGCTGATAATTTTGCCCTTTCGGATTACACATTACATCCACATCATACCCGGCTTTTTTAAGGCCAATGAATAGCTCGGTTTCCGGGCGATCACATGCGTCAGTCAGACAAAGGACAGCTGGTAGCGGCCCGTTTTTTTGCGTATTACTCAAGCCTCTTGACTCCCGTTATAGCCATTCATTAAAAAATACCAGACGCGCTCCTGAGTTTTCGCGCCAGCCAGTTTCCGAAGAGACCGGGCGAAGCGCTCAAGGTTGGCAGATTTCCAACCCGCAGACGCCGGTGACTGGACAATCCGCCCCTTATCAAAATCAATCAAAAAGAACTCATCCCCTCGCACCAGAACGTTAAAACAATTCAGGTCTGCGTGTTTTACTCCAGCATCGTGGAACCGGCGCAAATTCACGCCGAGATTCCTCCATCCGTTATCATCCAGCGATCCTATCAGGTCAGCTAGTGGCGCGGTGTTGTCAATTCGCTCAATAATAATCGATGCTTGATAATGTAACGGCGACATTCTTCGATACCATGCTGCCACCGGTTTGGGTACAGGCAGCTCCAACTCTGTCAACCAGTTGAGCAGGCGAAACTCGGCAAAGGATCGGACATGCTGTTCCCCCAGAAACACATAAGATGACCTAGAGAGCCTTGTCATCAATCCGCCACGCAGGTATTTCCGCAGCACAACCTGATGGCCGTCGGCATCGACAAACCATGCGCCACCACGCCCTCCGCTACTGACTGGACGTGCCAGTTTTCCCCAGTATTCAGGACTGAACCAAGCCTCTGACACCTGGCCGAGATAATCCGGATGGAGAAGGCAGGCTGAGTGGTTGTCCCGGACGCAAATTTCAGACTCAGCCATGCTCACCCTAATACAAACCAATAACCAAAGAGACGAACCGCTGGTCGCCCTGAGACGATAACCAGCGAGTAGGTTAGAATACGCAGCAGTTTATCAATGAATCACGCCAAAGCTCTACATACATGTTTTCTGAACCTGAAACGGACCGTAACTTGATTAACTCCATCTGCATATTACGATTGTCCGCCATTGGCGACGTGACCCATGTGATACCGGTGATCCTGAGTCTTCAGGAGCAACTACCCGGCGTGAAGATCACCTGGGTGATCGGCAAGATTGAAGCCAAGCTGATTGGTGATCTACCCGGCGTCGAGTTCGTTATCTTCGACAAAAAAGCCGGGAGCAAAGGGTACGCTGATTTGCGCAACACCCTTAAAGCCAGGAAGTTTGATGCGTTGCTCCACATGCAGGTAGCCTTCAGAGCCAATCTGGCAGCAGCGATGATTCCGGCCAAGGTGAAGGTTGGCTATGACAAGGCGCGCAGCAAAGACCTACACAGTTTGTTTATTAACCGGCGGATTGCCCCCGCAGCACAACAACACGTGCGGGATTGCCTGGCAAGCTTCCTGGAGCCACTTGGCCTGGAACCCGCCGCACCAAAATGGGTCATTCCATTGGCCTCCGAAGATCATGAGTTCGCCAGGCAGCACCTCGCAACGGACCGCAGGAACCTCGTGATCAGCCCCTGTGCCAGCCACACCCTTCGCAACTGGCCTGCCGAGCGCTATGCCCAACTGGCTGATCACGCCATCCGCACTCACGGCATGAAGGTGATTCTGGTGGGCAGTCCCGCCCCCTTTGAAGCGGAGTTTTGCACAGACATCGAAAACGCTATGGCGGAACAAGCGCACAACATCTGTGGCAAGGATACACTGAAACAGCTCACCGCTCTGTTGGAACGCGCCGATCTGGTCGTCGCACCGGATACCGGGCCGGCCCACATTGCCAGTTCAATGGGCACCGATGTGCTGGGTATTTTCGCGGCCAGCAATCCCAATCGTTCCGGCCCTTACAACTCGCTGCAATGGTGCGTGAATCGATATCCGGAAGCGTTGAAGCGGTTTACCGGAAAAACCGTTGAGCAGGCTCGCTGGGGCGCCAAGGCGGAATTCGAGGGGGCGATGGAACTGGTGACGGTGGAGGACGTGACGGAGATGCTGGATCAGTGGGTTGCCCAGCACTGATGCCGAGCCACTGTCTACGGCTCTCTCGGGCCTTCTCTTTAACCCTCTCCCGCGATGGGAGAGGGTATGACAATCCAGGCGAATGAAAGCACCGCTTTACTTGCGGGCGGTGTAATCCTGATAGGACTTTTCTTCCACAAATCGTGACCCCAGGGCCAGGTTCACGTCCTTCTTGATGGCGGCGCGCTTGTCGTTGGTGACATAGACGGCACGAGCCAGTTCAATAAACTTTGCGCCGAAATCCTGAGCAGCTTCCTGATCACGAATGTCGTCTTCGATTTCCCAGAGCGCCTCGTTCACTTCCTTAAGCTGCCTGCGCAGATCTGCGATGGCTGCCTGATCCTGAACGGCCTCGTTCCAGGTGGCGCTCAGTTCGTCCAGCTCGAGCCGAACATTTTTGACCTTTTCCGCGTCTGCTATGCGTTCAGACTTGATCTCCAGAATGGTGATCTTGTCCAGCACTTCGCCGAAGGAGACCGGCACTTTGATAACGTCCGCCATTTGCTCTTCCTGCAGGTGTTGTTAGTGGACCACGGCGTTAGCCGTTAACCGCTGTCAGCCAGTGTGAATGCGCAGGACTCTTGCCCTTCACAGCATCGAAATACATACCCTGCAACTTCTCGGTCAGCGGGCCGCGCTTGCCAGCGCCGATCAAACGGCCATCCAGCTCACGGATCGGCAGCACTTCTGCAGCGGTGCCAGTAAAGAAGGCTTCGTCCGCAATATAGACCTCATCCCGGGTGATACGACGCTCTTTCACCGGAATGTTCAGCTCTTTCGCGAAATCCAGGATGGTCTGGCGGGTGATGCCTTCCAGGCAGGACGTCAGTTCCGGTGTATGGAGCACGCCATCACGCATAATGAAGATATTCTCGCCGGAACCTTCAGCCACGTAGCCTTCGTTGTCCAGCAACAGGGCTTCTTCGCAGCCACTGGCAATGGCTTCATTCAGGGCCAGCATGGAGTTGATGTAATTACCGTTGGCCTTGGCCTTACACATGGTGATGTTGACGTGATGCCGCGTGTAGGAAGAGGTGCGAACCTTGATGCCCAATTCCTTCGCTTCCGGTGACATGTAGGATGGCCAGCTCCAGGCGGCGACCATGACATGAACCTTGAGGTTGTCTGCGCGCAGCCCCATACCTTCAGAGCCGAGAAACACCATTGGGCGCAGGTAGGCTTCGTCCAGATTGTTTTCACGCACTGCGGCGATTTGGGCCGCATTCAACTCGTCCTTGCTGAACGGCATGGTCATGTTGAGGATATGGGCGGAGCGGAAAAGACGATTGGTGTGATCTTCCAGGCGAAAAATCGCAGCACCCTTTTCAGTACTGTAGGCGCGGACACCCTCGAAGCAACCCAGGCCGTAGTGCAGGGTGTGGGTCAGCACGTGAGTTTTGGCTTCCCGCCAGGGAACCATTTCACCATCCAGCCAGATCAGGCCATCGCGATCAGCCATCGACATTGTTTCTGCTCCTAAAGCACTCTATTCGGGAAACCGGCATTCTAGCAGGAAAACTCGGGGTTACGAAGGGGCGCAATCACTCTTCCATCAACCCAACATAACCCGTTTCCACATACTTTGGATGTAATCACGTTCTTCGGGAAACGCGTCACCCGCCACCTGGCTGTTCAGGTTCTGCAGTGCCCGCCGGTGTATCGTGGAGCGCAGGGTGATGAACGTTTCCCTGAGTTTCTCGGTGTCTTCCACCGGCAAAACCCCCGCCCGGCCCAGCTCCTCCATCTGGCGAATATTATCGGACCACTGCGTCAATTCCGGATGCTCGGAACAACAGGCCAGCATCAGGTACTGCACCATGAACTCGATATCGATAATGCCGCCATAGTCGTGTTTGATATGGAAAACCTCTGGCACCTTACCTTCGATCTGCGGGGTGCCCAGGGCGGTGCGCATTTTCTCGCGCATGCTGACCACTTCTTCTTTTAGCTTGCCCTGGTCCCTTTGCTGGCACAGGATGTCGGCGCGCAGCTTTTCAAACGCTTCCAACGTTTCCCGGCAGCCTGCCACACCACGAGCACGGGCCAGCGCTTGGTGCTCCCAGGTCCAGGCGTCCTTACGCTGGTACTTCTCAAAAGCAGACAGGGTACTGACCAGCAACCCCGAACTCCCCGATGGTCGCAGGCGCATATCCACTTCGTAGAGTTGGCCAGACGGCGTCTGGGTGTTGAGAATGTGTACGATGCGCTGCCCGAGCCGAGTGTAGAAAACGGCGTTATCGATGGGCTTGTCACCATCCGTTGACTGTTCCGGATCGGCATTGTGGATAAAGACCAGGTCGAGGTCCGAGGTATAGCCAAGTTCGATACCGCCCAGCTTGCCGTAGCCAACGACGGCGAAATCGGTGTCACAGGCAGAACCATCCTTGCGCCGGGGGTAACCATGGCGACTGACCAGATTAGCGAACGCCACGTCGACTACATGGTCCAGCACCACTTCGGCAATCCACGTCAGGTAGTCACTGACCTTCATTAACGGCAGGGTTTCCCGTATTTCCGAGGCGGCCACCCGCAATATGTGAGCCTTTTTGAAGTGTCGCAGAGTTTCCATCTGCTCCTCGAGATCTTCGTAGGGAATCCGCAGCATTTGCTGGCGCAGGTCATCCTGGAGCTCGGTTTTTGCGGGCGGACTGTACAGGCTCTCTGCGTTCAGCAGCTCGTCGAGCAGCAAGGGCGTTTCCGCCAGTTGGCTTGCGATCCAGGGACTCTCACTGCATAGGCGGACCAGTTGGGTCCTGGCTCCCGGATTCTCCAGCAGCAACACCATGTAGGCGGTTCTGCGCAGGATCGCCTCTACCAGTTGGAGAACCCGCGCCAGCGTCTGGGACGGCCTCTCCACGTGAGTAAGCGCTTCCAACAGTACCGGCATGAATTTGTTCAACCGCTGCCGACCTTGAGTCTGCAACGTTTGCAGGGTGCGGGTCCCACGCAGGTCGCTGAGGGCGGAATAGCTGCCTTCGGCGTCCTCAAAACCATGCTCATCGAGCCAGACGGTCGCCGCCTCCTCGTCCATTTCACCCAGCCAAAGTTCCTGCCAGCCGTCATCAAGCGACGCCACCTCGTGCTCTTCATCTTCGATGGCGATGATATCCGCAAAATGCGTGGCCACCCGTCCGCGATGCTTCTCCAGTTCCGCAATGCAGGCCGCCCAATCATCAAACCCCATGATCAGCGCTACACGAGCTCGGGACAGATCGTCTTCCGGCAGCAGTTGGGTTTGCTTGTCTTCCATGCCCTGAAGGGCATGTTCAAGATTGCGAAGGAACACATAGGCCTCCTTCAGCTCCTTCACCACTGCTGACGGCAGCAGCTCCAGCTCTTCCAGCTCCTTCAGGATCACCAGAAGTTCCCGTTGCTGTAATTCCCGCTCCCGGCCGCCCCGGATTAACTGGAAAGCCTGCACCACGAATTCAATCTCGCGGATACCTCCGTTGCCGAGCTTGATATTATTTTCCAGCCCCTTACGGCGCACTTCCCGGCTGATCATGGACTTCATGGCACGCAGGGACTCAAACGCACTGAAGTCGATGTATTTGCGATAGACGAAAGGTTTCAAGCTATCCATCAGGACTTGTCCCGCTTGCTGATCACCAGCCACAACCCGCGCCTTTACCATCGCATAGCGCTCCCAGTCCCGCCCCTGGTCCTGGTAATAGGTTTCCAGCGCAGCAAAACTCAACGCCAGCGCCCCACTCTGGCCATAGGGGCGCAGGCGCATATCCACGCGGAACACAAAGCCGTCTGCGGTGATCTGATCCAGCGCCTGGATCAGCCTCTGGCCCAGGCGGATAAAAAACTGCTGGTTATCAATCGATCGGCGCCCGCCTCGGGTTTCGCCCTTCCCGGGGAACGCGAAGATGAGATCAATGTCTGACGACACGTTGAGCTCGTGCCCGCCCAGTTTCCCCATTCCCAGCACAATCAAGGGTTGCGGGCCTTCCTGTCCCGTCGCCGGATTTACTCCCCACGGCGTTCCTGATTGCTCGCAGGTGTCTTCGTACAACCAGTCCAGGGCACCCTGGATACAGGTGTCGGCGAAGTCACTTGTGGCCGCCATGGTTTCGGCAAGGTCTGCCCAGCGCATCAGGTCCCGCCAGATAATCCGGAACTGTATTTCCGTCCGGAATTGCCGCAACGACGCGTGGAGACTGCCTTCATCAACCACGTCTGACAGGAATTCCTGCCAGCGCTGGCGCAGGTAATCCGCAGTGGTGCGCTCAGTCAGCGGGCGCGAGTGACATAGTGCCGCGACCTGTTCCAGATGGCGTTCAAGGGTGCGCCTGACAAAAAGGCTGCGAGCGACGGCCTGGGCCACATCCTCATCGGATACGCCACCCTGAGTGCCCAGAAAACTGGGCATGCCCTCGGAAAATACCGAAGACCAGGCACCACCAACCTCATCTGCCAGACTCTTCGGTAAGGAGCGCCACGGCTCGGACATAATGCAAACCCCTGTGTCTCTGTTATATTTCCCGTACTGTATAACGAACTCTCCCCCGACAGAACCGTTGTAAGGACACCGATGCAGAGGAATCGCCGGCCGCTGAACCCGGAACATCAGCTTTCCCACCTGCCTATGTCCGGGATTATCCGGTCACGCATCAAGCGGCTTTTCACCATTCTTGGCGGGCTGCTGGTCACTCAGGTGGTGATCATATGGGCGGCAGAGGACCTCACGCTGTTCGAGTCTGCGTGGATGACCATGACAACGCTGGTTACCGTGGGCTACGGTGATTTTGCGCCGCAGACCATCATCGGACGACTCAGCACCGTTTTGCTGATGTTCATTGCCGCCATCACGCTGTTGACGCTTATCGTCAGTGATTATATTGAATACCGGTTCTACCGCCGGGAACGTATCTTAACCGGACGCTGGATATACGCCATGAAAGACCACATCGTTATCGTCAACACACCGCAGACGGGCGGAGAACAGTATTTTTCTCGCTTTGCCTCCCAAATGCGGGCCGTGCCCGGTTATGAAACCGTTCCCATCATCATATTGACCAGTCAGTTTCCCAACGGGCTTCCGCCCGAACTGGCGGACAATGGCCTGGTTCACTTTCATGGCTCCGGTAGTGACCCGGAAGCTCTCAAGGCGGTGCACGCTGGTTCAGCCCGACATATTGTTGTATTAGCCGCTGACGAATCCGACCCGACCTCCGACAGCCTGACCTTTGATATTGCCCACAGGCTGAGTGAGTCCAACCTTGGCCAGAAAGTTACAGTGGAGTGCGTGCGGGATGAAAATCGTGATCGCTTTACATCAGTTGGTGTCCGTACCGTTATCCGGCCGGTTAGAACCTACCCGGAGATCATGGTGCGCTCGGTCATCGCACCAGGGTCAGAGAAAGTCCTTGAGGATTTGTTTAACTATCAACACGACCACCCCCACCGCTACGAAATTGAACTGGACGACCTGAACTGGGCGGATATCGTCAGTGCGCTGATTCGGCACGGTATCGGCACCGCTCTCGCCTACATTGACAACAGCGACGAAGTCGTTTGCCA
Source organism: uncultured Marinobacter sp. (assembly GCA_913057975.1). Lineage (GTDB taxonomy): Bacteria > Pseudomonadota > Gammaproteobacteria > Pseudomonadales > Oleiphilaceae > Marinobacter. The sequence goes on from CAJXOQ010000041.1 coordinate 26,928, forward strand.
TCCGCCCACCGATAAGGAAATCGAAGGTAAGGGCCTGATCGTTCTGGTGAAATCCAGTGAGACGCCGGATGTGGAAGTAGTGAAAGAGGCCCTGTCCCACTATCGCGATTTTATTAACAAATGGCACAACCTGCAGAAAAAGGCCTCCCAAGGGGATAGCAGCGCCGCCAAAGCGTCCGACCAGTCGTAAACCTGTCTCTTATACACATCTCCGAGCCCACGAGACGG
>CAJXOQ010000042.1 GCA_913057975.1 uncultured Marinobacter sp.
GAGATAGGAGTCCGTCTCGTGGGCTCGGAGATGTGTATAAGAGACAGGCTTGAGGGCGTCGTTGATCAGCTTTTCGATCTGTGATGATGTTTTATCGAACTCTTTGTTCACTTTCTTGACGACTTTATCAACGTTTTGCTTGTTGGCTTTCTTCGCCATGAGGACTCTCTCCTTAAAGTGCGAGTTGATGTAGGGCGTGGGTGGATTCAGGCCAATTGCCGAATGCTGGAGGCGGGCCCCGAGGAACGTCTGGATTTCAGCGTCTGTTTCTTGATTACCACCTCCCGAATGCGCCTGAGCTTTTCGCTCAGGGCAGACGAGCGGTTGTCATTGAGTTCTATGAAATCAACGGAATAGAAGAAATTGCTACAGTGCTTTCTGCGCTCCGTCACAAGGCCGGTGATGCCATCCGCCCTGATGTCGTCAAACGGCATCTCCATCACGAGATCCAGGATAACCGTATCACCGGGGTTGAATATCTTGTCCGTCTTCATCACACATCCGAAGTGATCCAGCCCGAAAAGCGCGGCCTGCACACGCTCTCGGCGGAATAGACCACGCTTGACGTGAAAATGTGCGACAAGATCCGGCAGTGCTTCGTTCATCTAAAAATGATCTCTATAGGCGCCCCGAGGGCGTCCAGATGACACCCCGAGGGGGTATTCCTGAAAGTATATGGTTAAACAATAGCCACACTCTGCCAGTTTGGCAACGTGTTCAGTGTCATACGATAGAGCCCTCAGGCGGTTCATCAACTGTTTTTATCATTTTGGCCCGTTTTTAGCGTGTTGAGCTCGTAAATATCCGTGCGCCGGTCTTTCAGGTTGGTCACAGAGCCTTCATTGCGCACCAGCTTCAGCTTTTCCAGGTCCATATCGGAAAACATGATCATTTCCGTATTCGGCGTGGTTTCCGCCATTACCGCATCGTGGGGGAACGCAAAGTCCGACGGCGAGAATACGGAGGACTGGGCGTACTGCACATCCAGGTTCTCAACCTTCGGAAGGTTGCCCACGCTACCGGTGATCACCACGTAACACTCATTTTCAATCGCACGCGCCTGGGCACAGTGTCGGACCCGGAGGTAGCCGTTCTTGGTGTCCGTCCAGAACGGCACCAGAATAATATCCACCTCCTCAATGGCAGCCAGGCGCCCCAATTCAGGGAATTCGATGTCGTAACAGATCATGATGGCCACGCGGCCGGCGTCGGTGTCAAACACCTGGAATTTTTCTCCGCCCTCGATGACCCAGTCACGGCGTTCGTGGGGCGTGATATGGATCTTGCGCTGCTCATCCACTCGACCGTCGCGGTGGCAAAGATACGACACGTTGTAGACCCGATCATTTTCGAGCAGCGGCATTGAGCCGGTAATGATGTTGATGTTGTAGCTGACTGCCATTTCCGACATCTGGTTTCGGAACTGTTCAGTAAAGCCTGCCAGAAAGCGAATGGCCCGGGTCTGGTCCAATTGGTCGGTCAGGCCCATCAGCGGAGCGTTGAAGAACTCTGGAAACAGCGCGAAATCGCTCTTGTAGTCCGAGAGTGCATCCACAAAGTACTCCACCTGCTCCAGCACTTCTTCCACAGAAGTAAACTCACGCATCTGCCATTGAACCGCACCCAAACGCACCTGTGTTTTCTTTACACTGAGTACCGGCGAGGGCGGGGTATAGAGGATGTTCCGCCATTCCAGCAGCGTCGCGTATCCCAGGGATTTTTCGTCTTCCGGCAGGTATTTGTGCATCAGCCGGGTGACCTGGAAGTCGTTGGACAGCTGAAAGCTGAGAATCGGATCGTAAATATCCTTGCGATCCACTCGCTGGATGTATTCTTCCGGGGAATGCTGGTCTGAATACTTGTGATACCCGGGAATCCGCCCACCTGCGAGGATGGCGCGCAGGTTCATGGATCGGCAGAGTTCCTTTCGGGCCTCATACAACCGCCGGCCGAGGCGGTAGCCGCGATAATCGGGGTGGATAAATACATCGAGACCGTAAAGCGAGTCGCCCTTGGCGTTGTGCCAGATCTTTTCGTTGCGCAGGATCAGGTCGTCGTAGGTGTGGGGGTTGCTGAACCGCTCATACTTGACGCAAACCGTGAGGGCCACGGCCACCAGGTCACCGGATTCCTCGATACAGATCTGACCATCCGGAAACTGCTGCACCAGAGCTTCAATCGTGTCCTCTGGCCAGGCACCGCCAATATCGTCATAAACCCTGTCCATCAGTCGCTGGAGCTGTGGGTAATCGTTACTGGTCAGGTTACGAAGGTTGAGGTGCAGTTCTTCGTGGGCCATATACGGCAGCTCCCGTTGGGTGTGGAAATGACGGCAAGAATTGTTGATTGCCTGGGTATTTTATCAGAGAGCGCTAAAGACTTCTTATCAGATAAAGCTAAGGACTTTGCAGCAAACGCCGAAAACCAGTTTGTGAATGATCGGTAGCCGATACGCTGTTTGAATCGGTTGGTCACACACTGAGCCAGAACGTATCACGATTCAGGGTTTGAGTAGGACGCTTCTTTTGGCCCGGATAATTTCCGGATTCGCCGTTGGAGTTCGAGGAGGGTGCGGCTGCCAATGGCCTGGGATTCCTCAGTCAGGTAGGGATTCTCCAGGACAAGGACGTTCCGGCTATGCAGGTTCAGCTCATTGATGGTCTGGCCATAGTATTGGTCCAGGTATGCGCCGAAGCTGCCATCGAAAATGGCGCGTTCCATACCCAATTGAAGCCGGTGAGCCGTTTCATGGTCGTGGCGGTTGACGAAGAAGTATGAGGGCATTGGGTAAGCCAATAGCAGGTCGGGTTCGATGACGAAGTCCTGATTGTTTTCAAGCTTCAGATCGAACATGACCTCACTGACACCCCGAGCGAAGCAGTCAAAACGATGATTTTCCAGCATGCGGAAAAGGATTTCGTAACGCGAGTGAGTCACCACATTGACTCCGTTGACCTGCAGAATCGCGGAGTCCGGCCAGTGTGCACCCTGGCCGATGCGGATACCGGCTTCCTGCAGGCTGCCGAGACTGCGGATACCCTTGAACCTGGGCAATGATTCCTTAAGCACGACACACACGCGAAGCCCCAGAAGCCCGCCATCAATCGGTATTGGTATCGCCTGCAGGTTCTCTTCCCTCTGGCTCGATGTTGCAACATTTGCGAGGTCTACCAAACCTGATTGCTGTCGCTCAAGTTCACGGATCACCCGGCCCTGGGCCATCTCCGGGGTACGGGTGATTTGATAGGAACCGTATTCCGGAGTCTTGTTCAAGGCGAGGGCGACCAGGGCACGTATGGGCGGGCTGTCGTAATTGCGGTACCACAGACGATATTCCCTTGCCTGTGTTTCTCCAGATGGGTATTCCGAAGACACACCGGTTCCCGGGCAAACCAGAAACAATGCCAGGGCCGTTAGCCAGCCATGCGCACGCCTCACTTTCATTGAAGACATACTCCCGCGTCCATTCGAGTTTCTTGTGGTTGCCCGTTTTGATATCAAAGCAGTTTAGGTGAATTTCCATGTCGGGGAAGGATTTGCCGTAAAAAATCCCAAAAACAGTTGCGATACCTTTCAAACGGTTGCAATCATGGGTGTTAAATCACTAACAGGTAAAAAACATGGCGTTCATCGACAATCTGATAGGTGCAACCGGCCATTGGGTATCTGAGTCGGACCCTGGGGCGCGAATCACCCATCCGCTGGCATGGCTCCGTAAAACCAGTGGTTACGCGGCCGTTAACCGGATTATTGGCCTATCGATCCCGTTTGCACCACGGAATCGATTCAGTGTTGAGGAGATTCGCCCGGGGTTCGTTAAGGCAAGAATACGCCTGAAAGGCAATAAGAACCACTTTGGCAGCCTCTACGCTGGTGCCTACTTCCTCGTGGCGGAAATTCCCGGTGGCGTGTTGACGTTGTTTGATCTGGGGCCGGCTTATACGCCCATTCTCAAGGAAATGACGCTTCAGTTCCTGCAGCCGGCAAACTCCGACGTGTTTGTGGAGTTCTCACTGGACGCCGCCACGGTGGAAGCCATCAAGGCTGAGGCCGATGCAACGGGTAGGGCTGCGTTTGAGTTGCAGGGCACACTGTACGACAGTGAAGGTAACCATGTGGCCACCTCTATGGCCCAATATCGCGTTCGCAAGAAAGGCTTCCAGGCGCAATGAGCTGAGGTCCATTCAGGCGCCGTCCAACTCCCGTAGGGCGGCGAGGAAAGTCTCCCCATATTTTTCGAGCTTTGCCGCACCCACGCCGTTTATCTCAGCCATTTCGGCAAGGCTGTTCGGCTTCTTGTCCAGGATCTCAAACAGCGTGGCATCGTGGAAAATCACGTAGGGTGGCACGCCTTTCTCATCCGCCAGCGATTTGCGGCAGGCGCGTAGCGCTTCCCAGCCGGGTTTGTCCGTGATCTGGTCCGCGATCCTGCGGCGGCCGGCCCCTGATGATCCACGGCCACTGGAGGCTTTCACCACGGGATCTTTGCGTAATTGGATGGCAACCTCTCCCTTAAGTAGCGGGCGGCATTGCTCCGTAAGCTGCAACGCTCCGTAGCCTTCCGGGTCAGCCCTGAGGTAACCGTTGGCCACCAGTTGACGGAACACGGACTTCCAGTCATTAGCCGACAACTCGGTACCAATGCCGTAGGTGGAAACCGTTTGATGGCCGGACTGCAGGATACGTTCGTTCTCAGAGCCGCGTAACACATCAATTAAATATGTGACCCCGAAACGTTGCCCGGTCCTGAAGACGCAGGATAGCGCCTTCTGAACGGCAACCTTACCGTCCCAGGTTTCCGGTGGGGTCAGGCAGGTATCACAGTTCCCACAGGGCTGTTCAAGGGTGTCGCCGAAATACCGCAGCAACACCTGTCGCCGACAGCTTGTCACTTCGCACAGGCCTAGCATGGCATCCAGTTTCTGGCGCTCAACCCGTTTGAAGTGGTCATTGCCCATGGAGCTTTCGAGCATCTGTCGCAGTTTGATTACGTCCTGCAGGCCATACACCATCCAGGCGGTCGAAGGCTTTCCGTCACGGCCGGCTCGGCCGGTTTCCTGATAATAGGCTTCCAGGCTTTTGGGCAGGTCCAGGTGGGCGACAAATCGCACGTCGGGCTTGTCGATGCCCATGCCAAAAGCAATGGTGGCCACGATGATCACGCCATCCTCGCGAAGGAAGCGCTCCTGATGCCGCGCACGATCACCCGCATTGAGGCCCGCATGATAGGGCAGAGCGGTGTAGCCTTTGTCACTGAGCAGCTTCGCGGTGCTGTCGACTTTATTGCGGGAGAGGCAATAAACGATGCCACAGTCGCCATCATGTTCCGCTTTAATAAAATCCAGTAATTGTTTGTTAGCGTTGGTTTTTGGGGCAACCCTGTACTGGATATTCGGGCGGTCAAAGCCACTGATAAAATGTCGGGCTTCGGTCAGAGAAAGCCGTTCGGCGATCTCCTTGCGGGTGCGCTCGTCAGCTGTGGCGGTGAGCGCAATGCGGGGTACGTCCGGGAATTCATGAGCCAGCCGGCTTAGCTCCAGGTAGTCGGAGCGGAAGTCGTGCCCCCACTGGGACACACAGTGAGCTTCATCGATGGCAAACAGGGAAATGGATGCGTGGTGCAACAGGTCCAGTGTTCGAGGCTGTATGAGCCGTTCCGGAGCACAGTAAAGAAGGTCCAGTTCGCCCGTCATAAGGGCGTTTTCAGTATCCCGGGCCTGTTCGAAATCCATGGTGGAGTTCAGAAACGCGGCCCTAACGCCCAGTTCTTTCAACGCCGCCACCTGATCCTGCATCAGTGCGATCAGCGGTGATATGACGATGGCCGTTCCGGCGCGAACCAGGGCTGGCACCTGATAACAGAGGGATTTCCCGCCGCCGGTGGGCATCAATACCAACGCATCGCCACCATTAACAAGTTCGCGGATAATGTCGCCCTGTAAGGGCCGGAAAGTCTCGTAGCCGAAAACACGATGCAGGACTTCTTCCGGGTCCTGGTCGGAAACACGGGGGCGCTCTGTGCTGAGTTGTGCAAAATCCATGACTTGGCCAGCGGTTTTGGTTGACGGTAAACGTTAGGGCGTTAGCTTGGATGTCAGAAAGTGTCGTTCTGGCAGGCGAGCCATCATACCAGAAACCGGCCAGGGAATCGGCGGAGACAAACAAACCTTATAAACGCTACAATGCGCCTTTTTTCTGCACCCAACAAACAGGAACTCCATGCAGGAATTTGACGCCATCCGACCTTACTCGGACGAGGAAACCGGAACCGCCATCAACAATCTGGTACGGGATCCGGAATTTCTGGACATGATTGGCCGCTTCAAATCGCCCACACTGGCCAAATGGGCACCGGCGGTTCTCCGGGTATGGGTCAAGCGCTGGCTGGCCAACCACTTCGGCGGGGTTACTCGTATCGATGATCTCCAGGCGCGATTGTCTGGTTACGTTGGCGAACTGGTTGATCACACAACGACCCGGGTTACCCACAGTGGACTGGAAAATCTGGACAAGCAGACCGCTTACCTGTTCATCTCCAACCACCGCGACATTGTGTTTGACCCGATGGTGGTCAATTACCTGCTGTTTGCGAACGACTTCAACACCACCCGTATTGCCATCGGCGACAACCTGCTGGCGAACCGCGTGTTTGCCGAGATGATGCGGCTGAACAAGAGTTTTGTTGTCCGCCGCAGCATGACCAGTCCGCGTGAAATGCGAGACGCCTACATCATGCTTTCGGCGTTTATAAATCACAGTATTGATAACAACGAGAGCATCTGGATTGCTCAGCGTGAAGGGCGCGCCAAAGACGGGCTGGATTTCACCGATCCCGCCATCGTCAAAATGTTTTATATGAGCCAGAAGAAAAGCGGGTTGGATTTTGGCGAAGCCATGAACCGGCTGCACATCGTTCCAGTCTCTATTGCGTACGAGTATGACCCATGCGATATGGATAAGGCCCGAGAGCTGGAAACCCGCTCCCGCACGGGGAAGTACATTAAGGCGGAAGGTGAGGATACCGACCAGATTATGCGCGGGCTTACGGGATTCAAGGGGCATGTGCACGTACATTTTGGCGCGCCCATCGCGAATGCCGAAAACACGCCAAAGGAACTGGCTGCCCGGATCGATCGGGAGATGCATGCCAACTATCACTTGCACACGTCTAATCTGGTGGCCTATCAGCAACGGGGCATACACCCTGATTCACACGCCACCAGAGACTCTGTGAGCGATGCGGTCGTGACGGCAGAAGCCTGGTCAGCGGCGGAAATTGAAGCTGCTGAAGCGGAGATGGAGCGTCGACTTGATGCCTGCGACCCGGCGATTCGGCCCTATCTGCTGGATATGTACGCCAACCCGGTGGTGACAGCACTTGAGGCCCACAATGGCAATGGCGCGACGAATACACCAACGGAACAATCCTGATACCCGAGGTATTTTGTGCAAGAACTTCAATATATTGAATTTGAAACCAATCCCCATCCTACTGCTGCCGTTATCTGGCTGCATGGCCTCGGTGCCAGTGGCCATGATTTTGAGCCGGTTGTGCCGGAGCTGGGGCTGCCCGACAATGCCGCAGTTCGGTTCATCTTCCCTCACGCCCCCAATATGCCGGTCACCATCAATGGCGGAATGACGATGCCAGCCTGGTACGACATCAAGGCGATGGATATTGATCGGGTAGTGGACACCGATCAGTTGGTGGCCTCGTCAGACGCCGTTGCAAAACTGGTGGACCGGGAAATTGAGCGTGGCGTGAAGAGCGAGAACATTGTGATTGCCGGTTTTTCCCAGGGGGGCGCCGTGGCCTACGAGCTTGGGTTGAGCTATCCGAAGCGCCTGGCGGGTATTATTGCCCTGTCAACGTACTTTGCCACGGCGAAGACTGTGAAGCGCTCGGAGGCAAATCGTGACATCCCGATCCGGATCTATCATGGCACCTTTGACCCGATGGTACCGGAGGCCCTGGGCCGGCAAAGCGTGGAAAAGCTGCAGGAGATGGGGTTTGAACCCACGTACGAGACCTATCCGATGGAACACAGCGTGTGCATGGAAGAGATCGTGGATATCGGCAAGTTCCTTCGCGATAACGTGCTGTAAAGCTCGCCTGCCGTTCGATTGGCGAAGCCTAAGCAGGGCAGGTTGCCTCGCTTAGCTTCGCCAGAACGCTGGTGAAAGCACAATCACCACGCTCAGTATTTCCAGACGTCCCATCAGCATACCCACCGATAGAATCCATTTGGCAAGCTCTGGGAGCGGTGCAAAGGTGCCCGCTGGCCCAATCGTGTCGCCCAATGCCGGGCCAACGTTGGTCAGCACGGTGAGGGCTCCCGACAGGCTCGTGATAAAGTCCAACTGCAAAGCGGCCAGCGCGACCGTTATGATCAGAAGGCACAACAGAAAGATAAAGGTGTAGGCAATCATCGAAGCGATAATTTCGTCACTGACCGCGCGACCATTGTAGTTACGGGTAAATACCGCCCTGGGGTGCAACAGTCGCATCAGCTGTTCCCTCAGTACGATCAGCGAGAGCTGGAAGCGGAACACTTTCATGCCCCCGGCCGTTGAGCCAGAGCACCCGCCAATAAACATCAGGAAGAAGAACAGCACAAACGCAAGTGGCCCCCACGCAGAGTAATCTTCCGAGGCATAGCCGGTTGTCGTGACCACAGACGTGACATTGAAGAGCGTCGACACGTAGCCGTTAACGAGGTCAAACTCCGTTGGTGAGACGTACCAGCGGTAAAGAGTCAGTAAGGCAGGTACCACCAGCAGGATGGTCACGAACAGCCGCACCTGCTGATCCCTGAACAGCACGCCGTGCTGGCCATGCATTTCCCGGACAAAAAGAAAGAACGGCATGCTGCCGATCATCATGAACAGGGTGGCTTCCAACAGAATCAGGTTGGAGTCGAACTTGCCCATGGACAAGTCGGATGTGGAGAAACCCCCGGTCGCAATACTCGTCAGGCCATGGTTGAACGCGTCAAAAAGGTTCATGCCGGATAGCCAATAGATCGTTACCGCAAGCACCGAAAACATCACGTAAACCAACAGCAGGCCACGACTGAGGGTCTTCATTCGCGGCAGGGCCTTATCCGTCCATTCAGAAGACTCCGTTGCAAAAAGCCGCATGCCGCCCACGCGGAGGAAGGGCAGTACGGCAACGAACATGCCGATGATCCCGATGCCACCAATCCACTGCAGCACAGAGCGCCAGAGCAGCAGGTCCTGGTCCATGGAGTCCAGGCCTGTAAGCACCGTGGCACCGGTGGTGGTGATGCCGGATGTGCCTTCGAAAAAGGCCTCGCCGAGGGTGAGTCCGAGGTCACTGAGGTAGAACGGAAGCGAGGAGAGCAGGGCGATGATAAACCAGCTGGAGACAGTCAGAACGAACATGTAACGCGGCTTCAGGTCTCTTGGCTGGCGGTAGGTCGTGAGGATACCCAGTAGTCCCGTGCCAAAACAGATAGCCGCAGACTCCGCAAACGCCATGGCATTCGGCGATTCAGAAGTTACGAGAAGAAGCACAGGTAAGGTCATGAAAATACTAAGAAGTATAAACATGACGCTCATGATAAAGATTACGGGGTTCAGGTTTCTCAAAGGACGCTCTAGCCGGCTGAACAGAGAGACGGCGTCAGAATACATGCGGCTTGGGGCTTTCGCAAGGTGGAACCCGAAGTGTGTCAGGGTCTTACAGGTACATTAAATCGCTGTAAATTCCGCGTAAATAAGGATCCTGCCGCTGGTGTTTGTCGTCAGCCTGATGCAACTTCGGATTGTGAGTCCGGTTTGGAATCAATAGGAGTATTCAAATGAAAAAGCCAATTGCACTGATTCTTGGTCTTTCCGCAGTACCTCTGATGGCGTTCTCCCAAAGCGCCTCCGCTGATGTCTACAAGTCTGGCGGCGGTAGCCTCTATGCCGGCCTGAACTACAGTTTTATCAATATCGAGAGCGGCGGCGACGACGTTGATGTTGGTACGCTGTCCGCGAAGGTTGGCGGCCTGGTGACGCCCTTTTTCGGGCTTGAAGCCCGCGGTGGTTTTGGTGTGGACGATGATCGTACTGGCGGCGTCGATTACTCGCTGGACAATTTTTTCGGCGGCTACGCCACCCTGAATCTGGCGAACGAATCGCCTGCAACACCCTACGTCATTTTCGGTGTTACCCGAGTTGAAGTGGAAGCGGAGTCGTTCCTGGGTACTACCACCGAGGATGAGTCGGACTTTTCCTATGGCGCTGGTGTGAATGTTGAGCTGTCACCGGAAGTGTCTGGCAACGTGGAATACATGCGTTACTATGACAAGGATGGCTCCACCGTTGACGGCCTGGGCCTGGGCGTTACCTTCAACTTCTGATCGGAGCGCTCTGCAGACAGCAACCTTGGCGGCGGAGGCCTGTTCGCCGCCGTTATTGGGAGTCAGCTTGAATCACCTTGCTCATCTCTTCCTTGCCCCGGATTCCCCCAAGGCTCGTGTGGGCAGCCTGCTGGGGGACTTTGCGCGAGGCATTGTGCCGGACGAACTGCCCCGGGAAGTGAGAGTGGGGCTGCGGCATCACAGGGCAGTGGATGCGTTTACCGACCAGCATTCACAAGTCATTGCCAGCAAGCGGTTATTCTCCCCTCAGCGCCGACGTTTCTCGGGTGTGGCGCTGGATATCCTCTACGATCACTACCTGTTAAGAAACTGGCAATGCTTTAGTCATGTGGATTCCGATACCTTTATCGATCAGGTCTATCGGGAACTCGATGAAAACGCGTCGTTAATGCCTGACAGAATGCAGAGGGTGACTCAGCAGATCGTTCTCCACGACTGGTTCCACTCATACCAGGATATTGACAACATTGGGTATGCACTGGACCGGGTCGCCAATCGCATACGGTTCAGGAATGCGTTCAGCGGAATCATCGAGGAGATCAAAATCCACGACCAGGAACTCGAACGCAGGTTCCTGAGTTTTTTTCCTGAACTCAAACACTTCGCCACAAAGGATTTTGAATGTTGACGGACTCCAAGAGATACGTTGTCGCTGCGCTTTTCGCGTTCCTGATCCCCACCATCGCCATGGCTGAGAAAAACAGTAATGAAAACGCTGTGCCAGAGCGACTTGGTTTTGTGGAATGGCTTGTACTCGAGGGTACAGGACTGCGCATGAAGGCCCGGCTGGACACCGGGGCCAAAACCTCTTCACTGCACGCAGTCAATGTTGAGCCGTTCATGAAAGGTGATGAAGAGTGGGTCAGTTTCCAGTTGCCGCTGGCTGATCACCAGGATGAGAACGACGCCGACGGCAAGAATCTGGAAGAGGTGATTCTGGAGTTCAGCCTACCTGTTGAGCGTACGGTTAAAATCAAGCGCAAGGGCGCACCCTCGCAGCGCCGGTTTGTGGTGGTCATGGATTTCTGTATTGCGGGTACCAGTCACAAGACCGAGTTCTCGCTCACGGACCGTGGGAAATTTTCCTATCCGGCACTGTTGGGTCGACGGTTCATGCGCGACGACAACATCCTGATTGATTCGGCGGACGCCTTCATCGCGAAACAGGACTGTGAGTACAAAAGCTTGGCCGACGTGGCTGAAGAGCACGCTGGGTGAATTGCCCGGCGATTCTACGCGTAGACAATTAGTTAGTTAAAGTCTACAATGATACCATATGTTCGATGGGCAAAAGTCCGAAAACAGTGGTGTCCGTTATGAGTAACGCGCAGAAACTCGCAACCGTCGAAAAAAACAATGTCTCCGGCGTTGGCCTGAAGACCGTGTTTAATATTCTGGACCGCTGGGGTTGCTCTGCAGAGCAGGTACAGAAAATCCTCCAGATCTCCCGCCCGGCGTATTACAAGTATCGTAAGGCACCGGAGCAGGCGAGCCTGACCCATGACCAGATTGAACGTCTCAGTTATCTGGTCAACATCCATGGCTGCCTGCGGATGATCTTCGAGAATCCGAAGAATGTTTACGGCTTTATGGCGCTGAAGAATGACAATCCATACTTCAACGGCAAAAGCCCACTTGAGATTATCAGCACGGGCCAGTTTGCAGCCTTGTATGAGACTTTCAGGCGTATTGATGTGTTGCGCGGAGGGCTCTGGTGAGCCAGGAATTGCCGCCAACGATCACACCCGAGAGCATTACCGGGTTCCGCCTGATCAACTCGAGGTTTCCGCCCATCAGTCTGTTTGATGATGTGGCGGATGAAGATGAGTTTGATGCTCTCTACGAACTTCAAGCGCTCACCAACCCCCGTCTTCAAACCGAGTTGGGTAATCTAAACCTGATCCGCAAAGCGGAGATTCCTTTCGGAATTCCTGGCTGCTCCTACGCCACTGGCCCGTTTACCCATGTGAACCCAGCGGGCAGCCGTTTCAGCGATGGCCAGTACGGTGTTCTGTATATGGGGGAGAGCATCGATACAGCGATAGCGGAGGTGGCCTATCACCAGTCACGCTACTGGCAGGGCGTTCACGGTTTGGACTACGACCGGCTGGTGTTCCGGGGGCTTAAGTGCAAGGTAGGGACGATGACCCTGCACGACGCCACGACCCTCTCCTTTGGAAACGCCATCTACGATGCTGACAGCTACGCGGCTTCACGGAGTTATGGTCGCAGGCTCTACAGGGCAGGGTCGGAAGGGCTTCGGTATCACTCTGTTCGAAAACCCGGCGATACCTGCTGGGGATTATTCACTCCCAGGCACGTCCGCAGTGTTATCCAGGCGGCGCATTTCGAGTTTATCTGGAACGGTGAGAAAATCAGCTCGGTGAATAAGTTCACCAAGGCGTGAGAATACCGTTACGGTTTCCATTCACTTACGATCAAATCGAACAGTGCCCGCAATTCTGAACGTTCATAGTTTCGCACGCCGCATATCAGATTGAGGTTGGTGATCATCTCAGGATCATCAAAAATACGCACCCCTCCTCGGCTCTGTGATTGTTCCGCGAACTCCCGCTCGACAAGCCCAAACCCCATGCCGGATTTGACCATAACCACCGTGGAATACTCGTCGTCGGAACTGGTGGCCGCTTCGGAGAGGCTTGCCTGAGGGCCAAGCAGGTCCTTCATGAAATCAAAAAACGGGCAGTCCCGGTTGGGCCAGACCCAGGGCAGGCGCCGACGTGACTCGAAGTCGGCCGGTAGGGTGTCGAGCTCCGTATCCGCAGGGCCAACAACGGAAATACGCACTGGCGTGAGTGGCACCACCTTCAACCTCGGGTCCTCGCAGTTCCCATAGACATACCCCAGATCCAGTTCTTCCGAAAGCACTTGCTCGACAATCTGGGTTGACGACCGGGTTTTCATTTCCAGGTTTAGATGAGGGAGAGCGTCCGTCTTCCGGCGGAGCACTTCGTCTACGCGAAGGTATTCAGGCGGTGAGTTGAGTCCAAGGCGGAGTGTTGCGTGAGGCATCGAGCGCAAGGAAAGCGCAGTGTTACGTATATCCTCTACGGCGGTAAACACCTGGCGAACGGGCATGAGCAATCGTTCGCCCGCCGCGGTCAGGGACATTCCCCGCTTACTCCGCTCGAACAACTGGACCTCGAACTCGTCTTCAAGTTGGCGCAGGTGTTCACTCACTGCCGATGGGGTTGAATGGCGGCGAGCGGCTGCGCGAGTCAGGTTGGACTCTTCAGCTACCAGGAGAAAGGACTTGAGCCTGTCCAGCTTTATGTTCATATTTTTCGAACACCAGGTTCATATATTGTCGATAGACGACCTAATAAAGCGGGTCGAGAATGGTTTCATTGTAGTCATCGTTCATATTTAAAGGAAGATGGAAATGAAAGCCACTCTCGTCAATCAAACACTCGGACAAGCACCATCGATTTCCTGTGTTCCCTCAAAGAGCACTATTCTGAGACGGGCCATTGCTGCCATCAAACGCTATGCGGGACGTTGGAGTCGCCGGTACCAATTGAGGAAGTCGCTGTATGAAATGGACACGCGACTGATCGAAAAGGACATAGGGCTACCCTATGGCGGCCTTTCAGAGGAAGCGCATAAGCCATTCTGGCGCGAGTAGTCCACACTGAGCCCTGCAACAGGGCTCAGTGGCACGTCTTCCAGAATGGGCTGTGTGCCTCGCGCACCAGTTCAGATCTGGTTGTTCCGATGTCCCATGCCAGTCGGTCCAATTCTCTCATCGGCATTCCCCGCAGGCGTCGTCTCAGGCGCGTGCGGGTTCTTTGGTTGTAGATATAGCGTTTGAGCCTTCGAAACAGGACTGTGTCGATGTTCATATTCCACCTCCGGTGCTTAATAAAATTCTATTGCTCCGGTGTTGGCGAAACAGACACAGATGGGTGCTATTGGGGGAGTACAGATTTACAATACAGTTGACGCCAGCGAAACGGGTGCTAACCTTCCGTAGGTGCCGGGCTCCCATATAATTTATTTATCAACATGACTATTCGCTTCGTGGCCAATTTGTGAGGGATCACCTGAAATATCTTGTTTCCCTAGTCCTCAGCCTGTGTCTCAGCCTGGCGTTTGCGCATGCTTCCATACGCTCGGAGTATGAAGTTAAAGCTGCGTTCCTCTATAACTTCACACGCTTTGTTACCTGGTCAAATGGGGCAACCGTTTCCGAGCCTCTTGACGTGTGCATCTATGGTGATGATCCCTTTGGTAACCTGCTTGACCCCTTGCGAGGTCGTAAATCCCAAGGTAGGGAGCTTAAGCTTCGATACCCTAACAAACTGGCCGATATTGCTGGATGCGACGTACTTTTTATAGGCCAGTCTCAGTCCAGAAATGTCGACGACCTGCTCAAAATGGCCCAGAGCCAAGAAGGCGTACTGACGGTTAGTGATCTGCCAGACTTCATTCGCAAGGGCGGCATTGTCGGTTACGTGAAACAGGGCAATGTCATTCGTTTCGAAATCAGCCTGAATGCCGCGACGGAAGCAGGCCTGACCATTAACTCCAGGCTTCTGGAGCTAGCGGTGAGGGTCCTACGATGATTGGGCAGTGGCGATACTGGCGACTTAAAACCAAACTGCTTTTCCTCACGCTGTTCACCAGTGCGCTCGGCATTGCCCTGGTCTGTGCGAGCCTCATCTTTGTTGAAAATCAGAATTACCGGAAACAGCTCGAATCTGAGCTACACGTCATAGCCAGCATTCTGGCGGAGCAGTCCGCGGCCGCCCTGGTGTTTGAGGATAACCAACAGCTGAGCAGTATCATCGCCAGCCTGAAGCGTATCGACACCATCCGGCAGGCCTGTGTTTACGACCAGCAGGGGAATGTGATGACTTCCCTGGCAGGGCGGCAGCAGATGCAATGCCCCAAGGCTGGCCCGCAGTTGGAAGTAGGGTTCGTCGGGGACGCGTATCGGTTAATGATGCCGGTCACACTGGACAACGAAGTGGTGGGGCAGCTTTTCCTCGCATCACACCTTGAAGTTTTGCGAGGCCATATCCGGACCTTCGTATTCGTTGCCTCTGGTATCGGCGCGGTGATCCTGATCGCGCTGGTGTTTTTAGCTCTCAGGTTACAGAGAATTGTGTCCGAACCCATTCTCAAGCTTTCAGAGACTGCCGAACGCATTGCCCAGGACCACGACTATTCCATTCGTGCGCCGGTTTCCGGCACCGACGAACTCGGGCGTCTGGGTAACACCTTCAACGAGATGATCAGCACCATCCAGCAACAAAACCACCGCATCCTGGAGAGCCGCGACAGCCTGGAACGCATTGTCGAGGCCAGGACCTCGGAGCTGAGCATGGCCAATCGCGAACTCGAGGCTTTCAGCTACTCGGTTTCCCACGACCTCAGGCAGCCCCTGAGGGCCGTTGAAGGGTTTGGTCAGGCCTTGGAGGAAGATTGCGGTGATCAGTTAAATGACATCGGTAAGGATTACCTGAAGCGAATCCGTGCGGCGAGTGTACGGATGGCAGGGCTCATCGACGGGCTACTTGTTCTTTCCCGAGTCAGCCGACAGTCCATGGAGAACCAGACGATAGACTTGAGTCAATTGCTGGAAGAAATTACCGAAGAACTGCAAGACATCAGTGATGAGGTGCCAACGGAAATTCTCATACAGCCAGGTATGTGGATTGTCGGCGATAGCCGAATGCTGCGTGTTGCGTTCCAGAACCTGCTTGCGAATGCATGGAAATACAGTGCCAAAGAAGAAAAACGGGTCGTCGAAGTGGTGTCCAGAAGGGAAGGGCGCTGGGTCTCTATTGAGGTTCGTGACAACGGTGTCGGCTTCGATATGAGGTACATCGACAAACTGTTCGTGGCATTCAATCGGCTTCATACGCCGTCGGAGTTCGGCGGCACGGGTATTGGACTTGCGACCGTATATCGTGTGGTTCGCCGACATCATGGTGATATTTCCGCCACGTCGCAATTGGGTGAGGGTGCGAGTTTTGTTGTGAAGTTGCCTGTTGCCGAAGATCAGGGCTAGACTGTAGTCAGGTTTAACCCATTTATGCAATTCGTTGAAAGGGCAAATAAAAACATGGATGGCCACTCAATCCTTGTGGTTGAAGACAACCCGGATGATCAGGTTCTGGCAGTGCGTGCTCTCAAGAGTGCGAGCGAGAACAGCCCAGTTATTGTATTGGAAGACGGGCAGGAAGCCCTGGATTTCCTGTTTGGCGACGATGCCAGGCACCCATGTAAAGATTTGGATTCGCTCGGTCTTGTTTTGCTTGATGTGAAGCTTCCCAAGGTCAGCGGCCTGGAAGTTCTAAAAGGCATTCGCTCCTCGCCACTCACCAACTGGTTGCCGGTCGTGATGGTTACGTCCTCTGATGAACCGGCGGACCTTTTGGATGCCTACCGTCTGGGAGCCAATAGCTTTATCACCAAGCCGATCAATTATCGGGAGTTTACGGAACAAATGAAGTTGCTTGCCCGCTATTGGCTCTTTGTTAATAAAGTACCCAAGGCGGGTGCGGTTCGCTCGTTTAAATAAGGTAAGGCCATTGACAGACACAGCCAGCCCTCTACGGATGTTGATCGTCGAAGATTCAGAAGACGATGCTCTGCTTCTACTGCGAGAGATGCGCAAAGGAGGCATAGCCCCCTATCATGAATTGGTGGACAGCGAAGACCGTCTATCCTATGCGCTTCGCCGGGGAAAGTGGGATATCGTCATTACCGACCACAACATGCCTGGCTTCTCTTCCTTTCGGGTCTTGGAGCTGACCAAGAAATACTGCAAGGACCTGCCAGTAATCATAGTATCCGGAACCATCGGCGAGGGCGTTGCTGTTACGGCAATGAAAGCCGGTGCGCAGGATTACATCATGAAAGATAATCTTTCCCGCCTGATTCCCGCCATTGACCGGGAAGTACGGGAAGGATTCATGCGCCAGGCCAAGCGTGTTGCGGAAACGGCCCTGGAGCATATGGCCTATCATGATAGCCTTACCGATCTTGTGAACCGTCGGGAGTTTGAACGGCGGCTCGTACAGGCGCTTGAAGACACCCACAAGACTGGCAGCCAGCATGTACTGCTTTATCTTGACCTTGACCAGTTCAAGATCATAAACGATACCTGCGGCCACGTAGCTGGCGATCACCTGCTTAAGCAGGTCGCCGGGCTGCTGTCACATCAAGTTCGCTCTGATGACACCCTGGCTCGCCTCGGAGGTGACGAATTCGGAGTGCTGCTGCGAGGTTGTGACGCGGTTCATGCGCAGAAGGTGGCCGAAAAGTTGTGCGAAGAGGTTCATGAATTTAGGTTCGTGTGGCAGAACAAGCCGTTTTCGGTGTCGCTCAGTATCGGGATGGTTGTGATCAACGAACACTACAACAGTGCCGGGGAGCTTCTCAGCCATGCCGATCTGGCGTGCTACGCCGCCAAGGATCGGGGCCGCAACAATGTCCAGCTATACGAAACCAACGACATTGAGATGCAGCAACGCGAGCGGGACATGAACTGGACCAGCCGCATCCAGCAAGCTCTGCAAAACAACAGTTTCTGCCTCTGGCATCAGGAGATGGTTGCCCTTCAGCCAGACGCGTCTGACGGTTTTAGAACTGAATTCCTGGTCCGCTTGAAAGAGGGGGATGATATCGTGCTCCCCGGCGCCTTTATTCCCGCGGCAGAACGCTTCAACCTGATGACAAGGATTGACCGAAAAGTCATCGAACTGGCATTCGAGTACCTTAACCGCACGGGCCTTGGGCGTGAGAGCACGGGAACCTTCTTTATCAATTTGTCTGGAAGTTCGTTCAACGAACCGGAACTGTTTCTGTACATCAGCCAATTAGCGGAGCGTTACAAGCTGATCCCGGAGCGTATCTGCTTTGAAATCACTGAAACTTCCGCAATTGCTAATCTAAATGCGACTCAGAGCTTCATCAATTCCGCCAAAAGCAGAGGGTTTAAATTCGCGCTTGATGATTTTGGCGCGGGCATGAGTTCGTTTTCCTATCTGAAAGCCCTGCCAGTGGACTATCTGAAAATTGATGGTGGTTTCGTCCGCAACTTGCTGGACGACCCTATTGATTTATCCATAGTCGACGCATGCAACCGTATCGGCCACTCTGCTGGACTCAAGACGGTTGCCGAGTTCGTAGAGAACGATGAGGTGAAAGCCCGCCTGATTGAACTGGGCCTCGATTACGCCCAAGGGTATGGGATTGCCAAACCTCGACCGCTGGAATAGTTAACCTTCCGTCTTCATTTACACTTCAATGGACGTAACCTCCAAAAGGATTATCAATGCTCGAAAATGGTGACCTAATTATTCGCTATCTTGAGCGATTGGGTGTTGAGTATGTATTTGGTGTACCCGGCGGAAGTATAGAGCCTTTTTACAATGCGCTTGCTCGCAGTGAGAGACGCGGCGGTATCAAAGCTGTCATCTCGCGACACGAAACGGGCGCAGCTTTCATGGCCGAGGGGTATGCCCGTGAAACAGGTCGCCTGGGTGTGTGCTGCTCAACGGCAGGTCCTGGCGCAACCAATCTGATAACGGGTGTGGCGTCTGCCTATGCAGACAACATTCCGATGCTTGTTATCTCAGCTCAGACGTCACTTGATAGGTTTGGACAGGGGTCTCTTCAGGAAAGCTCTTGCACCAGCATCAACACCATGGAGATGTTTGCCCGTTGCACACGTTACAACACGTTCGTCTCACATACCGCACAGCTTGAGACAAAGCTGCTTCAGGCTGTCAGCTATGCACTGGGAAACCAACCGGGCCCTTCGCACTTGGGCATTCCGTTGGATGTAATGAGACATCCTGTTTCTGATGACTCAAGCCATCAGAATCTACGAGCTTTTACTCATCACGACGTTGCACCAAGCCCAGATGCAACCCAGTTGTTATTGAAAGAGTTGTCGTCGGTTTCAAAAGTAACCGTTGTATTAGGGGAGGGTTCTGCAGAGGCTGCCCATATTTTAATTAGCTTGGCGGAATCGAAACATTGGCAGATAGTGACCACACCTCGCGGCAAAGGGATCGTCGATAGCTATCACCCGCTATATCGTGGGGTCTTTGGATTTGCGGGACATCAAAGCGCAGCGGAAGCACTCAAAACCACGAACGCGGATTTGGTATTGGTGGTTGGGTCTGCCCTGGATGAAGTATCAACCTCCGGATGGGATACAACAGCCATACTCTCTGACCGGTTAATCCACATATCAAGAAACCCTGAACACCTTACCCGATCCACGATGGCCCGGTTGGTCATCCTGGGTTCGCCAAAACTAACGCTCACGCCTATTGCAGACGCGCTTGCGATTGAAACCGGCGGAAGTTTTGTCTCTACGACAGAACATCACACGCAATTACCCACACAGATACAGCTCGACAATCGGGAAGGTTGTGAGAATTTCAGCGGCAAGATAAAGCCCCAAGCTTTGATGACCTATATGAGCAGGGAGTGCCCTTCAAACGCCAGGGTGCTCATGGATAGCGGCAATAGCTTCCTCTGGGGTATTCATCATTGGAACGTTCGCCGTAATGAGGATCAGGACCCTTCCAAAAAGTTCTTCCATATCGGTATTGGGTTTTCTTCAATGGGGTGGGCAATAGGGGCATCAGTCGGGGTAGCATCCGCCGTAAAGAGCGCCCCCGTCATATGCTTTACAGGTGACGGAAGCTATTTAATGGCTGGTCAGGAAATCACCACGGCATTGCAGGAGAATCTCAATCTGCTCATGGTCGTACTAAACGATTCCTCACTGGGGATGGTTAGACACGGACAAAGCCTCAGTGGCGGAGAGCCGATTGGTAACCGTTTGCCGGTTATCCGATACGCTGATATGGCGGAAGCCATGGGAATAGAATCTTATCGCATTGAAACAATGGAACAACTGCTTTCCCTGGATCTTGAATCGATCCTCCAGAGATCAGGTCCGTGTTTGCTGGACGTCATCATTGACAGAGATGAAGTTCCACCAATGGGATCCAGAATGAAGGTTTTAACGGGCGCCGTTTAAAGAGCACTGCATATGACTTCCAATTACGTCTACCACTCTAACTTTTGGCTGGAAGAGCCGGAAGATTCCAATCCATTCGCAGCCCGACAGTGCTTTTGCTCGGGCTACGATGTCTATGGCGAAATCGTTCCCCAGGCTGGCTGGTTCGACTATCTACTGCTCATGTTCCGCGGTGAAAAGCCTGCTCCCGGGGAAACAAGATTTTTGGAAAAGCTTGCTATGGTGCTGGCTAATCCAGGCCCCAGAGAAGCGAGTGTTCGGGCTGCCATGAATGCCGGAGTGGCGGGTACCAATCACAGTTCCGCTCTTATGGCAGCGCTGGCAGTGGGGGCGGGGCAGTATGGCGGTGCACAGGAAGTGGCTATTTCGGTCAGGCTCTGGCGTGAATGCGGTAGAGACATCCCAACATGGGTTGAAAGGCTCTTCAGCCCAGAAGAGGATGAGAGGGCGGATATTTGGCTACCAATGGAACATGCCCCAGGGTTTGATCCCAATGGGAAATCCATTACAACGCCTGTCTGGCAAGCGCTGAACTATCTCGCTGACCTCGCTCCTGGTGATGGTGCTCTTCAGTGGTTGAGGAAGCATCGGGAAGAACTTGAGCTAGCCGTTGGCTATCCTCTTGCGTTGAGTGGCGTCGCCGCTGCGACTTTTGTAGATCTGGACCTTAACGAAGATCAGGCCAGCATGTTGTACCTTATATTGAGGCTGCCCGGAGCAGCCGCCCACGCGATTGAGCAAAAAGGAATGGGGTGGAAGAAATTCCCATACTACGGGCCTGCTATCGAGTTGGCAGATGACCCCGGCCCGGTATCTGCTGATTCCGACAGGGAGGATGGACAGTGAGTTTTGAGCATCTTTTTGACACTGAGAACCGGTGGTTGACCTACAAAGGAAAGGCTTATTTATCCGATCGGGTGGTCATACATGGCAAGGACTTGCATAAAGAGTTGGGTGAAATGGATTGGATACATCTCTATCTCTACGCCATCTTGGGTAGAGATCCTGGTGAGAATGTTGCCAAACTGCTTAACTTTTATTGGGTTTCAACCAGCTACCCGGATGCATCCATTTGGCCAAACCACGTCACCGCCCTGGCAGGAACCGTTCGAACCACGCCATCACTGGCGCTGATGGCTGGCATGAGTGTTTCTGAAGCGTCCATATATGGCCGCAGACCGGAAGTTCGGGCTCTGGATTTTTTCTACCGGGCAGGGCAGTGGTGTGACGAAGGTGGCCAGCTAGCAGATTTTGTCGATCAGGAAAAAGGAAAAAAGCGAATTCTATACGGCTACGGCCGCCCGTTAGCAAAAACCGATGAGCGAATATCCTACACCCTCGACAAGGCCAGAGAACTTGGATTGGCGGATGGTCGCTATCTCCAAATGGCATTAGACGTGCACCAGCACCTTGACGAGAAACACGGATATTCGATGAATGTGGCGGCAATTCACGCAGGTTTGGCTGCTGATATGGGACTCACGTGCCAAGAGTACCAGTTGTTCCTCACCCCATGTTTTGTGACAGGTATGGCTCCATGCTACCAGGACACCAGAGACAAGCCTGAAGGTAGTTTCTTTCCTGTGCGCTGTGAGAATATCGTTTATGGTGGCCCGGCCAAACGTAAATGGCGGTCAGATTGAAAGATTCGCAGTTGGAGGGGGACAACTCTAAAAACGGTATTGGAGCTCCCCAACAACTTGTCGCCTTGGCATTGGAAAATCATTGGGGATTGCAGGGACGGGATCGGCGTAGGGACTAGGATCTCTGACGTCTTCGTCAAACAGATTCTTCACTGCCAAAGAAACTGTCCAGTCAGGCAACACATCAACGGCTCTTAGCGTTAAATCCACCGTTGTATAATCATCCACTGGGGAGCGGGGGTCACTGGCCACTCGCTTCTGTCTGCCAACCCAATTGAGTTGTGTGACAAAATCCCAAACCGGGCTTACACTCCATTCCATACGCCCATACAGCTGGTGATTCGGTGCTTCGCCAACACCAGAATTGTTTCGTTCATCGGTCGACTTTTGATACGCATAGTTCGCCGTTAACTTTACTTCGTCGACCGGACTGTAGGTGAGTTCAACTTCACCGCCATGTCCTGTCCGGTCCTCAGAGTTTCGGTACTCCTGGGATACGGGGCCGGTCACAGCAATTGCCGTGATCAAGTCCTCAATCTCGTAGTAGAAAAGGTTAATGCCATAGAACAACTGCGCATTCAGCTGATGAGAAACAGCGATCTCAAATGTATCAATCGTTTCCGCGCCTAAGTCTGTGTTACCCATCGTGACGGGGTTGTTCGCGACGTAAAGTTCGTTCAAAGAGGGGGCGCGGAATGCCCGTCCATATAGGAGCTTTGTGGTGACGGTATCGGTGGTTGCCCATATTAAAGCCGCTCGGGGATTTATTGCACTGCCGAAATCTGAATAATCATCGAAACGAATACCGCTTACCAATTGCCAGTTCTGGGCGAACTGCCACTCATCTTGCACAAAGACATAGTAGCTGAGCCGATTTTCTTCAGGCATCCAAACCTCAGTCGGGTCGCCGGAAACATCAACCACGCTACCCTTAGGACTAAAATCAGGGTTAAAGTTTTTTCTTTCGGTAACCTCATACAGATCAGCCCATAGGCCGCCGATGCCCGTTTGTATGCGATGGTTTGTGAAGCCGCGGTAGATTGCACTGAGGTCAAAACGAGCCTGATGTTCCTTGTATCCCGGGCTTCCAATCAGACCCTCCGGAAAAGCACCGTCAAAGGCTCCGGGTGGGTAGAGAACAATGTCGTTCTCAGGCTCCTGAGTTATATTGAAATAAGATACCCGTGCTTCAACGTCCAGCGAATCGGCTAGCTCCGGAAATCGATAGCTGAAATCAGCGTTAATCCGTCTGGAGGAGAACTCGCCTTCTGGATCCAGGGCCTGAGCAACACCCGGGCCAGTACCAAGGTTGCTGCGGTCTTGGAGACCTGCGCGGAATGTCCATTGGTCACCGCCAACTTCAAAGCGAGCATCCAACTGATCTACACCCGTATTAACGGGGCCGGGGGCCAACGAAGCCGATGTACCGAAGATTTCGTCAAGATTGGTTTGAGCATCTCTCTCGACCGTTTCTCGCCAACCGTCGGTGGTTTGATATTCCAAAATCAGGCTCAAACCCAGATCGCCTATCTGGTGGCCCGACTCCAACCAGCCTCCTCGGGTATCGAAACTCCCAACCCTTCCACCGACTGTTTGACCGTCCACGGATTCCGGACCTTTCGTAATGATATTGATCACACCGGAATAAGCATCGGCCCCATAAAGTGCAGAACCAGGGCCCCGGATAACTTCGATACGTTCAATCGCCTTGACCGGCATGCCACCCCAGGCATTGCTGCGGTTCCCGTACATCATTGTGGTAGCGGGTATTCCGTTGATCAGCATCAGCGCTTGAGGGTTGTTGCTGGACGTAATGCCCCGAAACACATACTTGGGCGAGAAGGCCTGATCAGAGTGATTCACATGGAGCCCAGGCACCGTTTCAAGTACCTGGTCCAAGTCCGTGGCGCCCATGGCCGCAATGTCGTTTGCATTAATCACCGACGTGATCGCAGCGGCCTTATCCAGGGGGGTTTCGGTTCCGGAGGCAATCGAGACAACGCGAATTTGGCCGAGCTCTTCCAGGGAAATGTCCCAAAGAGACTCATCTACCGCAACAACATGTGGGGAAACTGAATAGCAAACAACGGCGGCAACGACCCTGGAAACCATCTTGGGGCGTAGGGCTCTGCTTAGGGGCGATAGACGTTGCTGCATGCGCAATCTCAGCACTTTACTCTTAATATTATTTGAAACGATTCAGCCAATGAATGCACTCCGGGACCCACTACTGACAAACCCGACGGTTATCTGCCAGGGGAGGCACACTTTCTAGCCAAACAGCGACTAAAAATGCAAGCTGAATAGGAGTTTAGCTGCATTCATCGTATAAGCAAGTATAAGCGCGGCCCAGAAAACTAAGACACTACCACACCCGCATTACCTGGCAGGAGGAGGGAGAGTAGGGAACCACCGTTGAACATTTTATACTGCTATCAAAGTTCGCACACATGACACGGTCATATTTCTCGCAACATTATGTAAACGACGATCGCAGTCTGGGTGTTTAATCTTTCAGGCTGCTGACGATTCACTCGTTAAGCACACGTGCCAGATCTTCAGGCAAAGGCATCGGCGCAAACGCACTGACGTTCGCACGCCCGGTATTTCCAACCGGAACCCATATGTGGGAAAAAAGCAGGGCCGCGAAGGCCCGAGTCAGTTGCCCAACGACCTCACGGGTACTCCGAGTATGCCAACCAAGCCGAAGCATACGCATGTGGGTCCCAGCGTGCGCCAAAGTATATCTCTGGCTCAGAATATGGGCTCGCTCAAGGTGGGTGAACGCTTTTGACAATTCACGTAACCCCTCGGCTTCTCGCGCTGCCGCGAGTTCCGTTTGATAGCACTGTTTCAGTTCCGCTTTCATTTAAAAAGCGCTCCCATTTTTGTATTTACCGTATAGGAGGTATCAAAGAGCCTGTAGCTACTGCAGAGTCAATGGATCGTTAGAAGGGCGGCTTATGCGGAAAAGAGAGAATCGGCCGGTGTGCGTGGATGATGTTGTAAATATCCCTGTTTCAGTTGCACCGCTGATTAGAGTTTTCCGCCCGTTGGTGTTTCGCCAGGTATTCCCATGGCGTCAGGTCTTCCAGTGAATCGTGAGGGCGCTCATCGTTGTATTCCGTCATCCAGGATTCGGTCAGTTCTCGGACTTCGGTGAGGTTCCGGAAGACATACATATTCAGGATCTCGTCCCGATAAGTCCGATTGAAGCGCTCAACATACGAGTTCTGAGTGGGTGTGCCGGGCTTGATAAACTCCAACTCGATATCGTGTTGCTCGGCCCAATCTGCCAAGGCAATCGAGATGAATTCTGGGCCGTTATCCATGCGTAGTTTGGCCGGGTAGCCTCGCCAAGCGATGATGCGTTCCAGAACCCGTATGACCCTCGGTGCTGGCAGATTCAGGTCAACCTCGATAGCCAGTACCTCCCGGTTAAAGTCGTCCACCACGTTGAAGGTGCGGAACCGGCGACCACAGAACAGGCTGTCGCTCATGAAATCCATGGACCAGCATCTGTTAACGGTGACTGGCACGCTCAATGGTTCCGGGTTTCGTGTCGGGAGTCGTTTCTTGCCCCGCCGCCGTTTATTCAGGTTGAGTGCACAATACAGCCGATGGACCCGCTTGTGATTCCATCCGTGACCCCAGCGTCGCAGCACCTTGAACAGTTTGCTGAAGCCGTAGGCGGGATAGCGTTCAGTCGCGCTCTGAAGCGCTGCAATCACCGGTTCATCCCGGGAGGTATCCGGCCGATACCGGTACACAGAGTCACTGATGCCAGCGATTCGGCAGGCTCTGCGAATGCTGACGCCGTGAGCCTGCTTGAGGTAATCCACCAGTTCTCGCCGAACGGCTGGCTTTACAGCTTTTTTTCAATCACATCCTTCAGCAGTTTGTGATCCAGGCTCAGCTCGGCGTACATCTGCTTCAGTCGGCGGTTTTCCTCTTCAAGCTCCTTAAGGCGCTTCACATCAGAGGCTTCCATGCCGCCGTACTTGGATTTCCAGTTGTAGTAGGTCGCATCGGAGATGCCGTACTCCCGACACACTTCCTTGACCAGGCGACCGCCCTCGACCTCCTTCAGAATCTTGACGATCTGGGACTCGCTGTACCGTGATTTCTTCATGTCGTTCTCCGTTTGCCTCATTGTAGGCCGGAGAACTCTAATTACGCATGCACCGATTTTAGGGGATGGTTACAATGTGTTAAGCGAACAACTCCGTAATTTAACATAATATACATTATGCGCAGTATTGGTTGATGTGGTAGGTTGAGCAGAGTCCACCGCACACATTACCCCGACGCCTTTACCCCAAGCATTTTCTTCCAGCACAGTACTCTACCGTGTCCGGAATGACGGGAGCGATTCACTCAAACGCTGTCCCTGAATCCATTGCTGTCTCTTATACACATCTCCGAGCCCACGAGACGGACTCCTATCTCG
>CAJXOQ010000043.1 GCA_913057975.1 uncultured Marinobacter sp.
ACGAGATAGGAGTCCGTCTCGTGGGCTCGGAGATGTGTATAAGAGACAGGTAGTGACCGATCAGGCAGAACTGGATACCTGGATTGACCGCCTCAACAAGGCACCGTTGTTCGCCTTTGATACCGAGACCACCAGCCTGCGTTATATGGACGCCGATGTCGTTGGCGTGTCATTTTCCATTGAGCCCGACGAGGCTGCCTACGTGCCATTTGGCCACGATTATATGGGCGCCCCGGAACAACTGGACCGGGACACAGTGCTGGATCAGTTGAAACCACTGCTGGAAGACCCGAAGAAAGCCAAGCTCGGCCAGAACCTCAAATACGACAAGAACGTGCTGGCCAACCATGGCATACATCTGGAAGGCATTGCGGAAGACACCATGCTGGAGTCCTACGTGCTCAATTCCGTAGGGTCTCGTCACGACATGGACTCGCTGGCCATGCAATACCTGGGCGAGCAGACCATCACTTTCGAATCCATCGCCGGCAAAGGCGCCAAGCAACTGACCTTCAACCAAATTGATCTGGAGCAGGCTGGCCCCTACGCCGCAGAAGACGCCGATATCACCCTGCGACTGCACCAGGTGTTGCGTCCGCAACTGGAAAAAACCGGCCGGCTGCAGGAAGTGTACGAAAATATCGACCTGCCACTGGTTCCAGTACTGTCCCGCATGGAGCAACGGGGCGCGATGATCAACGCCAGCACACTGCGCAAGCACAGCCAGGAACTGGCAGAGCGTATGGCAGAACTCGAGAAGGAAGCCCACGAGGAAGCCGGCGAAAGCTTCAACCTGGGCTCTCCCAAGCAACTACAGGCTATTTTCTACGACAAGATGGGGCTACCGGTGGTGAAGAAAACCCCGAAAGGCGCCCCGTCCACCGCAGAGCCTGTATTGCAGGAGCTGGCCCACGAACATACCCTGCCCCGGCTGATCCTGGAACACCGAAGCCTGAGCAAGCTGAAATCCACCTACACCGACACTCTGCCGGAATTGATTCACCATCGCACCGGCCGGATTCACACCTCTTATCACCAGGCAGTGACGGCCACCGGCCGGCTGTCGTCCTCGGAGCCAAACCTGCAGAACATTCCCATCCGCAGCGAACAGGGCCGGCGCATTCGTCAGGCCTTCGTGGCCCCGGAGGGCTACAAGCTGATGGCGGCGGACTACTCCCAGATTGAACTGCGCATCATGGCGCACCTGTCAGGGGATAAGGGGCTGCTCAAGGCGTTTGAAAAGGGCGAGGACATTCACCGGGCGACGGCTGCCGAGGTCTTTGGCGTGGCCGTCGACGACGTCTCCGGCGACCAGCGCCGCAGCGCCAAAGCCATCAATTTCGGATTGATTTACGGCATGTCTGCGTTCGGGCTCGCCCGCCAACTGGATGTGGGTCGCAATCAGGCCCAGGAATATATCGATCGTTATTTCGAGCGTTACCCCGGCGTGCTGAAATACATGGACAACATCCGCAAACAGGCCCATGACGACGGTTTCGTGGAAACGCTCTACGGCCGCCGTTTGTACCTGCCGGAAATCAACGCCCGCAACAAGCAGATGCAACAGGCTGCCGAGCGCACCGCCATCAATGCCCCCATGCAGGGGACTGCCGCGGACATTATCAAGCGGGCCATGGTCAGCGTCGAGGACTGGCTACAGGAACATCACCAGAACAATGCCCGAATGATCCTGCAGGTTCACGACGAACTGATTCTGGAAGTACGCGAATCGGCCGTGGACAAGATTCGCGCAGGACTCGAGAAGCGGATGTCTGCTGCGGCATCGCTGGATGTACCCTTGCTGGTGGAGGCCGGCGTCGGCAATAACTGGGACGAAGCCCACTGAATCTGCCGGCCCGGGTTCCGTTTTGGGGCGAAACCACCTTTATTCGCCCCAAAACACACCATTCTTTTTGCCGTCTCACCCGCACGTTCCCAGCAACGGCGGCACTGGGCCCAACGACTGAAAACGGCACGAAATTCGCAAGCCTTGTGAGGGTCGGCCCCGCATTCGCATGAGTGAATACCGGGCCATGTTGTGACACTTTTCTACCCGAGGCACTCACCATGACTTTTCTGGCTTCCGAGCGCAGTTGGCTTATGAACCCTGGCTTACTGAAACTGGTTCACCAGTGTCGCCGCTTAATTCAGTCTGAGTTCGGGGTAAAGCTGCACCTCACGGAAGAGCACCTGGAACGGCATCTAGCGGACTATGCCAGCAAAACCCGCTCAGCCCACCTCATCCACACCTGGGAAATACTCAGACCCCAGATCCCTCACCTGGACCTGCACGACGAGACCGACAATGCGAAGCGAATGTATCGCGGACAGGAAATTGCCGAGGAAACGTCTAGGGGCGACAGTAGTGCTTCCGAAACGGAAGCAGAAAGGACGAGAAAGAAGAAGGTTATCTATCGTGGGCAGGTTATTGGTTGAGGGGCGCCGTACGCCCCTCAAGGTATCACTTAAAACTGCTTGCTGACCTGCACCCCCGCACTCCAGGCATCAAGCTCGTAGGTACCACGGTAGCGAGCCGCCCCGGGCATGGGCTCGTCGTTGACGTCATAGTTCTGTTCGTTCACCTCTTCGTCGTCGAACAGCAACACCCCGGCGGCCACGTCTACCGTCCAGCCTGAACGGGCGTCGGCGTACTGTGCGCCCAGCGTGACCCAATCGCGATCCCCTGACGGGATTCGAGCCGTACGGAAATCGTCGTTCACCGGCGACTCATCCCAGGCATAGCCAGCCTTGAATGCCCATTCCGGGGTCGCCTGCCAGATGGCGCCGACATTGGCCTGCCAGGTGTCTTTCCAGTTTTCCGAAACGTGCGTCACCAGGCGCTCATCACCAAGACCGGGCCCTGCCTGAGAAGAAATTGGGCCATTGTCCTCACGGCTGACCACATCCAATGCCTCAAACCGGCTCCACTTGGCCCAGGTCGCACCTGCCAGCAGTGTTACGGTATCGGTCAATTGGTGACGGGCACCGAAGGTAATGCTCTCGGGAATATCCAGCGGGACAGTCACCCGTTCAGTGACCGTGGACTGGCTGAACGTCAGGCCACCACCGCCAAGGCTACCCTGCGGATAGTTACGAACTTCCGCGTCGCCATCCAGCTCCAGTTCTGTTCCGGTCTGGGCGGAGATACCAAACTGTGTTCGCTCCGACATTTCCCAAAGCAAGCCAAAGGCAAAGGTGAGCGCCACGTCACTGCCTTCGATATCCGCGTAACCGTCTTCCAGGGTCCCCGGGGGCAACCCGAAGCGGGCTTCCGTACCACTGTAGTCCTGGAATTTGGTCAGCCGGCCTTCGGCGTAGATCACATTGACGCCAGCACCCATGGAGAATCCATTACCGTCGTTAACGGCAATGGACGGGCTGAATGCAATGGCGGTCAACTCGGTCTTGTCCGCGAAAAAGCGCCCCTTGAAGTCATCCTCGTAATCCGCCGCAAGGCCATAGGGGGCGTGCAGACCGAAGCCCACGTCCAACCAGTCGTTGATTTCGTGGGTCATGTAAAAATTGGGAAGGACGGCCGGGTCGGCGATATCACCACCGTTTCCACCGGCGACGGGACGGCCGTCATCGCGAACGGCACTGCCGGTGCCTTCCTTGAGCTCGGCATCAATATCCAGAACGGCGGCACCAAACGACATATTGGTGCCGGAAAGCTGGCTCATGCCGGCCGGATTGAAGAAAACCGTGGTGGCATTCTCCGGATTGGCTGCGGTGCCGGCGTTAGCAACGCCCATGGCACTGGCACTTTGCTCATTGAGTGAAAAACCACCGGCCAGCGCTGCGGCAGGTGCCACCAACGCCGATACCGTCGCGATTCGGATAACAGAGCCGGGCAATACTTTGTTTTTGCGCATAAATCCCCCTGGATGATCGTTGGGGCGGAGTATACGCATCACGGACCAATGGCCTCAAATGCCATCACTACTGATTCAGAACCCTAATCGTTTACTACTTTAGTCTAATTCCCGATCAATCGTCCTGGATCGACAACTTGTCGACGCTGGAGGCCAACTTGTCTGCGCCCTGGGAATCGGCGCCCAGCTTGATCATCAGGCGCAGGTCGTTGGCTGAATCCGCGTGCGCGAGGGCGTCTTCATAGGTGATGGAACCTTCGGCATAGAGTTCGTACAACGCCTGGTCAAAGGTGCGCATACCGCTCTCATTGGATTTGGACATCAGTTCTTTGAGGCGATGGACCTCGCCTTTGCGAATCAGGTCCGCCACCAATGGCGTGTTGATCAACACTTCGATGACGGCTTTGCGCCCCTGCCCGTCCGGCGTTGGGATCAACTGCTGAGCAACAATGGCTTTAAGGTTCAGGGACAGGTCCATCCAGATCTGGTTGTGCTGTTCAGGCGGGAAGAACTGGATAATCCGGTCCAGCGCCTGGTTGGCGTTGTTGGCGTGCAGGGTGGCCAGACACAGGTGGCCAGTTTCAGCAAACTGCACAGAGTATTCCATGGTCTGGCGGGTACGCACCTCACCGATCAGGATCACGTCCGGCGCTTGGCGCAGGGTATTCTTCAGAGCCACTTCAAAGCTATCGGTATCAATGCCCACCTCTCGCTGGGTCACGATACAGCCCTGGTGCTGGTGGACGAATTCGATGGGGTCTTCGATGGAGATAATGTGGCCCCGGCTGTTGCGGTTACGATGCCCCAGCATGGCCGCCAGCGAGGTGGACTTACCAGTACCTGTGGCACCCACGAACATGATCAGGCCACGCTTGGTCATGGCCAGGTCCTTGATGATTTCCGGCAGTGCCAGGTCATCAATCTGCGGGATCTTCACCTCGATCCGCCGCAGCACCATGCCGCAGAGATTGCGCTGGAAAAAGGCGCTAACACGGAAACGGCCGATGCCTCGGGCACTGATGGCAAAGTTGCACTCGTGGCTTTCTTCGAATTCGGCACGCTGCTTGTCGTTCATGGCGCCGTAGACGAACTCCCTAGTCTGCTCGGGCGTCAGGGCGTTCTTGGTGACGGGCAACACCTTGCCATTGACCTTCATGGAAGGTGGCACACCGGCGGTTATGAAAAGATCGGAACCGCCTTTTTCCACCATCAAACGGAGCAGTTTTTCGAATTCCATGACTTTCTACCTATTTTTCTGACTTTCGGTGTCCGGGTGTCGGGTAGGGCCCGTTCCAGGGCACGCTGTTAATACGTCCATGTACGCTCGACAAAAACATCCCTGTTTTTGACGTCCCTGGAACGGGCCCTACCCGACACCTCCCGAATTATGTGCCAAGCCCGCTACTAAGCTTAGAAATTATCCGGCATTTTCGCCTTCATTCTCGCGGCTTCGCGGGAAATCAGGCCTTTCTTCAAAAGTTTTTCCAGACACTGGTCCAGGGTTGTCATGCCCAGGGAGCCACCGGTCTGGATTGCCGAGTACATCTGAGCAATCTTGTCCTCGCGGATCAGGTTACGGATCGCAGAGGTGCCAATCATGATCTCGTGAGCCGCAATCCGGCCACCGCCCATCTTCTTCATCAGGGTCTGGGAGATAACCGCCTGCAACGACTCCGACAGCATGGAGCGAACCATGGATTTCTCTTCCGCCGGGAACACGTCCACCACGCGGTCGATGGTTTTGGCCGCCGAGGTGGTGTGCAGGGTGCCGAACACCAGGTGACCGGTTTCCGCCGCCGTCAGGGCCAGGCGGATGGTTTCCAGGTCCCGTAGCTCGCCGACCAGGATAATGTCCGGGTCTTCCCGCAGTGCTGACCGCAGGGCTTCGTTGAAGCCCAGGGTGTCACGATGCACTTCCCGCTGGTTCAGCAGGCACTTTTTGGATTCGTGCACGAATTCGATGGGGTCCTCGATGGTGAGGATGTGCTCGTAGCGGCTGTCGTTGATGTAGTCGATCATCGCCGCCAGCGTGGTGGACTTACCCGAACCCGTTGGGCCAGTCACCAGAACCAGGCCACGGGGCACAGAGGCTATGTCCTTGAACACCTGCCCCATACCGAGGTCTTCCATCGTCAGTACTTTTGACGGGATGGTCCGGAAGACGGCACCGGAGCCCCGGTTCTGGTTGAACGCGTTGACACGGAAGCGGGCGACACCGGGCACCTCGAAGGAGAAGTCGGTCTCCAGGAACTCTTCGTAGTCCTTGCGCTGCTTGTCGTTCATGATGTCGTAGATCAGCCCATGGACTTCTTTATGTTCCATCGGCGGAAGGTTGATACGGCGAACATCGCCATCAACACGGATCATCGGGGGAAGGCCGGCAGACAGGTGCAAGTCTGATGCGCCCTGTTTGGCCGAAAAGGCAAGCAGTTCAGTAATATCCATAGGGGTCCTCGGAAGGCTTTTTTCTTTTATCCCGGTATGCGCCGGTTCCGGTCATTGGCACTGAACGGCTTCACTTGGCATTTCAGTAACCTGCGGGTAACGTGTCAGCGTATCAGAGACTGACCGGATTCGGCGGATTCGCACTATGAGCAGCATAGCAGACAACATCGGGAGCGTAACCCGACGCATACAAAAAGCAACATTGAAGGCCGGCCATGGCCCGGGTTCCGTGCACCTGCTGGTGGTCAGTAAGATGCGCCCGGCCGACGATCTTCGCAGGGCCTATAGCGCCGGCCAGCGGTCGTTTGGTGAAAACTACGTTCAGGAAGCTCTGGACAAGATGGAGGAACTGCAGGAACTGGACGCCATCGAATGGCACTTCATCGGCCCGATCCAGTCCAACAAGACCCGCCAGATTGCCGAGGCGTTTGCCTGGGCACACAGCGTTGACCGGCTCAAGATTGCCCAGCGTCTGAACGATCAGCGCCCTCCCTCTCTTCCTCCGTTGAACATCTGCCTGCAGGTGAATATCAACAATGAGGAGAGCAAGTCCGGTTGTGCCCTGGAGGATCTCATCGATATGGCAGACGCCATCGAAGAGATGCCAAATCTCTCGCTCAGGGGGCTGATGGCGATTCCGGACCCGGATCAGCCCGAGGCGGAGTTGCGCTCAAGCTTTCGCAAGCTGGCCAATGCGCTTAAACACATGCGCCAGGAGGCCCCTCGTTGCGGCCCACTGGACACCCTCTCCATGGGCATGTCCGGCGACCTTGAGATGGCCATTGCGGAAGGGGCAACCTGGGTAAGAGTCGGTACCGCTCTATTCGGGCCTCGGTAACCGGAGGCTGACAGCCTCATATCCTGTTATCATCAGCGGCAGACTGACAACTGACCACTACTGATCCAAAACGTGGAGTGAACCTTGAGCACATCACCAACGATTTCGTTTATCGGTGCCGGCAACATGGCCAGCGCCATCATCGGTGGCATGCTGGACAGCGGCTTCAAGGCCGCCAACATCTGGGTCAGCGCCCCCGATGACAACCATCTTCAATCCATCCGCAAACAATTTGGTGTCAGCGTCACCACCGATAACCGTTACTGCGCCGAGCAGGCGGACATGGTGGTTCTGGCGGTCAAGCCACAGGTTATGGCAAGCGTCTGTGCCGACATCGCCCCGGTAGTGCAAAACACCCGCCCGCTGATGGTATCTATTGCGGCCGGACTGGAAGCCTCCACACTGGATGAGTGGCTCGGAGGCGGCCTTCCGCTGGTACGCGTGATGCCCAACACGCCGTCGCTGGTCGGCAAAGGGGCCGCGGGCCTCTACGCCAACGATCAGGTCAAGGAAAAACAGAAAACCATGGTGGAGTCGGTCTTCAACAGCATTGGCTCGGCCCTCTGGGTGGACGACGAATCCCTCCTGCATGCGGTGACTGCGCTTTCTGGCAGCGGCCCCGCCTATTTCTTCCTGATGCTGGAAGCACTCGAAGAGGCGGCCACCGATGCGGGCATTGCCGGTGAAACCGCACGCGCACTGGCAATCCAGACCATGGCCGGCGCTGCCGAAATGGCAGGACGCAGTGAACACGATCCCGGCCAACTCAAACGCAACGTCATGTCTCCCGGTGGCACCACGGAACAGGCCATCCAGACCTTTGAAGAAGGTGGCATGAGAGACTTGGTCAAGAAGGCCTACTCTGCCGCTTACAAGCGCTCTGGCGAAATGGCCAAAGAACTCGCCAACAAACAGTAACCGATAACGGGAGACACGGCTTCATGCTGGCTGACATTCTGATCACCATTCTGCTTATAGCCTCGACGTTTTACCTGACGATCGTGCTGCTGCGCTTTTTGCTGCAACTGGCCAGGGCGGATTTCTACAACCCGATCTCGCAATTTGTGGTGAAAGCCACCAATCCGCTGCTGCGCCCGCTTCGTCGTTTTATTCCTGGCTGGGGCGGCATCGACGGCGCTGCACTGGTGCTAGCGGTTATCATCCAGGCGATCACCTTCTTCCTCATTCTTGTGGCCCTGAACAGCAGCATACCGGCGATCAACCCTCTCACCCTGCTCAGCTGGGCTATCCTTAACGTTCTTGATCTGATCGTTAAGATCTACTTCTGGTCCGTCATTGCAGTCGTGGTCGTCAGCTGGATTGCGCCACAAAGCGGCCACCCTGCTATCCAACTGGTTGCGCAGATCACCGAACCCGTGATGCGCCCCGTACGCAATGTGATGCCATCCATGGGCGGCCTGGATCTGTCCCCGATTATCGTGTTCCTGATCCTCAATGTGGTTTCGGTGGTGATCGACCACATGAAAGTGGCCGCCGGCATGGGCTCCATCGTCGGAATGTAGACCACCTCTCGAAAACACATTCCGTTACATATCAAGACAATAAACTACTCTCACCTGCAGCTGGCTCATCTGTCTGAATCAGCTGCATTTTTTTGTCTTCTACACGTCGCCCTGCTATACAGACCCGTGATCGAGCCCACAGATTTACCGCGCCAATGCGGTAACATTAGCTATATTTCTGGCACAACTTTAACCAACCAAGATCCAACGCAGTCGCCCGGAAGTCGCGCAGAAGGATGGTCCGATGAACAAGCAAGGAACCCTGTCGCAGCAGGTAGAGGCCTACCACGGCTGGAAGAAAGAGCTGATCAGGCAGATCGGTCGCTACCGCCTGTGGTTGCAGGACAACAATCTGTTTTCGGACGATGTCAGCAGCCGCATCCGTCACGGCCTTGAGCTGCTGATCGAAGACGAACTCACCATTGCCTTCGTGGGTGAGTATTCCCGTGGCAAGACGGAACTGATCAACGCCCTGTTCTTTTCGGAATACGGCCAGCGCATGCTGCCTTCCCAGGCAGGCCGCACTACCATGTGCCCGACCGAGCTGTTCTTCGACCGCACCTCAAACAGCAACTACCTTTTATTGCTCCCGATCGAAACACGGACCGGCGAGCTCTCCCTGCAGCAACTGCGCAAACAGCCCGAACGCTGGGTCAAACACGACCTGGACGAGCGTGACCCGGAAATCATGCGGGAAGTGCTGGCGGAAGTGGCTCGCGTAAAGAGCGTCACCCCGCAGGAAGCCCGCAAACTGGGCTTCGATGAGGACATGCTGGAGCATGACCGCAACAAGCCTGGCAATGTCTTGGTACCGGCCTGGCGCAACGCCCAGATCAGCATTCGTCATCCGCTGTTTGAACGCGGTCTGCGCATTCTCGACACTCCGGGCCTGAATGCTCTCGGCTCCGAGCCGGAACTAACCATCAGCATGTTGCCCCGCGCCCACGCCATCATCTTCCTGCTGAGCGCGGATACCGGTGTCACTGCTAGCGACATGACGATCTGGAAGGATCACATCGATACCGAGCATGCTGACCACCGCGCTGGACGATTCGCTGTACTCAACAAGATTGACGTGCTCTGGGACGATCTCCAGGGCGAGAAGCACACCCTTGAGGCCATTGACCGGGTGCGTGGCTACACCGCCGACCACCTCGGCATGCGCCAGAACGACGTTATACCGCTGTCCGCCAAGCAGGGACTTCTTGCCCGTGTTAAGGGCAACGAAGAGCTGCTCGAGCGCTCCAACCTCGCCCAGTTGGAACAACTGATCATCCAGCGCATCCTGATGCACAAGGAACAGTTGATCACCCAAAGCTTGATCAACGACCTGCTGGGCATGCTTCAGAACAGCCAGGCCGCGATGCAGAACCGGCTGGATGCGCTGGAAGAAGAACTGCAAGCCTGCTCTGGCGTGACCATGGACAAGGGCGCTCTACGGCGCCTGGCTGACCGTGCTCAGCAGGACTACGACTTCTACTACAAGAAGCTGATCACGCTCCGGTCCAGCCGCCGGCTGATGGACTCCCAGGGCGAGATGCTCAAGGGACTGGTCTGCGAGGATCGATTTGAGACCCATGCCGAGAAGGTCCGCCAGAAGATGTCGAAGAGCTGGACCACCGCTGGCATGAACCAAAGCATGGATCATTTCTTCGAACTGTTGGAAAACGACCTGACCAACCTTCTCAGCGAAGGAAGGCTGGCCGAAAAAATGGTGGGCGCCATCTATCGGCGCTACAACGAGGACACCCGTGCCCGCCACCTGGAACCGATTCCACTGCGGTCAGGTCGTCATGTTATTGCCATTCGCGAACTTCGCAAGAAGGCAAAACGCTTCCGCATCAGCCCCAAAAACCTGCTGACTGAGCAGTCGCTGCTGGTCAGGCGCTTCTTCAACGTGATTGTAGGCGAAGCCCGAACACTGCATCTGCGCGTACGGGCCGATGTCGAGCGCTGGCCATCGGAGGCGCTGTTGCCGATCATGCAATACTCGATGGAGCAGAAACAGCTGCTGGAGCACCAGATCCGCCGCCTGCGGGACATGGTTCGCAGCGACCGCGACAGCCGCAACGAACGGGAACGGCTGCAGAACACCATCAGCGATCTGACGCGCCAACTTGAACTGGCCGACGCCATGCAACGGCAAATCCGCAAGCCGGCCCCCACCCTGATCCAGCAGAAGGTGGTCAACATTTCCGGAGCGGTCTGACTCGCATCGGAAATGGCAGTTGCAGCCATGCAGGCCGGCCTTTAAACTGCTTGGCTGGCAATCGCTTGGCCATATCAGTTAGGGCCTGCTCTCACACGCAGGCTTCCGCCCGGCCATTGCCTGAAATGTCTTCCAGATAATACGGACTGAATCAGGAACCTGTCGCGCCAATGCCCGATCCCTTGCCAACGGATTCTGTCGGGATAGTCACCCCACAGACACTGCACTTCGATACACCGATCACTCTCGCCTGCGACCAGACGCTGGAGAGTTACGACCTGGTGATTGAGACCTATGGCGAGCTGAATTCAGAAGCCACGAACGCAGTGCTGATCTGTCACGCCCTCAGCGGACACCACCATGCCGCTGGTTACCACAACAAGGAAGACCGAAAGCCGGGCTGGTGGGACAGCTGCATCGGCCCCGGCAAGCCTATTGATACCAACCGTTTTTTTGTCGTCAGCCTGAACAATCTGGGTGGTTGCCATGGCAGCACCGGGCCAGGCAGCATCAATCCTCAGACCGGCCAGCCCTACGGCCCCGATTTCCCGGTGATCACCGTGCGCGACTGGGTCCACAGCCAGGCGCTGCTGGCCGACCGGCTCGGCATTGAATGTTGGGCCGCCGTGGTGGGAGGTTCCCTTGGTGGTATGCAGGCACTTCAGTGGAGCCTGGACTACCCGGATCGTTTGCGTCACGCCGTGACCATTGCCTCTACCCCACGCCTGAGCGCCCAGAACATTGCCTTCAATGAGGTGGCGCGACAGGCGATTACGTCCGACCGTGAGTTCCATGACGGCCGCTACTATGAGCACGACACGTTACCGCGCCGGGGCCTGATGCTGGCACGCATGGTGGGCCACATTACCTACCTGTCCGATGCTTCCATGGGCGAAAAATTTGGCCGTGAACTGCGGGACCAGGCCTACAAGTTCGGCTACGACGCCGAGTTCCAGGTGGAAAGTTACCTGCGTTACCAGGGTGAGCGCTTCTCGGAGTCATTCGACGCCAATACCTACCTGCTGATGACCAAGGCTCTGGATTACTTTGACCCCGCCTACGAGCACGACAATGACCTGGCCAAGGCCCTGCTCCGTGCGCGCTGCGAATTCCTTGTCGTGTCGTTCAGCACCGACTGGCGGTTTACCCCGGCGCGGTCCGAGGAATTGGTGAATGCCATGATCGCGGCCCGCCGCAAGGTCAGCTATGCCGAAATCGACGCGCCCTGGGGGCATGACGCCTTCCTGATTCCCACACCACGCTACACCGCCATCTTCCATTCCTACATGGACCGGGTCGCACGGGAGGTAGGCGCATGAGAACAGATCTGAAAATCATCGAGCAATGGATCAGCGCTGGCAGCCATGTACTGGATCTGGGCTGCGGCGATGGCACCCTGCTGGACTACCTGCAGCGGGAAAAAAGGGCAACAGGGTTTGGCCTGGAAATCAATCCGGACCATATCACCACCTGCATGGGTCGTGGGGTGTCCGTTATCGAGCAGAACCTGGACACCCAGGGCCTGGGTAATTTCGAAGACCATTCCTTTGATACGGTGTTGATGACACAGGCCTTGCAGGCCGTTCGGCGCCCGGACATGGTCCTCGACGAGATGCTTCGCGTGGGCCGCGAGGGCATCGTGACCTTCCCCAACTTCGCTTACTGGCGATTGCGCTGGTACCTGATGCGCCGGGGTCGTATGCCTGAATCCGAAACGCTACCGTATAAATGGTACAACACCCCTAACATCCACCTGTGCACTTTCAAGGATTTTGAAGCCCTCTGTTTCCGCAAGGACGTCCGGATACTGAATCGCACGGTGGTTGACGGTGAACACCAGGATCGTTGGCTCAGCCGCCTTTGGCCCAATATGTTGGGGCAGATCGCCATTTACCGGATAACCCGGGAGGAATCATGACCATACATAGTCGCAATCACTGGCAGGCGATACTGTCGCTGGCGTGCCTGATTCTGTTCGCCAGCCAGAGCCATGCCGACTCAAAGGATTTTGGTGAATTCGAAGTACACTGGAGCGTTTTCCCAAGCACCTTCCTGGCCCCTGAAATTGCCCGCGAGAACAACCTTAATCGCAGCCGCGGCATCGGTATCGTCAACATATCCATCATGAGGGAAACCGAGGATGGCGGCCTGGAGCCGGTATCAGGCCAGGTGGAAGGCAAGGTCATGAACGATATCCAGCAGGCCCGGTTCCTGGCGTTTCGACGTATCCAGGAAGGCAACGCGGTCTATTTCATCGCCGAATACCAATACAGCAACGCCGAGTTGATGACCTTCCAGATCACCACCCGTCCCACGGGTGCCAGACAGGATCTGCCCATCCGTTTCACCCACACGCTGTTTAACGACTGATGACTGACGCCACCAACAGACTGGTCATTGCCAGCAACAACAAGGGCAAGATCGCCGAACTCACAGACTTGCTCGGCCCACTCGGGCTGACGCCCGTAGCCCAGGGTGAATTGGGGGTTGGCGAGGCGGAGGAGCCAGCGGTCACCTTCGTGGAGAACGCCATCCTCAAGGCACGCCATGCCGCCCGGATCACCGGGTTGCCGGCCCTTGCGGATGACTCTGGCCTGGCGGTGGATGCCCTTGGCGGGGCACCCGGCGTCCGTTCGGCCCGTTACGCCGGTGACACAGCCAGCGACGCAGACAACGTCCGGGCATTGCTCGACGCACTGAAAGACGTTCCCGAGGCCCAACGCACGGCCCAGTTCCACTGTGTATTGGTCTACCTGCGCCATGCCGATGACCCCACACCGGTGATCTGTCATGGCCGCTGGCCAGGAAGCATCCTGCCAGAGCCCCAGGGTGAGGGTGGTTTCGGGTACGATCCGGTGTTCCTGGTACCGGAAACCGGCACCAGCGCAGCTGAGCTGCCCCGCACTGAAAAAGGCCGCATCAGCCACCGAGGGCGGGCGCTGGCACTGCTTCTGGACCAGCTGGGGAAAGGGCCGGGGTGACCATGACCCCGACGAACGACACAGCGGTGAGCACCCTGCCCCCGCTAAGCCTGTATATTCACGTCCCCTGGTGCGTGAAAAAGTGCCCTTACTGCGACTTCAACTCCCATGCACTGACCGGCGACATTCCCGAGAACGGCTATCTCGATGCAATCATGGAGGACCTTGCCGGTGACCTCGCATTAATTCAGGGGCGCCCGATCGAAACCGTCTTCATAGGCGGCGGCACGCCTTCGTTAATGTCGCCGGACTTCTACAACATACTGTTCGACCGGCTGCGCACTCACCTGTCGTTTACTGACGATGCCGAGATCACACTGGAGGCCAACCCGGGCACAGTGGAACAGACCCGCTTTGATGGCTTTCGTGGCGCCGGCATAAACCGTCTTTCACTGGGCATCCAAAGTTTCAACCCCATGCGATTGAAGGCACTGGGACGTATCCACGATGACAAGGCAGCTCACAGGGCCATAGAGGCCGCCCGCAATGCCGGCTTTGACAACTTCAACCTGGACCTGATGCATGGCTTGCCGGGCCAGAGACCGGAAGACGCCCTGGATGACCTGCGGGCGGCCATGTCGTGGCAACCCCCGCACCTGTCCTGGTACCAGCTGACCCTGGAACCCAACACCGAGTTCTACAGCCGCCCGCCCCAACTGCCCGACGACGACTACCTCTGGGAAATCTATTGCCAGGGTGCCGACTACCTGCATCAGCAGGGGTTTACGGACTACGAGGTATCAGCCTGGAGCCGGCCTGGGATGGCGTCCCGCCACAACCTGAATTACTGGATGTTTGGGGATTACCTGGCGCTCGGTGCTGGCGCCCACGGCAAGGTCACCTTCCGTAACGGCGACATCCGGCGTTTCTGGAAAACCCGGCAACCCGAGGCCTATATGAACCGCATCGGCAGCCGCACCTCCGGCAGCCAAATGGTCGAGCCGGAAGAACGGCCACTGGAGTTTCTGATGAATGCCTTGAGGCTGACGTCCGGTGTGCCGGAAAACCTGTTCACAGAGCGTACAGGTTTACCGTTGACCAGAGTTGCGGTAAAACTTGAGGAGTTAAGAAAAGAAAACATGCTGGAACCGGGACGGATACAGACCACGGAACTCGGACAGCGTTATCTGAACAGTCTGCTGGAGCGCTTCCTCTGATGTCACTGCCGCGCCTTATGACCCTGTTGCCCAAACGGCTCAACCTGAGCCTGGTGG
The DNA here is from genome assembly GCA_913057975.1 of uncultured Marinobacter sp. Taxonomy (GTDB): domain Bacteria; phylum Pseudomonadota; class Gammaproteobacteria; order Pseudomonadales; family Oleiphilaceae; genus Marinobacter. Next base: position 15,083 of record CAJXOQ010000043.1, read on the forward strand.
CTACGGCCGCCCTGTTGCTGGTTCTGGTTGTGGTCAATCAGCCCCTGCAGACCGGTTCGGCTCCCCAGGGCATCGTCAGCCTCCAGATGGCCGCCACGGCGGACCAGTCCATGGCCATACTGCGTAGCTGGCGACAGGACGGCATGCTATGGGCACAGATATCCCTTTGGCTGGACTTCCTGTTTGTACCCGCTTACCTGGCCACGCTGATTTTCCTGACCAATCACCTGATGCGGGACCGGCCGGGCGTCCGGGAACGTAACGTGGCACGCTGGGTGAAGGCCCTGTTTGTGACCGCGGGGGCCGGCGATCTGACGGAAAACATCCTGCTACTCAATAACATGGACCCGCCCACGGATATGGTCAGCCTGTCCGCCACGCTCTGCGCACTGGTGAAATTCACCGGCCTGATGCTGGGCTGCGCCGGATTGGTGATCATTCGCGCCGCCCGGCGCCATCCGCTGGCCCACGAGTAGCAACTCCCGTCAGCGTACCGACAGCCTAGTTGGTGCGGTAAAACACCAGATCCCAGACGCCGTGCCCCAACGTCTCGCCCCGTTTCTCAAACTTGGTGATCGGGCGGTCTTCCGGACGCGGCGAATATTCGCCGATATCCTGTGAGTTCGCAAAACCCTCGGACTCTCCCATGATTTCCATCATGTGTTCCGCGTAGTTTTCCCAATCGGTGGCCAGGTGCAGGACCCCGCCCACGCGCAGTTTATGGCGCAGGCGCTGGACGAATTCGTGCTGGATCAGCCGGCGTTTGTGGTGACGTTTCTTGTGCCACGGGTCCGGGAAAAACACCATCACCCGGTCCAGCGCTGCATCGGGCAGGCACCGGTCGATCACATCGTTGGCATCAATGGCGTAGACACGAACATTCTCCAGCCCCCGGTCTTCAATCTCTTTCAGCAGGGCGCCAACCCCGGGCAGGTGTACTTCCACGCCGATAAAGTCCTGCTCCGGTGCCGCTTCCGCCATGTCTGCCAGGGACTTGCCCATACCAAACCCGATCTCCAGGTTAAGCATGTTGTCCCGCCCAAAGATCTGGCGTGGGTCAATCATGCCCTGTTCACGGGTCAGGCCGTATTTGGGCCAACTGCGGTCGTAGGCCTTTTTCTGGCCTTCGGTCATCCGCCCCTGGCGCAGCACGAAACTGCGTACGCCACGGCGGGTCGTCACGGGTGAATCGCCGGAAACATCGTTGTGATCGGTCATCTGACGTCCTCAACCGCCCTGTGCGGTTTTCCTTCAATGGGTTATGGCGACAGTTTACCAGAGGCCACCCAGCGGACTATACCGAAACCTGCGCATTCCGGGTCTGCTGCCGGTCCAGCTTGCGGTAACCCAACGCCTCGACCAGATGGCCATTACCAATGCCGTCGAGGCCGTCCAGGTCCGCCAGGGTTCGTGCCACCCGCAGGATACGATGCAATGCCCTGGCAGAGAGCCCCAGCCGCTCCATGGCGGCGGATAACATGGCCTCGCCTGCCGCATCCACGCGGCAGTGCGTCTGCAACTCACTGCCACTTAACGCGGCGTTTCCGGATCCTCGCTGCATTTGCCGCTCGCGGGCCTGATACACCCGATCCCGCACAACCGTGCTGGATTCACCCCCGCCGTCACGCTTCATCAGCACCTCCCCGCTCTGAACCGGCACTTCCACATGCAAATCGAACCGATCCAGCAGTGGCCCTGATATCTTTGCCCGATAACGGAGCACCTGCGAGGGCGTGCACTGGCACTCAATCGTCGGATGCCCCAGATAGCCACACGGGCAAGGGTTCATGGCCGCCACAACCTGGAAGCATGCTGGAAAGGTCACCTGCCTGGCCGCGCGGCTGATGGCAATCTCGCCGGATTCCATGGGTTCCCGCAGCACTTCCAGCACCCGGCGCTCGAACTCTGGCAGTTCGTCGAGAAACAATACGCCGCGGTGCGCCAGGGAGATTTCTCCAGGGCGCGGACTGCTACCGCCACCCACCATGGCGACCGACGAGGCGGTATGATGGGGCGCGCGGTATGGCGGCCGGCACCACTCTCCGTCCCGCACGGGAAGACCGGCCACGGAGTGAATACTTGCTACCTCGAGCGCAGATCCAGTGGTTAACGGCGGCAAAATGCCTGGCAGACGACTGGCGAGCATGCTTTTACCAGTGCCCGGTGGACCAAACATCAGTAGGTTATGCCCGCCGGCGGCGGCAATTTCCAACGCCCGCCGCGGCACGCTCTGACCATGCACGTCCGCAAGGTCCGGACCGGCGTTCACGCCCGTTTCCGGCACCGCTGGCGGTACCGGGGAAATCCTCGCCCGCTCACACAGGTGTTCGCAGACCGTCAGTAAATGGCCGGCTGGCAACACATCGTCCTGGCTGGCCAGGGCCGCCTCGGCGGCATTGGCCTGGGGGATCAGCAATCGACGCCCCTCGTTGCGGGCCGCCAGTATCGCCGGGAGCACCCCTTTCAACGGCCTCAGCGCACCATCCAGGGAAAGCTCCCCCACACATTCATACTGTGCGAGGCTTTCCGCCGGAATCTGCCCGGAAGCGGCGAGAATGCCCAGGGCAATGGGAAGGTCGAAGCGGCCGCCTTCCTTGGGCAGGTCCGCGGGAGCCAGATTGATGGTGATTCGGCGGGCAGGAAACTCAAAGCCTGCGTTCATCAGAGCACTGCGAACACGCTCCCGGCTTTCACGAACCCCCGTTTCGGGAAGTCCGACGATGGACAGCGCCGGCAGGCCGCCTGACAGATGGACTTCAACGGTAACGGAGGGTGCAGAAACGCCAATACTGGCGCGGGTATGGACAACGGCAAACATGACAACCTTCCATGGTTATAGGTGATAGCGGCCTGCTGGCCGCCTGACGGGCGTCCTGCCGGTCAGTTACTCGGGAACTGCTTTTCCAGGTCGGCCACGCGCTTTTCCAGCGCTTCGACCTTTTCGCGGGTTTTCATCAGTACGGCTTGCTGGGCATCGAATTCTTCACGGGTGACCAGCTCAAGGCGCGACAGAACCGTCATCACTGTGGCGCGGGCCTGGGCTTCAAAGTCCTCACGGGCGGCACGGGCCATATCGGGAACGAACTGGCCGAACTGTCCCTGAAGCTGGGAAAAGAAATCCTGTGGACCTTTCACGAGTCACCTCTCAAAAATCACCGGTCAAAATAGCTGCGCTGGACTATATCTCGTCCTCGGCGGGCTTTTCGTCGTGCCTGAACGACGGTTCGGAGTGTAACACTAATGCCTCCCCTGCCATACTGTGGCCGTCGACAGTATAATGTGGCTCAGGCACCCCCAATGCTTGCACCGAGTTCGTGCATCATTATGGTTCGCCCAAGACAGGCAAGCCCCGAAATGGTGCGCCCTGACGATCCATTCTGGATCAACAGACAGCCAACTGTCTGATAGTTATATTATTTTTTGCGTTGGCACACCCGATGCTAAAAGCCTTGTACGCAATCCGCACAATTGGTGTGCGAGGTGGCAGCATCCCGACCTCAACAACGGGCCGAAGAGTTCCAGATGTTGAGACGGCTTTACCAAGGAGAAAGCAATGAAACTTGTGACAGCGATCATCAAGCCTTTCAAGTTGGATGATGTCCGTGAGGCACTATCCGAGATTGGCGTACAAGGCGTAACGGTCACTGAAGTCAAAGGCTTCGGTCGCCAGAAGGGTCATACCGAGCTCTACCGTGGCGCAGAATACGTGGTGGATTTCCTGCCCAAGGTCAAGGTTGAAGTTGCTATCGGCGACAACCTGCTGGATCAGGTCATCGAATCCATCACCAAGGCTGCCAACACTGGAAAGATTGGTGACGGCAAAATTTTCGTGACCGAACTGGAACAGGCGATCCGAATCCGAACCGGGGAAACCGGCGAAGAAGCGGTCTGATCACAGGCTGATCAACCAGACAGCCAACGCAAAAAATTTATAACTTGAAAAGCCTCGTGCGGAGGGCTTCACATGGAAAGCAATCTCAATCATATTTTTGAACTCCAGTATGCGCTGGATACCTTCTACTTCCTTATTTGCGGTGCCCTGGTCATGTGGATGGCCGCGGGCTTCTCAATGCTCGAAGCCGGCCTGGTGCGTGCCAAGAACACCACTGAAATCCTGACCAAGAACGTCTCCCTGTTTGCCATTGCCTGCACGATGTACCTCATCTGCGGCTACGACATCATGTACGGTGGCGGTCTCTTCCTCAGCGGCGTTACCACGGTCGCTCAAATGGACGACGCGGCGATTGCCGGAGTCCTTGCCGCTTCCAACGAGGCCGGTTTTGGTGAGATGGGCGAATACGCCGGGGCTTCTGATTTCTTCTTCCAGGTTGTCTTCGTTGCAACCGCCATGTCCATTGTTTCAGGTGCCGTGGCTGAGCGCATGAAGCTCTGGGCCTTCCTTGCTTTCGCCGTTGTGATGTGTGGTTTCATCTACCCGATGCAGGGCTCCTGGACCTGGAACGGCGATGCCGTGTTCGGTATCTATGAGCTGAGCTACAGCGACTACGCTGGTTCCGGCATCGTACACATGGCGGGTGCCGCTGCGGCTCTGGCCGGTGTTCTGCTGCTGGGCGCCCGTAAAGGCAAGTACGGCGCGGATGGCCAGATCAAGGCCTTCCCGGGTGCCAACCTGCCGCTGGCGACTCTGGGTACCTTCATCCTGTGGATGGGCTGGTTCGGCTTCAACGGTGGTTCTACCCTCAAACTGGGCGGCATCGGAGTTGCCAACGAAGTGGCCAACGTGTTCCTGAACACCAACGCGGCCGCTGCCGGCGGCCTGATCGGCGCTCTGATTGTAGCCCGCATCATGTTCGGCAAGGCTGACCTGACTATGGCCCTGAACGGCGCCCTGGCTGGCCTGGTTGCTATTACCGCCGAACCTGCCGACCCTTCGCCTCTGCTGGCGACCATTATCGGCGCCATCGGCGGTATCATCGTGGTGTTCTCAATCGTGACACTCGACAAGATGCGTATTGACGACCCGGTCGGTGCCATCTCGGTACACGGTGTAGTTGGTATCTGGGGTATCTTCGCGGTACTGCTGTCCGACGCGGACGCGACCTTCATGGGTCAGTTGGTTGGTATGCTGACCATCTTCGTCTGGGTCTTTGTGACCAGCCTGATTGTCTGGGGCGCCCTCAAGGCGATCATGGGTATTCGGGTGACCGAAGAGGAAGAGTACGAAGGTGTGGATCTGTCCGAATGTGGCATGGAAGCCTATCCGGAGTTTGTCAGCAGCAAGTAATATCGGCTGACACTGGATCGAAAGAGGGGCGCCCGCGGGCGCCCCTCTTTTTTTACCGCTTTACCGCTCGCTCGACATCACCTCATCTTCCAATACATCCACCATGAACTGCGGCATCGCCAATGCCCCACGGTGGATGTCGGCGTTGTAATAGCGGGTCACGAACGGCCGCTGGTCCGCGTCTTCCTCACGGAAGTACACCACGGGCTTTTCCTTACCCGCCATGGTGCAACTCCACCAGCCGGTGGGGTACACCGGTTGCGGGAACGGCAGGGTGCGGACGTGGTTGAAGCCGGCCTTTTTCATGTCGTCGTGAATGGTTTTGATGATGGTGTTGGTGTGCAGCAGCGGCGATTCGCTTTGCTGGACAATGATGCCACCGTCGCGCAGGGCGATCATGCAGTCCCGATAGAAGTCCAGGGCAAACAGGCCTTCGGCGGGGCCGACCGGATCGGTGCTGTCGATGATAATGACGTCGAGACTTCCGGGCACCGCATCACGTATCCACTGGATACCATCGCCAAAGAAGAAGTTGGCGCGAGGATCTGTGTTGGATTCGCAAAGTTCGGGGAAATACTGTTCCGAGAGGCGAGTGACACGTTCGTCAATTTCCACCTGCCAGGCTTCTTCCACACCGGGGTGCTTGAGGACTTCTTTCAGGGTTCCACAATCACCACCGCCAACGATGACCACTTTCTTCGGGTCTTTATGGGTGAACAGGGCCGGATGAGTCATCATTTCATGATAGAGAAAGTTGTCTCTGGTGGTCAGCATTACGCAGCCGTCGAGCACCATCAGGTTGCCGAAGGTTTCGGTTTCCCAGATTTCCAGTTTCTGGAACTCGGTTTGTTCGTCGTGCAGCTTTTTCTTTACCTGCAGGGAAAAGGCGGTTCCCTGGTCCTGGAATACTTCGGTAAACCAGCCATCGTTCAGTGCAGTCATGTCGTGTCTCCGGATGTGCGCGTTGAGCCTGTTCGTATTGAGGCTATTGTAGGTGCGTAACCAGCACACCTAAAGGACTATCAGTACCCTCGGGCCGTGTTTTTCTGGTGTTGTTCTTTTAGCGGGGCGGTGGAATCCATACAATGAGCGCCATAGGCCGGCCCGTTGCCGGCTGTGGACTCAGCACAGGAAAGCCCCATGAGTGAACCAACCCTCAGCGCCGCCCACAAGGTGTACAACATCGCCCACTGGAGCGATGGCTATATCGATGTGAATGCCCGTGGAGAGGTACTGATAAGACCCGACCGGGGGCACAGCGGCGAGGACATCAACCTGCCCGACCTTACCCGCTCCCTGGTCAGTGAGGGTGTCCAGCTTCCGGTGCTAATCCGCTTTACCGATATTCTCCATGATCGGGTCAACAAGCTGTGTGGCGCGTTTAACAAGGTCGCTCGCGAACACGGCTACCAGGGAGGCTACACCGCGGTCTACCCGATCAAGGTCAACCAGCAGCGCCGGGTGGTTGAGGAGCTGCTCTGCGCCGAACCGGCCGCCAGTGACAACCAGATTGGCCTCGAAGCAGGCAGTAAGCCGGAGTTAATGGCGGTTCTGGCACTGTCGCGCCAGCAGGAGTCGGTGATTGTCTGCAATGGCTACAAGGACCGCGAATATATCCGGCTGGCGCTGATCGGGCAGAAGCTGGGGCACCGGGTGTTCATTGTGGTGGAAAAACAGTCCGAGTTGCCGCTCATTCTCGAGGAAGCCCGACGTCTGGGAGTGACACCGTTGATTGGCGTGCGCGCACGGCTGGCCACCATCGGCAAAGGCAACTGGCAGAATACCGGCGGTGAAAAGTCGAAATTCGGCCTGTCCGCAAGCCAGGTGCTGGATGTGGTTGAAACCCTGCGCCGTGCCGGGGCCCTTGAATCCCTTCAGTTGCTGCATTTTCACCTGGGGTCGCAGATTGCCAACATCCGTGACATCCAGACCGGGCTGCGCGAGTGCGCCCGTTTCTACAGTGAGTTGCGCCACATGGGGGCACCGGTAGGCACTGTCGATATTGGCGGTGGGCTCGGCGTGGACTACGAGGGCACCCGCTCACGCAGCAGTTGTTCGATGAATTACAGCGTGCACGAATACGCTTACAACGTGATTCATATCCTGCAATCGGAGTGCGATCGGGCGGGTATTCCCCACCCCACCCTGATCAGCGAATCCGGCCGTGCGCTGACGGCTCACCACTCGGTACTTGTGACCAATGTGATTGACCGGGAGATACCCGACAAGCGCCCGCCCGAACAACCGGCCAGTGATGCCCCGGCACCGCTGCAAGATCTGTGGCGCGACCTGGAAAGCCTTCAGGATGAGGCGTCGCGCCGTTCCCTGGCTGAGATCTACCACGACGTGCTCCACGCCATGGCGGATGTCCACACCCAGTTCGCCCACGGCCTGTTATCACTGGCGAACCGCGCGCGAGCGGAAACGCTCTACACCACCTGCTGCCAGGCTTTGAGAAAACAGCTGAATTCCGCCAATCGTGCGCACCGCGAGATCATCGACGAACTCAATGAAAAACTGGCGGAGAAGCTTTTCGTGAATTTTTCGCTGTTCCAGTCGCTGCCGGACGTGTGGGGCATTGATCAGATTTTCCCGATCATGCCTGTGAACGGACTGAATCGCCCCCTCACCCGTCGTGCGATCATCCAGGACATTACCTGTGACTCCGACGGACGAATTGACCGGTACGTGGACGGCCAGGGCATCGAAACCACCTTCCCACTGCCTGAAGAGGCGCCGGAACAACCCATGCTGATGGGCTTTTTCATGACCGGTGCCTATCAGGAAATCCTCGGTGATATGCACAACCTGTTCGGCGACACTCATTCGGTGGATGTGCGACGCAATCCCGGCGGCGGCCATACCGTGAGTGAGCCAATCCATGGCGATACCGTCGCGAAGGTGCTGCAGTATGTGAACTTCGAACCCAGTGCGCTGCTTCGTGCCTATCAGCAGAAATTTGCCGCCAGCGGATTGCCGGAAGACATACAGACGAGCCTGCTGGAAGAACTGGAGAATGGCCTGGGCGGCTATACCTACCTGGAAGAGTAACCCGGATCAGGCGCTGATTGCGCGCCCGAGAGATCCGTCTGTCTATCGCCCCCGTATATGTCGTGACTGACAAACCCGGGGCGAGTGCATAGAATGATGAACACAACAATGCCAAATCATGCGACTGTCAAGGAGCGTCCGGTGTCCACACTGGATCAGAAACCAGCACGGGCCGAGGGCCGCAAGGACCCTTGGAGCCAGCTACTGGAGAAAGTGGGAAAGAACCAGGATCGGCAGGCCTATCATGCCTTGTTCGAGCACTTTGGCCCTCAGATCAAGTACTACGCTATGGCAAATGGCATGGCGAGTCATGCCGAGGAGCTGGTGCAAGAGGTTTTTGTATCGATTTGGCGCCGCTCCTGTTTATACGATTGGCGGAAGGCAGCCGCGTCGACCTGGATTTTCACCATCGCCCGTAATCAACGCATTGACATGCTGCGCAAGATGAAGCGCACGAGTGCGGAAATGCCCGTTGAAACGGAAGATCTGTGGCAGATTCCCGGCGAAAACGAAGACGAACCGGTTACGTCGCTGCACCGCCTGATGTCAGAACGTCGCGTGCGAGAGTCCCTCAGTCACCTCCCGGAAGAACAGATTACGGTAATCGCCAAAGTCTACATGGAAAGCAAGTCACACCAGATGGTGGCGGACGAGCTCAATATACCGTTGGGGACCGTAAAAAGCCGGGTACGCCTGGCACTGAACAAACTGAAAGTGATCTTGCAGGACCAGAACGTATGACACGGCACCATCCAGACACACTTACCCTGATGGAATTCAGTGCGGGCAACCTCAGCGAGCCCCACGCACTGTGCATTCGTCTCCATCTGGACCAGTGCCCCCATTGTCGTAGCCGTGTGGATACGCTCGACAGCCTGGGGGCCGTGATGATGGAAAATCAGCCCCAGGTCGGCGTTTCATCGGACATGTTTGACGCTATCCTGTCACGCATAGACAGCGAGCCTGACATGACGGAGACCTACATCAGTACACAAGCCAAGCGCATGAGCCCACTTCAAAAGTTGTTGGGCGACGATCTCGACGCGCTGCCCTGGAAACGTCAGCTCGGCGATGTCAGTGTTCTGGACATCAGCGAACGGTTTCCCGGCCAGAACGAGCAGGTGGTGCTTCAGAAGTTGGCAGCCGGTGGAAAGGCTCCTGCGCATACCCACAGAGGGAACGAAACCACTATCGTGCTACAGGGTGCGTTCGCGGACCAGAAAGGTGTGTTCAACCAGTGGGACTTCGTGGTACTCAACCAGGAAGACGAGCATAAACCCGTAGCGGTTGGTTGTGAGGACTGCATTACCCTGTCGGTACTCAGCGCACCGGTTAAACTAACCGGCACGTTCACCCGTTTATTGAACCCCTTTATACGCTGAGGCGGGTTCGAACTCGTCCGCCCCCGTCGGGTTGGGCACTTGCTTACAGGCCACGCTCTTGCGTGGCCTTGTTTACGCCTGCTTATTTCACCCCGCGAATACGATACCCGACGACTGATTAGAGACAGCCCGCAGGGCTGGGTTACAATCGTGGCTTTTCTCCGGAGATGCAGCATGACGGGTGACGATTTCCACTTCCGCTTCGGCGGTATCGAACGACTCTATGGCCGCCGAGCCCTGGAGCACTTCCGTCACGCTCACATTGCCATCGTCGGACTGGGTGGCGTGGGCTCCTGGGCGGCAGAAGCCCTTGCCCGCTCCGGAGTCGGCACCTTGACGCTGATCGACATGGACGATATCTGCGTGTCCAATACCAATCGCCAGCTCCACGCACTTACCGGGCAGTATGGGCGCACCAAGACGGACGCCATGGCAGACCGTTTGCGATCGATCAACCCGCTGGGTGATATTCGGGTCCATTTCGGGTTCCTGAACACGAAAAACGTCGATGAACTGATTACCCCGGATATGTCAGGGGTGGTCGATGCCATCGACAGTGTTAAAGCCAAGGCCGCACTGATTGCTCACTGCCAGCGTCGCAAGATCCCTTTGGTATGTGCTGGCGGCGCTGGCGGTCAGATGGACCCGACCCAGATCCGCGTCAGTGACCTGAGTAAAACCACACAGGATCCATTGTTGGCCAAGGTTCGTAATACCCTGCGGCGGGAATACGGTTTCTCACGCAATCCCAAACGGCGTTTCGGGATTGAAGCCGTGTACTCACTGGAACAGCTCACGTATCCTGCAGGGGACGGTGAGGTTTGCCTCCAGAAGCCTGCCACCGAGGGCCCGGTCCGTTTGGATTGCGCCTCCGGGTTTGGTGCTGCCAGCCCCTGTCTCTTATACACATCTGACGCTGCCGACGAATAGAGAGGTGTAGA
>CAJXOQ010000044.1 GCA_913057975.1 uncultured Marinobacter sp.
CGTCGGCAGCGTCAGATGTGTATAAGAGACAGGGAATCAGTGTGGCTAACTCTGGCGGCTGGAAACAGGTGCGGATTTATTGGCTTACGAACAAGAAGCCGTGCAAGCCCTGAGTCAGCTGCGAGTGGGACTGAAGGTAACGTTCGAGGGACGGGAAGGTCAATCGTCACCAAAATTAACCGCAAGAGCGTGATCGTGCTGGGTGATGATTGCAGTACGCAGTATAAGGTCTCGCCGGGTCTGCTTAGACCTCTCCGTGATGTGAAATAAGAAAATCAACTGCGTCGTGGAATGACTGGTTACGCATGTCCGGGGCTGCAGGTCTTAGACAGCGGCGGTCGCTCGTAAGGGATCAATCTCTCTTCACCGATCATAATAATGCGGCCTTGGAAGCCGCTGGCGCGCAAGGAGATGGCGGCTTGGCCACCTGCTTGGCCACCGCCGACGATGATGTAATTTTCGTTTTTGGTCATTGCGCATCTCCCTAAGGTGGTTTATGGTCTATATTACACATAACGTAATCGCTTTACTAATATATAACTACAGACAAAGTTAATGGTAAAGCGGATCAATGGGTTTGAGCAGATTCCGGGGAGCATATGAGTGAATGGCATGTAGTAGCGAGTGTCTCGGATTTTGGTGACGAAGAGGTGATATGCGTGGTGGCCGCAGGCCGCCGTATTGCTTTATACAGTGTGGAAGGTGAGTACTACGCCACCGACGATGCTTGTAGTCATGGCAAGGCTAGCTTGTCTGAAGGTTTCCTTGAGGGCTATATGATTGAATGCCCGTTGCATCAAGGTCTGATTGATGTCCGCAACGGCTGCCCCGGCAGTGCACCGATCACCGAGGCAGTAGCTAGCTATCCGGTGAAGCACCAAGGTGAGGAGCTACTCGTTCAGATCTAAACAACGCGAGTTTGTCGCTAGCCGGACTAACAACAACAACTATTGAGGATAGGGAGAACGTAATGTTCAAGAAGAAATTGATTCGCAAAGCCAGCAGTTTGGTGGCTGGTGTCGTGCTGACACTGGGCATGGGGGGTAACGTTCAGGCCAATGAGGATCCGGTGAAGGTAGGCTTTTTCCTGCCTTACTCCGGTACTTTTGGTCATTTGGGGCAGGGGATAGATAACGGTATCCGCCTGGCCTTCGAGCAGGCGGGAAATAAGCTCGGTGGCCGTGACATTGAGATTGTGACAGTGCCAAGTGGTGCTAATCCGAGTAATGCGGTGAGCAATATGCAGAAGCTCATCTCTGGCGAGAACGTAGACTTCGTGCTGGGGCCCGTGCATTCGGGGGTAGCCATGGGCGCACTTAAGGTCGCCAGGCAGGAGGGCACCATCTTGGTGATTCCCAACGCTGGACTGAACGTGGCGACTCGCCAGCTTTGCGCGCCCAACATCTTTCGTACCTCCTTCTCTAATTGGCAGCCCGATTTTAGTATGGCTAGGCCAGCCTATGAGTCGGGTGTTCGCGAGGTGGTTACCATCTCCTGGCGCTATGCTGCCGGCGAAGAGCATCTGGGTGGCTTCGAGGAAGAATTTGAGCGGCTCGGCGGTAAAGTCGTCAAGCGTATCCTAATACCTTTCCCTAGCGTGGATTTCCAAGTACCCCTGACCGATATCGCCTCCATTGACCCAGATGCCGTGTACGCTTTTTTCGGCGGCGGTGGCGCAGTGAAGTTCCTCAAGGACTATGCCGCAGCAGGCTTGAATGAGAATGTACAGCTGCTCAGCACCGGTTTCCTTACGGACTCGATCGCGGGCCTGGGTGATATCGCCAACGGGGTTCGTACTACTCTCCACTGGAACCCAGCTTTGGACAATGAGTACAACCGCGCCTTCATTCAAGCCTACAAAGAGCGCTTCAACGAGGAAGCCAGTATCTACTCAGTGCAGGGCTATGACGCAGGCCAATTGTTGGTAAAAGCAATGGCCGAGGTCGACGGCAATACCACCGATCAGGAGGCATTGGTCGAAGCCATGGGTAAGGTGACCTTTGATGATAGCCCCCGTGGTCCATGGAAATTCTCTAAAGCCCACAACCCGATCCAAAACATGTACCTGCAAGAAGTGCAGAATGGTCAAAACGTGGTTATCGGTGTGGCGGCCGAAGCTCTGGAAGACCCAGCCACCGGCTGTGCTATGGCACAGTAAATGTAGTGCGGTGGGGGAGGTGTGTATGTAAGTAACACGGCCTCCATTCCAAGGGTAATGTTCGGGAGAATTTAAATGGACGGGAATACTTTCCTTATCCAGACACTCAACGGTGTGCAAGCGGGCTTGCTCCTGTTTTTGATTGCTAGCGGCCTAACGCTGATCTTCGGGATCATGCACATTATCAATCTGGCCCATGGCGCATTGTACATGATCGGGGCGTATTTAGCTTTTTGGCTAAGCGCACAGTTGGGTAATTTTTGGCTGGCAGCACTCGCTTCCATTCCCATAGCGCTACTGCTTGGGGTGGTGTTGGAGCGTTTTCTCATTCGCCGCCTTTATTCACGGGATCATCTCGACCAGGTGCTGCTTACCTTCGGTCTAATCCTCGTATTCGATGCCTTGCAGAGTATCATTTGGGGCAACGACTCTCATGGCGTGCCCATGCCTGAGCTGCTCTCGGGTTCGATCCAAATCACCGATAACTTGCAGTACCCGGTATACCGGTTGTTCGTGTCCGGCGTCTGTATATTTATTGCGTTGGCCATGTATTTGGTTCTGCAGAAAACTCGGCTGGGTATGATAATCCGTGGCGGGGCCAATAATCGAGAGATGGTGCAGGCGCTGGGGGTTAATATTTCTAAGACGTACACGGTGGTTTTTTCGGTGGGGGCTCTGATGACGGCATTCGCCGGAGTGATTGCCGCACCCGTGTCCTCAGTATATCCAGGTATGGGAAATGAGGTGCTTATTCTCTGCTTTGTGGTCGTGGTGATTGGTGGCATAGGCTCTGTCAAAGGGGCATTTCTAGGGGCGCTGCTGGTGGGGTTGTTCCAGACCTGGGGCATGGTGCTGGTGCCGGATTTTGCCGGCGCAGTGGTCTACGCGCTCATGGCACTGGTGTTGCTGTTCAAGCCCCGCGGTCTGTTTGCATAGGAGCTAATAAGTAATGCGTTGCTTACCCCGTTCAATACAGATTTTACTGATGGTACTCACTGTGGTGTTGGCATGTTACCCGATCTATGGAGAGGTGCTGGTGGGTGAGAAATACGATTTTTTCCTGCAAAAGCTCACCACCATCATGATTCTATCGATCATGGCGCTAAGCCTGGATCTGCTGGTAGGTGTGGTTGGCATGGTCAGCCTGGTGCAGGCTGCCTTTTTCGGCATTGCCGCTTACACCCTGGCTCTGGCTTCCCCCGAGTATTTGCCAGCGAGCGTCTGGAGCTCGCTGCCACTGGCACTAGGGATCTCGGCCCTGACTGCCCTTGTGATAGGGCTGTTGATCATCCGCACCAGTGGAATCTTCTTTATCATGGCGACCATCGCGTTCTCCCAGATGCTGTTTTATCTATTTCATGACGCTCCCTTTGCTGGAGGCTCAGACGGTGTGTTCATGATGTTCAAGCCGGAGCTTGCGATAGGAGGCATTCAGCTTGTGAATCTAGGGGATCGACAAAGCTTATTCTACGTTGTGCTGGGTTCCATGGTGGCGGTGTATTTGCTACTGAGCACCTTGCTGCGTGCGCCCTTCGGACACGTTTTATCTGGCATTAAGGAGAACGAGGTGCGAGTGCGCGCATTAGGCTACAACCCTGCGCTCTACAAGCTGGTTGCTTTCGTTATCGCCGGCACGATCTCTGGCTACGCGGGGTATCTGAACGCAACACAATACGGCTTTGTGAACCCGGCGGATGTGAGTTGGATGCTCTCGGCGCACGCATTGATCATGGTGATTATGGGGGGAATGGGCACCTTGTTTGGGGCAATTCTCGGGGCTTTTGTCTTCGAAAGCCTGCACTACTGGTACTCCACGCTTACCACGCACTGGGATCTGTTAATGGGGGTCACGGTTATCTCTCTGGTGCTGCTGCTTCCCAGAGGCATCGGCGGCCTGATGCTGGACCTTGCACGTCGCTTCGAACTTCGGGACGAAAAGGGGGATGAACCGCCGCCCACCAAAGGCGAAAAAGGAGCTGATTTATGAGCATGAGCAGGGCGGTATTGTACACCGAGGGACTGACCCGACATTTCGGGGGGGGTGACGGCGGTCGAGGATGTACCTCTATAGGGATAGGGCGCCGTTAGTTGCAATGCAAAAGTTTATCCAGTTCGATTACTTTTTTAATTCGCCGTTTTATCAATGATAATTCGGGGGTTATTTGAAAGTAAGAGAAGCCGTGCAACAAAAATAAAATCGATATAAGTGAGGGTTTAAAATGATAAAAACTTTAAATAAAAACTTGATTGTTGTTGGAGTGATTGTTTTTTCACACTCTGTTTTCGCTTTTGATGTGGTTGAAAGCGGGAAGCCGGTTGTCACGGGTGAGCCGAGCCGTGTTGGTCCGCCGTGGA
Organism: uncultured Marinobacter sp.; assembly: GCA_913057975.1. GTDB lineage: Bacteria > Pseudomonadota > Gammaproteobacteria > Pseudomonadales > Oleiphilaceae > Marinobacter. The sequence goes on from CAJXOQ010000044.1 coordinate 4,514, forward strand.
ACCATCGATCTACATTCAATATCCCCGGAACAGAAACAGATATCGCGTTTGGCGGTTATGTTAAATTTGACGCGTTGTATGATTTTGATCATGATCTAGGTGTTGTTACCGACCCTTTCAATCTTCAGAATCCTGCCAATAAAACCGATGGTCGTGCTACATTTACGGCCAATGAATCGCGCTTAAATTTCCGGACGAACACGAAAACGGATGCTGGTTCAGTTAAAACTTATGTTGAAGGTCACTTTGTGCCAACTGGCGGTTTCAATCTGCGTCATGCGTATGGAGAATGGAATAATATCCTGGCCGGCCAAACATGGACCAACTATATGAGTTTCGTTGCGGCGACTCGTACACTCCGACTGGGTGACCCCAGTGGTTTTGCTTTTACACGTCAAGGTCAAATTCGATATACCACTAAGTTCGATCAACACCTTTTTGCAGTAGCGTTGGAGGATCCAAGTACTGTGATAGCTAGGGGTGATGGGGTCCTCGCAGAAGGTGAAAAGGGTTTACCGGATCTTACAGCGCGATATGAATTTAGTCGTAACTTTGCAGTCAGCGGGATATTGCGCCACCTTTCTACGAATGGAAATAACGCACCAGTGGATGATGAGACAGTCGGTGCAGGCGTCCAAACACATGTCAGCTTACCGCTTGGTCAATCTACCTGGTTGAAAGGTACTGCCTCCTACGGATCGGGAATAGGAGATCTTTACGGTGAACCGGCTAATGAGGCTAGAAAAAGTATGCCGGACGTTTATGTAGATGATGACGGAGACTTGAAGACTGTTGACCTGCTCGTTTATGGGGCCTTTGTGAATCATTACTGGACACCAAAATGGTTCTCTTCAGTTGGGTATACTCTGATGGAGCAAGATCTTCCAGACAATGCTCGCTACTCAGGCGACATTGAGACGATTGATTATGCTTGGGTAAACTTGATTTGGGATCCTACATCCCGTGTGACGGTCGGTGTTGAGTATCAGTGGATTGAGGTTGAGCAAAATAGTGGCGTATCCGAAGATGGGAATCGGTTGATGGCTAGTCTTCGTTTTCAATTCTAGTTAAAAATAGAACGATTGACAATTAATCGAGAGCCTCTTGCGATGACTTGCGCATGAGGCTTCTTTAACTCATTTTTGTAAACCCGGTACCATTTAAAACTAAAGTATTAAAGCTTGACAAATAAGTCAGCAATAGGTTGAGAAATGAAAAGATTGATTATCTTATAAACGGAGAGTATTGATTCGAAGAGTAGTGAAAATTTTTAAGATGCTCCGTTTAGTTAAGAGGGTATGAAGGGGATGCGTATGGATCGGGGCTATCAAATTACTGAACAGTACAGCGGACAGAGGTTTCGCTGTAAATCAGGCCAGAGTGTACTCAAGGCCATGGATCAACTGGGTGTGAAGTGTGTACCTGTAGGCTGCCGAGGCGGTGGCTGCGGCTTCTGCAAGATCCGGGTGGTTGAGGGTGACTTCGAGTGCGGAAAGATGAGCAAGCGGCACGCCCCGCCTGAAGCCGTTGAAAAAGGGGAAGTTCTGGCCTGCCGGATCTACCCTCTGACGGATCTGATCATTGAGTGTCCGCCGCAACCGGCGGCGGACTTTGCGAACAAGCAAACAATAAACCGTTGAGGTAACTGTCATGAAAAAAGGTGTGATGCGCCCCGGCCACGTTCAGATCCGAGTGCTCGATCTGGAGGAAGCCGTCAATCATTACACAGACCTGATGGGTCTGATTGAAACCGACCGTGACGACCAGGGCCGCGTGTATCTGAAAGCCTGGTCCGAAGTGGATAAATTTTCGGTGGTGCTGCGCGAGGCGGACGAGCCAGGTTGCGATTTCATGGGCTTCAAGGTTGTTGATGAGGCTGCTCTGGTCCAGTTGGAAAAAGATCTGGTGGACTTCGGCGTTGAGGTCGAACAGGTTGCCGAAGGCGGGCTGAAAGATTGCGGTCGCCGTGTGCGGTTCACCGTTCCTTCCGGCCATGTGTTCGAGCTGTATGCGGACAAGTTGTATACCGGCAAATGGGGCATCAATAACGTCAATCCCGAAGCCTGGCCGCGTGGTCTGAAAGGCATGAAAGCCGTGCGTTTTGACCATTGCCTTTTCTACGGCCCTGAACTGGTGGCCGTGTACGACATCTTCGTGAACGTGCTTGGTTTCCATCTGGCGGAGCAGGTTCTGGACGGTGACGGAACCCGCATTGCCCAGTTCCTGGCCGTGTCCATGAAGGAACACGACATTGCGTTTATTCACCATGAAGAAAAAGGCAAGTTTCACCACGCCTCATTCTTTCTGGAGACCTGGGAAGACGTGCTCCGCGCGGCAGACCTGATCTCCATGACCGACACCTCCATCGATATCGGGCCGACCCGTCATGGCCTGACCCACGGCAAGACCATCTACTTTTTCGATCCCTCTGGAAATCGGAACGAGGTGTTCTGTGGTGGTGACTACACCTACCCGGATCACAAACCTGTGACCTGGCAGGCCGAGCAGTTGGGCAAGGCCATTTTCTACCACGACCGGGTACTGAATGAACGGTTCCTGACGGTTCTGACGTGATCCATTTTTGTTAGACAGGACCTTATTAGAACAGGAAAGGCTGCAATGAAAGACATTAAACACTACATCAATGGGCAATATGTTGGCTCTGCTAGCGGACAGATGTTCGACAACGTCAACCCCGCCAACGGCAAGCTGATCAGCAAGGTTCACGAAGCCGGGCGGGACGAGGTAGACGCCGCCGTCAGGGCCGCAAAAGCCGCTCTGAGCGGCCCCTGGGGCAAGATGACTCTGGAACAACGCACGAGCATCCTGCACAAGGTAGCCGATGGCATCAACGATCGCTTCGACGAATTTCTGGAAGCGGAGTGCCTGGACACCGGCAAGCCCAAATCACTGGCCAGCCACATCGATATTCCCCGGGGCGCGGCCAACTTCAAAGTGTTCGCGGACATGATCAAGAACGTGCCCACGGAATCCTTCGAAATGCCCACGCCGGACGGCACCGGCGCGCTGAACTACGCCGTACGCCGCCCCAAGGGCGTGATCGGGGTGATCAGCCCCTGGAACCTGCCATTGCTGCTGATGACTTGGAAAGTCGGGCCTGCTCTGGCCTGTGGCAACACCGTGGTGGTCAAGCCCTCCGAGGAAACCCCCACCACCACCGCCCTGCTGGGCGAAGTGATGAAAGACTCTGGCGTACCGGACGGGGTGTTCAACGTGGTTCACGGCTTCGGTGGGGATTCCGCCGGGGCTTTCCTCACCGAGCATCCGTTGGTGGATGGTTTCACCTTTACCGGCGAGACCGGCACCGGCGAAGTCATCATGAAGGCTGCCGCCAAGGGCATCCGGGATATCTCCCTGGAGCTGGGTGGCAAGAACGCCGGCCTGGTGTTCGCCGACTGCGATATGGACAAGGCCATCGAGGGAACCATGCGCTCAGCCTTCGCCAACTGTGGCCAGGTTTGCCTGGGCACCGAGCGGGTTTACGTCGAGCGTTCCATCTTCGACGAGTTCGTTGGCCGACTGAAAGAAGCCGCAGAAGGCATGAAGATTGGTCCGCCGGATGATGCCGAGGCGGATATGGGGCCACTGGTCAGCCTCAAACACCGGGAAAAGGTTCTGTCCTATTACCAGAAAGCCGTTGATGACGGTGCCACGGTAGTGACCGGTGGTGGCGTTCCCGATATGCCGGAGGAGCTGGTCGGTGGTGCCTGGGTTCAGCCCACCATCTGGACCGGTTTGCCGGAAAGTTCGACGGTGATTGCCGATGAAATCTTCGGCCCCTGTGTCCACCTGTGCCCGTTCGACACCGAAGAGGAAGCTATCGAACTGGCCAACAGCCTTCCTTACGGACTGGCATCAGCAATCTGGAGCGAGAACATTACCCGCGCTCACCGAGTCGCAGGCCAGATCGAAGCCGGCATCATCTGGGTCAACAGCTGGTTCCTGCGGGATCTGCGCACACCCTTCGGCGGCAGCAAACAGTCCGGCATAGGCCGCGAGGGTGGTGTGCACTCCCTGGAGTTCTACACCGAGATGAAAAACATCTGTGTGAAATTGTGAGTTGACCATGACTGCACCTGAAAACAGCCCGGAAATCGGGCGTGATATAACCGCCGCCAGCTACCGCACCAATGTCCATGACCATGGCAAGGGCAGTGTTCCGGTAATGATGATCCACGGCTCCGGCCCCGGCGTGACCGCCTGGGCCAACTGGCGCCTGGTGATTCCGGAACTGGCGAAGAACCGCCGTGTGGTGGCCCCGGATATGCTCGGCTTCGGATATACCCAGCGTCCGGAAGACAACACCTACAGCCGGGAACGCTGGGTCTCCCATGCCATCGGCGTTATGGATGCACTGGATCTGCAACAGGTGGATTTGGTCGGCAACTCCTTCGGTGGCGGCCTGGCCCTGGCACTAGCGATCGAGTACCCGGAGAGGGTTCGTCGCCTGGTGCTGATGGGCTCTGTCGGTGTCAGCTTTCCAATCACTGAGGGCCTGGATGATGTTTGGGGCTATCAGCCTTCCCTTGAAAACATGCGCCGCCTGATGGATGTGTTTGCCTTTAACAAAGGCCTGCTCACCGACGAACTGGCGGAGATGCGCTATCAGGCCAGCATCCGCCCCGGTTTCCAGGAATCCTTTGCCGCCATGTTCCCGGCACCGCGTCAGCGTTGGGTCGACAACCTGGCCAGCGAGGAGAAGCACATCCGGGCGCTGCCCCACGAAACCCTGGTTCTTCATGGCCGCGAGGATGAGGTGATACCGCTTGCTGCCTCACTGAAACTGGCGGAACTGATCGACCGAGCCCAGTTGCATGTGTTTGGCCGTTGCGGCCACTGGACCCAGATTGAACATGCCAACCGGTTTGCCCGGCTGGTGAACGATTTCCTGACCGAGGCCGATCAAGAGGCTTCAGGAGCAGAATAATGGAACAGAAACGTATACAGGCGCTGGGTGACGAGCTTTACCAGGCCATGCTGAGCCGGGAAGCAGTTGCACCGCTGACCGGCCGTGGCGAAGACATCACCATTGACGATGCCTACCACATTTCCCTGCGCATGCTTGAACGCCGCCTGGCGGATGGAGCTTCGATTATCGGCAAGAAGATCGGCGTGACCAGCAAGGCGGTTCAGAACATGCTCAATGTTCACCAGCCGGATTTCGGCTATCTGACCGACGACATGGTGTTCAACAGTGGCGAAGTCGTGCCCATCAGCGACCGGCTGATCGCACCCCGCGCCGAGGGCGAAATTGCCTTCATCCTGAAGAAAGATCTGAGCGGCCCCGGGATTACCAATGCCGATGTGCTCGCAGCCACAGAGTGTGTGATGCCCTGTTTCGAGATTGTCGATTCCCGCATCCAGGACTGGAAGATCGCCATCCAGGACACCGTGGCGGATAACGCCTCCTGTGGTCTGTTTGTGTTGGGCGATCAGGCGGTTTCTCCCCGCAAGGTGGACCTGGTGACCTGCGGCATGGTGGTGGAAAAGAACGGCAGCGTGCTGAGTGCCGGTGCCGGTGCTGCCGCATTGGGTTCCCCGGTGAACTGCGTGACCTGGCTGGCTAACACCCTGGGCGAGTTCGGCATCACCCTGAAAGCCGGTGAGGTCATCCTGTCCGGTTCCCTGGTACCGCTTGAGCCGGTCAAGGCCGGTGATTACATGCGCGTGGACATCGGTGGTATCGGCAGTGCTTCCGTGCGCTTCGCCTGACCCGGATTGAAGAGGACAACATCATGAGCAACAAAATCAAAGCTGCGATCATCGGTTCGGGCAACATCGGCACCGACCTGATGATCAAGATCCTGCGCAACGGCCAGCACCTCGAGATGGGTGTGATGGTCGGCATTGACCCGGAGTCCGACGGCCTGGCCCGTGCCAAACGCATGGGCGTGGCCACCACCGCCGAAGGCGTCGAAGGCCTGGTGAAAATGCCGGAATTCGCCGACATCGGTATCGTGTTTGATGCCACCTCGGCCGGTGCACACGTTCACAATGACAAGCTGCTTCGGCAACACAAACCCGACATCCGCGTGGTGGACTTGACCCCGGCGGCCATCGGCCCCTACTGCGTTCCGGTGGTCAACTTGGAGGAACACCTGGGGGAGGGCAATGTCAACATGGTCACCTGCGGTGGCCAGGCCACCATTCCCATGGTGGCGGCGGTCTCCCGTGTCGCCAAGGCCCACTACGCCGAGATCGTGGCCTCGATTTCGTCAAAGTCTGCGGGCCCTGGCACCCGCGCCAACATTGACGAATTCACGGAGACCACCTCCAGGGCCATCGAGGTGGTGGGCGGTGCCCAGAAGGGCAAGGCCATCATCATCCTCAATCCGGCGGAGCCGCCGCTGTTGATGCGTGACACGGTTTACGTACTGTCTGAGGCTGCCGACAAAGCCGAAGTGGAAGCCTCCGTTGAGGAAATGGTCAAAGCGGTGAATACCTACGTGCCGGGCTACCGTCTGAAGCAGAAAGTACAGTTCGACGATATTCCCGACGACCAGCCCATGAACGTCCCGGGCCTGGGCCGCTTCAGCGGCCTGAAGACCTCCATCTTCCTGGAAGTGGAGGGCGCCGCCCATTACCTGCCGGCCTACGCCGGCAACCTGGACATCATGACCTCTGCCGCGCTGGGTACCGCCGAGCGCATCGCCGAATCGCTGGTCAACTGAGGAGACTGAACCATGACTTATAACCCCGGCAAGAAGCTCTACATCTCCGACGTGACCCTGCGCGACGGCAGCCACGCCATCCGCCACCAGTACTCCATCAAGAACGTGCAGGACATCGCACGGGCCCTGGACAAGGCCAAGGTGGACTCCATCGAAGTGGCCCACGGCGACGGCCTGCAGGGCTCCAGTTTCAACTACGGCTTCGGCGCCCACACCGACCTGGAGTGGATCGAAGCAGTCTCTGAGGTGATTGAACACGCCAAGATCGCCACCCTGCTGTTGCCGGGTATCGGTACCGTCCACGACCTGGACAACGCCTACAGCGCCGGCGCGAGAATCGTGCGGGTGGCTACCCACTGCACCGAAGCGGACGTGTCCAGGCAGCACATCGAACACGCCCGCAAACTGGGCATGGACACCGTGGGCTTTTTGATGATGAGCCATATGCAGACCCCGCAGGGTCTGGCGGAGCAGGCCAAGCTGATGGAGGACTACGGCGCTACCTGTCTGTACGTCGTTGACTCCGGCGGCGCCATGAACATGAACGACATCCGCGACCGCTTCCGGGCGCTGAAAGACGTGCTCAAGCCGGAAACCGAAACCGGCATGCACGCTCACCACAACCTGGCATTGGGTGTGGCCAACTCCATTGTCGCTGTAGAAGAAGGCTGTGACCGGATTGATGCCTCCCTGGCCGGCATGGGCGCCGGTGCTGGCAACGCGCCGCTGGAAGTGTGCATCGCCGCCTTCGACAAGATGGGATGGGAACACGGCACCGACGTGTACGCCCTGATGGACGCCGCAGACGATATCGTTCGACCCCTGCAGGACCGCCCGGTTCGAGTGGACCGTGAAACCCTGGCCCTGGGCTATGCGGGTGTCTACTCCAGCTTTTTGCGCCACTCGGAAGTGGCGGCGCAGAAGTACGGCCTGAAGACCGTGGACATTCTGGTGGAACTGGGCAAACGCCGCATGGTGGGTGGCCAGGAAGACATGATCGTGGATGTGGCGCTGGATCTGCTGGCCGCGCAAAAAAAGGGGCAGAACGCATGAGCAAAACACTGAGCCGTGAACAGATGCTGGCCCTGGCCGAACACGTGGAGAACGCCGAACTGCAGGCCCACGACATCACCAAGGTCACCAACGATTACCCGGACATGACCTTCGAGGACGCCTACGACGTGCAGTGGGAAATTCGCCGCCGCAAGGAAGAGCGGGGCCACAAGATCGTGGGCATGAAAATGGGCCTGACCTCTTGGGCCAAGATGGCCCAGATGGGGGTTGAGACCCCCATCTACGGCTTCCTGGCGGATTACTTTAGTGTGCCCGATGGCGGCGTGGTCAACACCAAGGAGTTGATTCACCCCAAAATAGAAGCCGAGATTGCCTTTGTCACCAAGGCGCCCCTCAAAGGGCCGGGCTGCCACATCGGCCAGGTCCTGGCAGCGACCGACTTTGTCATACCGGCTGTCGAAGTCATCGATTCTCGTTATGAGAACTTCAAGTTTGATCTGGTGAGCGTGGTTGCCGATAACGCTTCGTCGACCCGCTTTATCACCGGTGGCCAGATGGCCGACGTTGCGGATGTGGACCTGAAAACCCTGGGAGTGGTGGTCGAGAAGAACGGCGAAGTGGTCGATGTGGGCGCCGGTGCTGCCGTGTTGGGCCATCCCGCCTCCAGCGTGGCCATGCTGGCGAACCTGCTGGCAGAGCGGGGCGAACACATTCCCGCAGGCACCTTCATCATGACCGGCGGCATCACCGCCGCCATCACTGTCGAGCCCGGGGACAACATCACGGTACGGTACCAGGGGCTGGGAACCGTGTCCGGGAGGTTCATCTAAGCCTTCAAAATATTGCCGCCGGAGCAAAAAACCTATGAGTAAGGCCGTTGATCTGTATCTGTACTTCAACTTTCGTAGTCCATATTGCTACTTGGCCAGCCGTTGCATGTTTGATGTGTTCGACCAGTATTGCGTCAATATTATCTGGCGGCCACTGGGAGGTTGGCATGGTCGTTCCGATCCGGATCGCGCAAAGGTTAAAATGCCTATCGCCCGGCAGGATGTGTCGCGCTGGGCGCGCCGGCTCGGTATGCCCCTGACGCCGCCGCCAAAAACCACGGACCCGACCCGCGCGGGTGCAGGCTCCTTGTTGGCAGAAAAGGAGAATCTGCTCAGGCCCTACCTGGTAACGATGATGCAAGCGGAGTGGTCAGAGGGCCGGGACATAGGTGATACCGATGTGCTGCTGTCGGTTGCCGAAAGCGTCGGGCTGGACGGAGAAGCCTTTGCTAGCGCAATTGACGATCCTGAAACCCATGCCCAGCTCGACCAGAACTGGCAGGAAGCTCAGGAGAAGGGCGCTCTGGGGGTTCCCACATTTGTCATCGGTGATCAGATTCTCTGGGGTCAGGACCGACTGGACTTCGTGGCGGAGCACCTGCAGGAACTGGGAGCAGCCCGCTGATGAGCAGGTTAAAGCTGATCGACAAGCCCGAATGCCCATTTTGCTGGCGGGTCCGAATTGCCCTTGCGCTGCAGGGAAGACCTGAAGACAGCCTGGATCGGTCGGATCCGGAGGTGCTTGCCCTATGGCAGGTTCTGTCGCCCAATCGCACTGTGCCGGTGCTGATAGACGACGATCTAGTGCTGACGGACTCCGGTCCCATGCTGGAGTATCTGGCAGAAACGGGCCCGGCGCTGCTACCTGGTTCTCCCCACCAGCGGGCGGAGGCGCGAAGCTGGATGGTATATGGCGATAATGTTCTGGGCCGCAGTATCCGGGAAGTGGTGTTCGAGAAGCGCGATAAATCCGAGCACGAGTGGAACCAGAGCAGAATTCGTGAGGGTGTTCGCGGATTCATGGACGGGCTGCCGGCCCTGGAAGCGGCACTTGACAGGGAGCCGTTCCTGGCCGGGACTCAGCCAACACTAGCGGAATGTGTGTTGTTTCCAAGGTTTGCGCTGGCGTTAGCCAATGATGTGGAGGTTCCCGAAGAGTTTCCTTTCATTCGTCAATGGTTTGGGCGCATGGCTGCTCACCCCGCCTTTGTATCCGCAAGCCCGGAACGGTTCAGGAATTTTCTGTTTGATCTTACTTGAGGAGACACGATGCCAATTGCACAGCTGTACATTCTTGAAGGGCGCACCGATGAACAGAAGGAGAACCTTATCCGGGAGGTGTCGGAGGCCATGTCCCGCACCATCGATTCACCGATTGAGCGTGTGCGGGTCATCATCACCGAAATGCCAAAAAACCACTTTGGAATAGCCGGTGAACCTGCTAGTAAAGTCAGGCCCTAGCAGCCTGTCGGACTTGCACCTGACAGGCGTTATTTAAAGTTGTCTTGTTCGCGTGGCTTCCCGAGTTTGACCCTTAGTGGTCATCAGGGCGTCCAGGTTGGCCTCTATTGCACTTTCAGTTGCGCCCGATAAGGCCTTTGGGCGGGTAAAAAAGGCCCTCACTCCCAAGCCGTTTACCTTAAGTGGTGCTGGAAAATTTGACATTAATTCGAAAGCCACTCCTAGAGCGGCTTTCGGCTGTTCTGGCTCTTTGAAATTCCAGACAGATATCTTTCCGGAACAGAACAAACGCCAAATACAAAAAAGAAGAGGCTCAACAACAGGTTGCGCCTCTTATCTTTCAGGTCAGCCACACTTAAGGTAAACGCCTTGCCTCACTCCGCCATTTTCAACACGTTCATCCGCTTCACATTCCACGGCAGCGTGGCTAACGTCCACTCGCCCGCAACCTTCTCCAGTCCCCTCATCGAGAACTGTCTCAAGCCCATCACCTGTTTGATAATTCCGAACACGGGCTCCACCGTTTGTTTTCGCAGTGCATACAGTGCTCGTCCGGATTGGGTTGTTAACTGGTGTTTCATCTGTATCACCGGGTCGTCCGTGACAGGCGCCGGATCATCGGGTGCGAACCGATCAAACACGGATAAGTGGTGTTGATCGCGCGCCACCGCCAGTGACGGCTGGATGCTCTTCTCCCTGCACGCCTGGACATTGGCTTTGCTGAAGTACCCTGTATCGGCCAGCAGATCAGTAACAGTGCCGAGGGCCTGCGGCAACGCTCCTATCCCGGTGATTGCTGGAGCGATCTGTTGTTTGTCGTTTGTCGCCTGGGTCATGTGCGTACTGATAACCAGCATCGTCTCGGTATCCACCCCGGCCTGAGCGTTGTAACACTGCTCAAAGCCGCCGCCGGAGACGGGCGTGATGCGCGATTCTTCATCGGTCAAATTCACCTGATCGGTATCGCGAGGGCCGGGCTGCGGTGGTTTAGGCGCCCGGCCCTGGGGCGGCGTCCCTCTGGGCCTGCCGTTTGGTCTGTTTCTGCTGGTAGTCGGCCTGCTCCTGTTCAAAGCGCTCTTGCGCTCGTGCCTCAATCGCCCGCTTCGCTTCAGTCAGTGCTTCCAGCTGGGATTCACGCCGGGCGATCTCAGCGGGGATATCCATACCCTCAACCACCGGCGCCTGATCGGCTTCCTCCGCTTGGGCGGCAAGTGCGCTCACTTCCGCTTTGAGTTGCGCCTCGATCTTTTTTGCATGTGCATAGGACAACGCTTTGTGCTTACTGGCGTTCGCTTTCACCTTGGTGCCATCCAGAGCAATCCGGCCCAGCTTCACCAGGTTCATTTCCCGCGCCAGCAGCAGAACCTGGACAAACAGAGCCTCAACCTGAGGCAGGAAGCGACGGCGGAAGGTGGCAATCGTGTCATGATCCGGATGCGTGTTGGCCGCCAGATAACGGAACGCAATCGAGTCGTGGGTGGCGCGTTCAATCTTGCGGCTGGAGAAGACGCCGGTCGCGTATCCATAAATCAACAAGCTGAGCAATACGGCAGGATGATGGGCCCGCGAACCGCGCCCGGTATATTGCCGGGTGAGTTCAGACAGATCGAGTTGATCAACCACTTCAACCACAAAACGAGCCAGGTGATCCTCCGGCAACCAATCCTGAATGGAAGGGGGAAGCAGGAAGTCAGTATTCCGATCAGCGAGTACAAAATGTCCCATCATTGAAGTCCGGTTATGGCCCGTGTTGTATTGAGTATCTCACTTCGATACTGCTTGGTTAAGTCCGACAGGCTGCTAGGGTCAATGTAGATTGCCGGGGGGAACTGTTAACAGCTTGCCAGTACTGTACCTGTCGTGTGAGACGAAAGCGTTGGGCGGCGCCAAATCCCAATCAAGTCTGCGCCGTCTGGTACCGAAGGACATTGTCGTGAACAGTGTGGCATTTATAACGTCTGAAAAGGGCGGCACGCGGCCGGAAATTTTTCACCAGTGTGGAAAGGGCCTTCTCGCCAGGCACCTGCAATCCAGTATGCAGGCACGCGGGTTTGATGTCGCTGTCAGCGGTTCGCGGGAGCAAGGCCTGAAACAACTGGACGAGAGCATGATGCAACTGGTACCCGAGGAAGTGATCGAACTGCGGCTCAACACCGGCATGGCCAGCGAGCACTATCGGGACATTGGACATTGCCTGGAAGCATTGCGGGATCAGGGTGTATTGCTGATCTGCCTTGACCGACTGGAGGCCAATGGCAACAACGCCAGTTATCATCAGCCCCACGTTAGTTATATCCGCAATCTGATCCGTCAGTGGGAGGATGAGCAAAGGTGGGTGAAGGCAATGTCGAATTCGAGCTTGAGGGGCGGTGGCCCTTCCGCCGCTAGTGGCCACCCGGTGGCAGAACCGACATTATGTGTCCTCAATACCGCCTTCAGCCTGGGCGGAATGAAAGCGCCCCAGCGTCTCTTCGGGTTTTCCCTGAATGAGAACAGGCAGTCCCTCGCAGGTTATGGCTAGATGCAATAAACTACGGAAAACACAAAGGATCCCGTAAATGCTTAGACTGTTGATGGTGGGTGCCGGCGGCATTGGTGGTTACTACGCAGCAAGGCTGCTTGGCGTCGGACATCAGGTGGTACTGACCGCCCGGGGTGACCACCTGAACGCCCTTCGGGAGAAGGGCCTGATGGTTCACTACGAAGGCCGTGACCTGTTCCATAAGCCGGGAGTCTTTGATCATCAGCAGGTCACTGCCCGCTTTCATCCGGATGACTTTGACGTTGTTGTCATCACCCTGAAAGCCACGGCAACCGCCACGGTGGTTGATGAGCTTGGTGCGTGGCTGCAGCAAGGTCGTATCTCCGTGCTATCGCTGCAGAATGGCGTCGATAATGAGCCGCTGCTCGCCGCGGCCATTGGTGCCGACCGGATCATTGGCGGGCTTGCGGTACGGATTGGCGGCCACATTGTTAGGCCGGGTGTCATTGAAGCGGAAGGCGTTGCCCAGATCGTAATGGGCGAGTGGCCTGCCGCCGGCGGGCCCGATGATCCGCGCAGGAAACTTCTGGAAATACTGGCAGGTGCATTCAACCAGTCAGGCATTCCTGCCACGCTTTCGGATAACATTCGTTACGAGCTCTGGCGGAAGCTGGTGATCAATAATGGTGTGAATCCCCTGTCCGCATTGACGGGGCTCGATACCCGCAGTCTCACCCATCATCCCGAGTTCAGCAAAATCGTCTATGGAATGATGGCCGAAACGGTTGCAGCTTCAAAAGCAGATGACGTGAATCTGGGCCAGAAAGACCTCGATGACATGTTCGGGCTGATCAGTTCCTTCAACGCCATCAAGACATCCATGCTGGTGGATAAGGAAAAAGGCCGACCGCTGGAATTGGATAGTATTGCTGGGGCGGTCCTGCGGCGGTGCAGGAAACTGGGAATCAAGGTACCCTATACGTCAACAATTACTGCCTTGCTGACCTGGGAGAATCCATAACACCTTGGACACTATTGAGTTTGGCCTCACATTCTCAAGCGCGAGGTGACCCCTATGAGAAAGCATCGTATTCCAGCAAACAAAATCCTGAATCCGTGACCTCAATCAGCTAAAGCCACCTCAAAGTTAGCAATGGTATGGACTCCTCCTCACCTAACCGCTTCTACGTGCCAAAATGGTAAGTGAACAGTCAACCATCATAAAGATGAGGAGAAGTGCAAATGAATACTATCCGCGTCGGAGTTGATATTGCCAAGTCAGTGTTTCACGTGCACGGCGTAGATTGCCACGGCCAAACCCAATGGCAAAGCAAGTATTCTCGCAGCAAGTGGCTTGATGCACTCAGTCGTAAAGTACCAGCTGGCGCCGAGATTGGCATGGAGGCTTGTGCCTCAACTCATTACTGGGCGCGTGAGCTGCAAAGGCGAGGCTATCACGCCAGGTTGATTGCCGCTTAGTTCGTAAAACCTTACGTCAAGAGCAACAAAAACGATCGGGTAGACGCAGAAGCAATCTGCGAAGCCATGAGTCCTCCCAACATGCGGTTTGTCGCCCCCAAGACGGTGGCACAGCAGGATATTCAGGCCGCACACCGCATCCGTGAAGAGCTTGTGGGACAGGGCACCGCCAAAGCCAACCAGATCCGGGGGCTGGTGGGCGAGTACGGCATTGTGGCGCCAGTGGGCATCCAGCAGCTTCGCCGCGCCTTATCGGGGTGGCTTGAAGACGCCGAAAACGAACTTACCGATAGCTTCCGAGTTCTGCTGGATGGGCTGGCCGAGAATCTCTGTCACCTGGATGACCGCATTAAAGCGCTTGACGATTGAATCACCGAGAGTGTCAAACAGAATCCTGTGGCGAAGCGTTTGATGACATTACGCGGCGTAGGACCGCTCTCAGCCGGTGCCTTGTCAGGTGCTCTGGGCGACGGGAAGGCCTTCCGCAAAGGGCGCGACTTTGCCGCCTCCCTGGGGTTGACGCCCAAGCAGCACAGCACCGGGGGTCGTGATCGTTTACTGGGGATCAGCAAGCGCGGCGACAGTTACCTGCGCAAGTTGCTCGTTCACGGAGCACGGGCCGTGCTGCGTCATGTTGATAGCAGAGATGACGGACTCAGTCATTGGCTCAAAGGCCTGGCAGCCCGGAAGCATATCAATGTGGCAACGGTGGCATTGGCCAATAAAACAGCCCGTATTGCCTGGACGCTGGTACACAACGAGGCCGACTATGACGACAACCTGGCTGCGGCCAGCATGTGAAGGCGATATCGGAAGGTAGCACGCAAGTGAGTTACTAATCTGAAACAAAGTAAGCGAACATTATTCAGAGACATAAGCCAAATCCGGATGGCCAAAAAAGGACTTCAATAGGTCTGGCAGTTTCTGCAAACGTCTCAGTTGCCGGAAAACAATATCCCGGAGTTGTTCTTTATTGTTGATTATCTTCTTTCCAACGTGGTGGTATTTGATGTAGCCCCTGCCAGTGAACAATAATGTTTGATAAAAACCGGCCTCATTTTCGCGCACTTTCAGAGGTCGGTCGCTGTAAAGTTTGATAATTCTTAACCTACAGCGGATCTAGGCAGCCCTGAGTAAAGACATTAAAGTTTGATGCTTTTTATTCACCCTGAGCTAACCTAGCAAGCAAAGCCTTCACAAGAAACGTGTAAGGCGCTTCAACACCCAAACTCTTGCATCGCTTTAAAACAGCACCGGCAATACTGTCCAACTCCAATGGCCGGCCTTTTTCCATATCCACCAACATGGAAGTTTTGATGGCGTTAAAACTACTTATGAGTTCAAACATTTCTTCGAGATCCTGGCGGGTCAGGTTCACGCCATCCGCCCTTGAAGCCTCAACGGTTTCCGCCATCATTCCGTATACAATTTTTCCGAACTCAGGATGGTGGGTGAGGCTGCGGGTATCCAGTCCTGTCAATGCAGATAATGGATTTACCCCGTTGTTGATAACAAGTTTTCGCCATAGCTCGTAGCGAATGTTTTCGGACACAGTGGTTGGGATATCAGCCTCATTGAACGCATCCGCACACCTTGCCAGCAACGCGGTTCGCGAATCCGGCTGATCGGGCGTCCTGGGCCAAGCCCCCATTACAATCTGGGCAACCCCCTCAGCGAACACCGTTCCCGGCTCTCTTATGTGTCCACCGATACGGACCGCCAAACCACCCAGGACCCGCTTTTCACCGACCACATCTGAAATCATCTGTTCATTGTCCACACCATTCTGCATAGACAGAACAGGTACAGTACCCTGAGTCAGCCACGCCCCCAGTTCCGATAGGACCGACTCCGTCACCGTCGACTTCAAAGCAATAATGACCAGATCAAATTCGTCAGGGTGGTAGCGGTGCACCAAGGTTGCATTATCTAATGCTGGCACCGGACAGTGAATTTGTCTTCCCTCATACTCCACCGTCAACCCAGAATCCCTTATGGCCTCAAGATGACGACCGCGAGCGGTCAGCACCAACTTGTGCCCACCTTCGGCGAGCCTAGCTGCATAATACCCACCGATGCCCCCGGCACCGATCATAAGAATAGAGAGCGAAGACACTGGCACCTCTTCAGAAGCCCGATTATAGGAGACACGAAATGCTAGCAGAAAAGAGAACCGTCCATGGTTAGAGTTCGTCGACTAATCCCGTCAACTTATGCAGACACAACCTTTGATTGGAGACAACGTCACTGGTCTGGCTTTGGGCTCTTCTGGCACCTGCGGTGAATTGGCCGTGCCAACTTGCCAATCACTTTTAAGGACAGATCACTCCGGGGCCGGATGCAACAGGCGAGCACCCGCCGCTGGGCAAGCGCTTTATCATCAATATGCGCTTTACTCATCGGCCGAGCATCGTATTCACCCTCTACCACTTGAACTTGGCAGACTCCACAGCCACCACCACGACACCCAACCGGGATACCGTTTTTTCCTGACCCCATCATGCACTCAAGCACGTTCTGCCGGGCGTCACAGGGGAAGTCCAGATCCAGATCATCGAGATGTATTCGATAGGACATACCATATTCCTCCACCTGTTTTTGTCATTGTTGGCTTACCGCTTTGTTGTGGTGGTGAGGGTTATCAGGTCATCACCGTCAGAAAACTCTCCCGGGGTGTATTGTCCTGCGAGAACTGGGCGGGGCCCATTTGTGACGTGTCCCAGGTTAATGTCGGCGTGTCAGGATAGTGAACATAGCCCCCTGAGAAGACCTCGTTGCGATTGCCCGACGGATCGAAGAAATAAATGGTGTTCCCGCGGGTTACACCATGGCGGTTAGGGCCAACATCTACAGGAATCCGGTATTTTCCGATCATGTCTGCCGCGTAAATGACGTCCGTCGCCGATTCCAGCAAAAACGAAACATGATGGAATCGCCCGGGCTCCGGCTGAATCACAAAAGCCACGTCATGGGGTTTCGTGGAGCAACTCAGGAACAACGCCAGGGAAGCCTCGCTTTCCTGGTCCTCAATACGTTCGGCGAGATCAAAATCAAAGACCTCCTGAAACAGACGCGCACATTCGTCAATATTGGGTCCACCGAGCAAACAGTGGTCCAGGCGGTTGATCCGGAATCCCCGTATCACGCCCTCATCAGGCATTACACCAGGATTTCGGGTGCCCAAGGTGTTGCCAATCTGTTCTTTCTCGGCAAACAGCTGCATCCGGTGGCCGGACGGCAGAGTAAACTCAAGGCGTCGGCCACTTTTTGGATAAACACCCGCCTCGATAGGGGAAACCGATATTCCAAACTTTTCAATTTTTGGTTCAAGGTCGTCCAGAGTGGCATCGTCAAAAACCTTGTATGCGACGTAATCCAGGCCAGCCTCGTCTGCTTCACGCAGCACCACTGAATGATGGTCGTGCTCGTCCCAGGCCTTGAGGTAGATCTGTCGGTTCGTCTCATCGGTCATCACTTCATGCAGGCCCATGCGGTCTACATAATGAGTTCGTGCGTCATCCAGATCGAGAACTCGAATCCCGATCTCACCAAGCCTTAAAACACCTCTGATAGCCATGGTTCACCTCTTTTTGTTGTCGTGATTAAATTTCGTCCAATAACAGGTCAGTCTCAACTGGCCTCGGCCTTCAACAAGCCACGTTCTTTCGCCATCGTCATGGCGGTGTCATCAATCATGTCTTCCTGACCACCAATCATCTTCTGTCGGCCCAGTTCCACCAGAATATCCCGCGCTGGCACACCGTAACGCTTAGCCGCCCGCTTTGCGGGTAACAGGAAAGTGGAATACACCCCTGCGTAACCTAGAGTTAGGGATTCCCGGTCGACACGGACGATATGGTCCATCATCGGTACGATGACGTCTTCCGCGACATCCATAAGCTTGAACACATCGACCCCGGTCTCGATGCCCATGCGCTCACATACGGCAGCGAAGACTTCCAGCGGCGTGTTGCCGGCTCCGGCCCCAAGGCCCGCGACTGAACCGTCAATGCGGGACGCACCGGCATCGATCGCCGCGATGGAATTGGCGATACCCATACCCAGGTTATGGTGCCCATGGAAACCAATTTCCGTTTCCGGTTTGAGTACCTCTCGAAGCGCTTGAACGCGATCCTTTACGTCTGCGGGCAACATGTAGCCCGCCGAATCAGTGATATAAACGGTGTGGGCACCGTAGGACTCCATCAGCTTGGCCTGCTCAGCGAGTCCTTTAGCATCGTTGAGATGCGCCATCATAAGAAAGCCGGTGGTGTCCATTCCTAGCTCACGGGCGCAAGCAATGTGCTGGGGTGAGGTATCCGCCTCCGTGCAGTGGGTCGCCACATGAACGCTGCGGGCGCCTGACTTATGAGCCGACTTGAGTTCATCCATGGTGCCCAGTCCTGGAATAAGCAAGACCGACACTTTGGCCTGCTTCATCCTGGACGCCACTGCGCTGATATATTCCTCATTGCTGGCCATGGCAAACCCATGCTGCAGCGAATTGCCACCAAGCCCAGCCCCGTGGGTCACCTGAACGTACGGAACACCCGCATCGTCCAGAGACGTCGCAACCGTCACCATTTGATCTACGGAAATCTGTTCGCGCTTGGCGTGCATACCGTCGCGCAGACACATGTCGTGAAGAATTACCTTCCGGCCTTCGAGTTCGCCGGCGATCATTGAGTCAGTCATTACGCTACCTCCACAGGCTGGGGATTGAACGTACCTTCGAGAATTTCCTGGGCAAACATTTCCGCCGTCCGGGTTGCAGCGGCGGTCATGATGTCGAGGTTGCCGGCGTATTTGGGCAGGTAATCCCCCAGCCCTTCCACCTCCATGAAGACCGTAACGCGCTTACCGTCGAATACTGGGCCGTTTACCAGCCGGTAACCTGGAACGTATTTCTGCACTTCCTTGATCATCGCTAACACCGATGCAGTAATCGTTTCCTGATCCGGCTCGTTATCGGTGAGACAGGAAATGGTATTCCGCATGATCATGGGCGGGTCAGCTGGATTGATAATTGCTAGTGCCTTGCCCCGTCTGGCACCACCCACCTTGGTCAGCGCACCTGACGTGGTGTAAGTAAAT
The DNA here is from genome assembly GCA_913057975.1 of uncultured Marinobacter sp. Lineage (GTDB taxonomy): Bacteria > Pseudomonadota > Gammaproteobacteria > Pseudomonadales > Oleiphilaceae > Marinobacter. The sequence continues at coordinate 23,566 of CAJXOQ010000044.1, forward strand.
TCATCGAGATTGGCCCGAGTGCCAGGACCGATCGAACGAGAGGAGAGGGTGGCCACAATCTCTGCATAATCCACCGATTGGACATTAGATACTGCGCGTACAATGGGTATCGTCGCCTGACCAGCACAGGAGATCATGTTCACGTTCATTTCATACTTGTCGGTATGTTCTTTGAGATTGACAGGAGGTACGCATAGCGGGCCAATCGCCGCGGGCGTAAGGTCAATCATCAGCACTCCAAGTGCATTCAGTTTACGGCTATTCTCCGCGTGCACGTAGGCACTGGTTGCATCAAAGGCAATCTGGATTCCATCCGCCTCGATATAGGGTAAAAGCCCATCAACGCCTTCAGCTGTGGTCTTCAGACCCATTTCCCGGGCGCGCACCAGGCCCTCGGATTCCGGATCAATACCGACCATCCAGACCGGTTCCAGGTACTCACTGCGCTGGATTTTATAGATCAGGTCGGTACCAATGTTTCCGGACCCGATCAGCGCACATTTGATCTTTTGCATGGTTTAATCCTCTGCTTTTGTTATGTCCGCCAGGTCAGCCTGCTGAGCTTTAAGGGCTGGCGAGACACCTGCTACATAAAACTCGGCACCAGCATGTTCAGTGATAAGAATTCGGACGGATTCGGCCCTTACACCCAGGCTGGATGTCACGGCATCAGTAATTGCTTTCGCGGCACTGGACTTCTGCTCAATTGTGCGACCTTCCATCAAATGCATCTCGATAATGGGCATTTCTTGCTCCTGTTGTTATTCGCCGAACCGCACGGAAACACTGCCGAGGTCCTGGTAACGGGCAATGACATGGTCGCCCGGTGCTACGGCAACGGCTTCGGTAATACCGCCGCTCATGACAAAGCTGCCTGCCGGGAGAGTCTCCCCCAAGTCGTGGAGGATATTCACCAGCATGGCGACAGCTTCCGCCGGGTGACCGAGCACAGCGGCTGACGCACCCATCCCGACAATCTCACCATTCTTTTCCATCACCACTCCCAGCGCGCGAAGGTCGAGATCCTTCGGGTACCGCGGGCGGCCCCCGCCAACAAACCGGGCGGACGATCCGTTATCAGCAATCACACTTTCGAGGTCGAACTTGAAGCCGGAAAATCGCGAGTCGATGATTTCAATCGCAGGTAACACATAATCTGTCGCATCAAGAACATCCTGTGCGGTGATTCCAGGACCAGCGAGGTCCTTACCGGTCACGAAGGCCACTTCACATTCCACCCGCGGATGCACCAGATCAGAGGTAGATACCACCGAATTTTCGGGTCGGGCCATCCGGTCCGTCAGGAAGCCAATGGATGGAACGTTCACGCCCATCTGTTCCATTTTTGCCTTGGACGTCAGACCCGCTTTCCAGCCAACCAGCGTGTGCCCGCTCTCAATAAAGCGCCGCCGCAACTCTGATTGGACGGCATATCCGTCCTCAATAGTCATACCGGGATATTCGTTGGTCAGTTTGGGTATGGCGTAAGCGCGGGTCTGAGCCCCTTCTACCCGCTCGCAAAGGCGCACAATATCTTCCCGAGTCAGTGTGACGCTCATACTGCGCTCCTCCCTTCAAAGCGGACCTTGCAACTTCCTACACCACCAATCGTGCACACCAACTCATCCCCATCAGTAACCTGCACCAGGTTGGATTGAGAGCCTGATAAAATGACTTCACCGGCCTTGAAGGGAATCCCCAGTTCGCCCAAAGTGTTGGCGAGCCATGCCACAGCGTTGGCAGGGGAACCCTGAACTGCGGCCCCTACACCGGTCGAATAAAGCTCACCATTTTTCTCCAGCACCATACCGGCGAGAGTGATGTCCACTTCACGGGGATCAACTTTGCATGAACTAATCACGTAGACCCCACAAGAGGCGTTGTCAGCTACCGTGTCCTGGATCTTGATCTTCCAGTCGCGAATACGTGAATCCACGATTTCAAAGCAGGGAGCCACATAATCGGTCGCACGGATCACGTCCATGGCTGTGATCCCAGGCCCCTTCAAGTACCTGTCTCTTATACACATCTCCGAGCCCACGAGACGGACTCC
>CAJXOQ010000045.1 GCA_913057975.1 uncultured Marinobacter sp.
GAAGCACATTCGCATCACGGGGTGAGGCGCCGACACGCATGCCGGTGGCACTCACATTCAAGCCATGCGCCAGAGCGACATCCTGTCCCGGGACGATGAGACAACTCAGGTCACGCGCAAATGCACGGGAAACCCACTTCTGAAGAGCGGCAAACCGTGTCTGCCTCTGACGCGAACCTGTGGTGTTAATGGGATGATCAGAAGTCATTGACGCCTCAATGCCCCCTGACTCCAGCCATAAAGCAGGCCCAGAAAGAGGATGGCAAGAAATACGCCCATATCATACAAAGCAACCAGCCCTACTTCTTTGTACACGACGGCCCATGGGTACATGAACGCCATTTCCATATCGAAGGCCAGGAACAACAATGCGTAACCGTAGTAACGCGCGTGATAGCGCCCCCACACCGGATCCCGCGACAGCACACCGGAGCTTGCCGGCACATCCTTGCCCGGCTCCCCGCGCGCAGAGCCCATCACGCGCACAAACCCGTAAAGGCCCAGGATGGTAGCCACGATGCCGACCACCAGGGCAAGTAAAAGACTATACAGTTCCAAAAAACTCATTATCCAATCCTCGGATCGAGCAACCAAATAGCCCCTCACTCTCTTGCCAGGATGCCCGATGAAAATAATTCCCGGGTACCCTACTCCAGTCCGTGATGCTTCCCTTCGTATAATTTAACATTCCTGATCTCGCCTCCCTCATTGACCAATTCGAAATTATTGCCAGACAAAGGCTTTATCTTGTTACAGGAATAGTTGCGACCGTAGACAGATGTGCAAAATTTACCGTCTTTCACCTCCCATCTTCCAATATAATGGGTAAGGTTTCCCTGTTGTTCACGATACTTGGTCATTCCATAGATCGACCCATCGGGATCATAGTACTCATGAAAGGTTCGAGTGCGAAAATTGTCTTGGGCATCCCGAAATACCATTTGCACCGTGTTTCCGACGACGACATTGGCAACATCTTCGCCCGAGAGAATCTCATCAGCCTGTAAATATGGCGCTTGTAAAAACAACAAAAACACGAATAGTCTAAAGCTATTTGCTTTCATCCTGATCCCTCCCGCTTTCGTTCAACAATTGGTGTCACATCAACGCTGGCGTCTAGTCCTATCACAGGGTTACAAAAAGCTCAACGATCCAGTTATCGCCGATTAGTGGTGATCACGGACATGCGATTCTTCATGTTCCGAGCGCAGAAACTTCTTCAGAAAAATATGCTCTGCTGCGACGATAACAATCATCGTAATTACCGCCACGCCAATAACAAACGGATCACTATTCAGTTTGACCCAGACGAAACCCACGAGTACGAGCAAATCCAGGACGATAGCAATCGCTGGCACCCACGCCTTTGCCTTCACATCGTCGCGCAAATGACAAAGAACTCCCCAGTGAATGGCAATATCCATTACCAAATAGAACACAATGCCCAGAGCGGCAATCCGTGAGAGGTCAAAAAACGCCGTCAGAACGAGCCCGAGAACCACCGTGTAAACCAACGTGTGCTTCTGGATACTGCCAGGCATACCGAAATGACGGTGAGGAACCAGCTTCATTTCAGTCAGCATGGCCAACATACGCGAGACGGCGAAAATGCTGGCCAGAATGCCACCGGCGGTGGCCGTCATAGCAATCGCCACCGTGAACCAGACCGCATACTCGCCCAACGCCGGACGCGCTGCGGCCGCAAGCGAATAGTTCTGCGTTTCAATGATTTCACCCAGCGACAGATTGCTGGCAACCGCAAAACCCACCAGGGTATAAATCACTACGCAGGCCGCGATGGAAATAATGATCGCCCGCCCCACATTCCGTTTGGGGTCGATTACCTCGGAGCCACTGTTGGTAATCGTGGTAAAACCCTTGAAGGCCAGTATTCCCAGCGCCGTCGCACCCAGAAAATTACCCGTTGCTCCGGCTTCGCCCGTGCCTGAAAAGTCTACTGCGAGGTTATCAGTAATCCAGATACCCACAATTCCGAAAATCAGTATGCCTCCAATCTTTAACACGCCTATGAAAGACGCTACGCTCTGAATCATCCGGTTGCCGAGTAGATTGATCAGAAACGCTGCCATAATGAGGGCTACGCCAAGAATCGGCACCATTCGGCCGCTTTCATCGCCACCGAACAGTTGCATGGTGTAAGATCCAAAGGTTCGGGCCAGGAAGCTCTGGGCAATTACCATCGAGAAGTACATCAGCAACGCGTTGAAAGCCGTCGGCAACCGATCACCGTATGCTTTGTGCAAGTACATACCGATACCGCCGGCGGAGGGGTATGCATTTGAAATCTTGATGTAGGAATAGGCGCTGAAACTGACGATTATCGCCGCGGCCAGAAACGCCAATGGAAACAGAGTGCCCGTCATCTGTGCCATCTGCCCGGTCAAAGCGAAGATACCGGCACCAATCATCACCCCGGTACCCAGCATAACGGTTCCCGTGAGTGTGAGACTCCCCTCCTGATAGCGAGTGGTTCGGTCCTGCTCCCTGCTCATTCGCTCTCCTGATACTCTTATTCAAAAACCTGACATGCCACCGAAATCTGACGGAGCATTTCGAACATTTGACCTACATCAAATCCTGAAAAAAAAGCCAGGGGAAGACCCTGGCCCAAGACACCACGGTCAGAACACGATACGAGCACCAATCACGGCAAACCAGTCTTCTCTACCACCGCCGTCTGCCTGCGCAAAGTCCGCCGTATCACCATACTTACGCTCATGCACCACGCCCAAGTATGGCGAGAATGCCCGGTCAACCAGATCATAACGCACCCTGAGGCCGGTTTCCGTGGAAACCAGCCCTTTACCAACGCCAATTTCACGATCCTCACTGAATGCGACCGTCGCATCCAGTGTCGCCCCGAGGATCCAATAATTGGTGAGTAATAATTCATACTCCGCATCCAGCTCAGCGGACGTCTCACCTTCATTGCTCACATACAGATTTGCATCGATCTCAAACCATTGGGGTGCCAGCCCGGCGACACCGAGAACGGCATACGTACGGTCCGGCCCTTCGGGCGTATCGAAACGCACACCCGCTTTGGCGTCGAAAAACCTGGAGATGGGGATCTGGCCGACCAACTGGTTTTCCAGTGTTTCGTAGGCCTGCTCCTCGATCTCGTACTCCCCGGTTGTGAGCAAGCGGACTTTAAACTCGTCGGTGCCATAAAAAGCATCCGCGTTCCAGACGCCCAGTTCCTCGTTATCGTCGCTGTAGCGGTATTCAAACTCCTCGAACTGAACACCCCAGGTTTTGAGCGGCTGCTTGCGAGCAGTGGTGTCGGAGATCATTTCCTGAGCTGTCACCGCCGTTGAGAAACCAGCAGAGGCAAGGAAACTGACCGCGACAAGTGATCGAATACAGCTCATGCCTCACCTCCATCTTCAGCAATCACGTCTGTTTTGGCCTGCGGCGACTCTGGCCCACCTTCAACAATCACCTTACGGAACATACCAGCGGCCGCGTGGTAGGACAGGTGACAGTGGAACGCCCACTGGCCTGGCTCATCAACCTCGGTTTCCATGTACACCGTAGTGCCCGGGTTCACGCTAACGGTGTGCTTGATCGGGTTCCACTGGCCTGCGCCAACATCAAGGATGGACCACATACCGTGCAGGTGCATGGGGTGAGTCATCATGGTTTCGTTGACAAATTTGAAGCGGACCCGCTCACCGTATTTGAGACGAATCGGATCGGCGTCTTCATACTTGACGCCATTAATGCTCCAGGTGTAACGCTCCATATTGCCGGTCAGGCGAAGCTCGATCTCCCGGGTCGGTTCGCGGTCTTCATACAAAGGATCCTGAGCCTTGAGGTCAGCGTAAGACAGGAATTTACCGCCATTAGCAGCTTTGGGCATGAGGCCACTGCCCTTGGCGTAGAAAGGATCGTTTGCTTCTTCTTTCCCCATCGCCATGGAACCATGGTCCATGCCAGACATGCCGGACATGCCAGACATGCCCGAATGATCCATATCTTTCATGCTGGAATGATCCATACCTTCCATATTGGAATGATCCATGCTGTCCATGTTGGAGTGGTCCATCCCCTCCATCGAGGAATGATCCATCCCGGACATGTCACCCGAGTCACCCATATCCATGTTTCCGTGATCCATGCCTGCCATGCTGCCATGGTCCATGCCAGGCATGCCCCCCATATCAGCCATGGTCAGGCGCGCTGGTTCACGCATTGGTGGCACGGACCCTTCCATACCCATTTCGGGGGCCAGCGTAGCCCTTGCATAGCCTGACCGTCCCATGGATTCAGCAAAAATGGTATAAGCCTGCTCATCTTTCGGGCGCACGATCACATCGTAGGTTTCCGCTACACCGATCCGGAACTCGTCCACACTGACCGGCTGAACATTGTTGCCGTCAGCCTGGACAACCGTCATATCCAGACCGGGAATCCGGATGTCGAAGTAGGTCATCGCAGAGGAGTTGATGAATCGCAGCCGGATCCGCTCACCCGGCTCAAAGAGTCCGGTCCAGTTCTGGTCCGGCCCTTTGCCATTGATCAGGCCCGTAAAGCCATGCACGTCTTCGACGTCTGCTTTCATCATGCGCATGCCACCCCAGGCCATGCGATCCCGAACTGTGTTCATAAAACCGTTCTCGGACACATCCGAGAAAAACTCGCCCACGGTCTGCTGATCGCGGTTGTAATAATCAGTCATCATTTTCAGGTTGCGCATGATGCGATCACCGGAATGCGGGTGTTTGTCGGTCAATTGGACGACGTATTCGCGGTCGTAACGGAACGGTTCACGCCCCTCGGGTTCGATAACGATGGAACCGTAGGCGCCATCCGGCTCCTGAAAACCAGAGTGGCTGTGGAACCAGTAGGTGCCCGCTTGCTGGATGGGAAATTCGTAAGTAAAGGTTTCACCCGGCTTGATGCCCGGGAAACTGATACCTGGTACTCCGTCCTGATCGAAAGGAAGGATCAGACCGTGCCAGTGAATGGACGTCATCTCATCCAGATTGTTGGTCACGTTGATCCTGACGTTTTCGCCTTCCTTGAAGCGCATCACCGGTCCCGGAGATGCGCCGTTGTATCCAATACCTTCCTTCACGAAATCGCCGGTATCAATTTTTACCCGGTCGACCGTAAGGTCGTACTCACCGGCCAAAACCATGGCTGGCATCAGCAGGCTCAAAAATCCTGTCAAAAAGCGTGTTTTCATCTGTTTTGCTCCAAACTGCATTTCGTTGGAGCTGGGCTGGGAAGCCATCACCAGCCCCTGCATTCGTTCGGTACTCAGCGCACTGTATTATTCGAAATTTACGTCACCGTACATTCCTGACTCGTAATGGCCTGGCACGTTACAGGCAAACTCAATGTCACCTTTTTCCGTAAACTTCCACACAACTTCCTTGCTCTGCCCGGGCTCAAGCAACACGCTGTTGGGGTCATCATGCTTCATGGTCTTACCATTGCCCATGTCCATGCTCATCATGTCCTGGTTGAGCTTGCCGCCCTGAATCACACCATGCTCGACCATCATCATCATTTCTTTCTGATGGCCTTCGTGCATGGAGGGGGTGCCAATATTGAACTCGTGAACGAGACTACCTTCGTTCTTCACCACAAAGCGCACGGTTTCGCCGGGCTCAACAGTGATTTCTTCCGGCTCGTAGTAATTATCGTACATTTCCACCGTGATAGTGCGACTGGCTTCGGAGGCTTTACCCAGTTCGCCGCTGCTGGCGCCATGGCCACCGCCATGAGCACCACCGGCGAGGGTCACTGCCGACATCGACATGGCGGCGGCTGCAACAATCAACTTGGATGCGTTCATCTTGTCTTCTCCTTTGTCATACTGACCGGCAAAGCCGGCGCTGGTTAGCCCTGAACATAGAGCAATGCCAAAATAGGAAGAACACCATCGCGCACTAACCTGAATTCTTACTGAAAATATCCAACTATTTTGTCGTTCAGGATGAATTCAGGTTGATCGGCGACACTCGATACACTCTTGACTCAGAGAAAGGGCACCGCGATGCGATTACTACTCGTTGAAGACGACCGATTGCTGGCAGACGGTTTAGGTCGTCAGCTTGAAAAGGCGGGATTCAGCGTTGATACAACCCATACGGCCAGAGAAGCCGCGATTCTGGGCGAGCAGGAAGATTATCGCGCGGTTGTTCTTGATCTTGGTCTGCCAGACGGCAATGGGTTGAACGTTTTAAGGACGTGGAGAAAACACCAGATCGGCTTTCCGGTGCTAATCCTTACGGCAAGGGGCGACTGGCACGACAAAGTAGAAGGACTGAAAGCGGGAGCAGACGATTACCTGGCAAAACCTTTCCAGACTGAGGAGTTGATCGCCCGGCTTAACGCCATTGTGCGTCGAAGCGAAGGGCGCATTCATTCCGTGGTAAAAGCCGGACGCTACGAACTGGATGAGAATCGCCAGAGCCTGAAATCCGACGATGGCAAAGAATACAGCCTCACGGGTACGGAATTCCGCCTGCTGCGCTGTCTGATGAGCCGTCCCGGTCATGTATTTTCAAAAGAGCAGTTAATGGACCAGCTATACAACCTGAACGACACCCCGAATGAGAACGTAATCGAAGCCTACATCCGCAGATTGCGAAAACTGGTAGGCAACGACACCATTTCTACCCGTCGCGGCCAGGGGTATCTGTTCAATGACACTGTTTAGCAAGCCCAAATCCGTCAAAGGAACTTTGCTTTTATTACTACTGCCTGCCGGCATTGCGTTAATGGGGCTTGCATGGCTGGTTCACGGCTTGTTACTGGACCGGATGTCCCGGGAATTCGTTGCGACACGACTTAAGGATGAGGTCGCCTTTCTGGAACACCAGATTCGCGACTCTGGCGGTCAATTGGATGATCTCCAGACCGGCGACTACTTTCAGGAGGTGTTTCACCACGCCTTTGCCATACATTCTCCTTCTTCAACCGTTATTTCCCCGGATTCCTGGGCGCCGGTGTTAACGTCCTTAATTGAATCAGCAGAAGATGGAACCCGTCGTGTGCAGGATGCGGATACCGTCGATGGGCCAAAGGACATTCTCGCGTATCGAAAGTCGTTCCTGGTGGGCGACACCCCTATTATAGTAATCGTGTCCGAGGATCTAGGCGCCCTGAAACGCAGCCAGGCAGAATTGCACGCGTGGACAGCCATCGTCTCTATTCTGCTGATTCTGCTTTTGGTCGTTGTAATCTGGTTCGGTATCAATCTGTCCATGCGCCCCGTTGTCGAGCTAAGAGCCACGCTTAAGCGACTTCAGGATGGCAAGGTCTCGCGGATTCATGTTCAGGCGCCTGAGGAGTTTCGACCGCTGGTCCAGCAGCTCAACCAGTTGCTCGACTCGCTGGATCAACGCCTGGAACGCTCAAGGGATGCGCTGGCAAACCTCTCTCACAGCGTGAAAACACCCATTGCGGCCGTCCGGCAGATTCTTGAGGACACCAGTCGTCCGCTCTCCAACGATCTCCGCCTTCAAATGACCGCGAGACTCAATGACATCGACAAACAGCTTGAAGCCGAGATGCGCCGAAGTCGCTTTGCAGGGCCGCAAGTTGGAAAAAGCGCTTACCCGCTGAAACAGGCGCGGGACCTACTCTGGATGCTGGGGCGGCTATACCCGGAAAAGTCTTTTGAACTGTCGAGCTCCCTGCCGGAGGACGCTCGCTGGCCGATTGAGGAACACGACCTGAATGAAATCATGGGCAATCTCCTGGACAACGCAGGCAAATGGTCAGAACGATGCGTGGAACTGTCACTCGTTCAACACTCCGGAAATCTGCAGATCGGCGTTTCAGACGATGGGCCAGGCGTCATTGAGACTGAAATCGGCAAGCTGGGTCAACGGGGATTGCGGCTGGATGAGCAAACGCCCGGCCATGGCCTTGGGCTGGCGATTGTTCGGGAAATTGTGGAACGTTATGGTGGAAGCCTCCATTTCTCACGCGCCAAAGAACACGGACTTTGCGTGACAGTCGACGTCCCCAGGGCTTCGAGTACGATCAGCTAAAACCGAATATCTGCACCGGAGCCCCCGTTCCGCCAGGCCCGTACAGTACTTCTGATCCCAGAATCCGTCCTCGCGGAGCTTACTGAGGAATCTCTGATCCTGGCTGGCCCACTCACCCAGATATCCAAAGCCCGGAGGTGTGCCAGAATCTTTCACAAGAGACTCACAAGTAATCGCCGCAGGAATTGCCGTTGCCCGATAAAGATCCCGGCGGCCAATTGATACCGAAAGCTTCGGCCCAGCAGCTAATACAGGGTCAAGTGGTGACACTTGAACGTGCGCTGGTTAAGGGGCCCATATCCAAGCATAGGCTAAACATTGACTCTATAGTTACTACAGAGTTTTAAATAGCGTTATTCGAACGAGCACCAGAAACGTGAATATGAGTATCGACCGGAATGAATAGTGTGGCAAATCACCCTATTTTTTAACAGGGTGCATCTTTGAAATAGGGCCGCGGCCTTCAGTCTCTTTGCCGATGGCGGGGGCTGGCACTGGCCGGCGTTCAATCTTGCCGACGTCTTCATAGTCCTGGGTGTGACCATGATTTTTGTCACGGGCTTCAGGGCCGAAAAAAGTGCCGGAAACAACACGAAATGAACAACTACCGAACAAGGAGAAAATAATGGGCCACGAGCATGCTCACATGTCACCGGATACCAAGGACAAGCGAGTTGCAGTAGCCATCTGGGCGAATGGCATCCTGACTGTCGCCCAGATCGCGGGCGGGATCTTCGCCGGTAGCCTGGCGTTGATCGCCGACGCTATACATAACTTTTCAGACATGGCATCGCTGGTTATCGCTTTTGCTGCCCGGAAAATTGCACGCCGCCCGGCCGACTCAAAGATGACCTTTGGCTATGGGAGAATTGAGATCGTTGCGGCACTCATAAACTACACCACCCTGATCATGATAGGCCTCTACCTGATCTACGAAGGTACCATGCGATTCATTGAGCCGACGGAAATCAAGGGATGGTGGGTAATCTGGCTTGGCATTGTCGCACTGGTGGTGGACGCGCTGACCGCGCTGCTGACCTACTCTATGCAGAAGGGCAGCGTTAATATTCGTGCGTTGTTTTTACACAACTTGTCTGATGCGTTTGCATCAATCGCAGTCGTTGTAGGCGGTGCCCTGATTCTCCTGTACGACATGCGCTGGGTTGATCCCGCAATCACAATTGGTATCGCCAGCTACATTCTCTACCTGGGCCTGACGGAAATCGGCGGAACCATCCGAACACTCATGCTGGGAAGTCCTGTGGATATTGACACAGATTCGGTCATTGAGGCTGTATCAAACGTAGAAGGCGTTATCGACCTTCACCACGTACATTTCTGGCAGATGGGTGAGCATGATGCCTCCCTCGACGCCCATGTGGTGGTCGAGATAAGTGCCTGGAATGAACTTGAGAAAGTCAAGGACGGGATAAAACGAACTTTGGAAAACGAATTCAGCATCACTCATTCAACATTGGAGTTTGAGCACCCTGATCACAGTCACAAAGATGCCCATACTTATGGCCATGGCTAGCAGGGCTGCTGAAAAGGGTGCCGTGTGGCAGATCGGCTGCGAATGGCCGACATGCCACACGGTTACGAACACCTTATGCGAGACGTAATTGAACGCCATCAGGTCTGGGCCTACCTCATCGCTGTTTTTTCCGGCCTCATTGCCGGATAGACCTCTTCCCTCGGCGACAGGGTGGAGGAGTGCCAGAGCACCCGAGCCATTGCGGCAACGCCGGTTCTGTTGATTGCTCAACTGGCTCTTCTGCCACTCTACCTCTGGCTTTTTGTGGGCAGTCAATTCGATTTAAATCTGGAGCTTGGGCGACACCTCCTGCCGGCCTTTGTCGGGCTGATTGTTGTCCCGCTTATTCTGGCATTTCTGACTGAAAAATGGGCCGAAAACTCCAGAAAAGCCACCGGGTTCATTCGCTTCATGGGCCTGATGCCGGTCCTTCTGCTTACAGTCGTACTTTTTATCATCACGATGACACAGGTCAGCCAGATCGACAGTGCCGGCCCACTCATCTGGCCCTTGATGATTCTGTTCCCGACCTATCTGCTAGCTGCGGCTCTGGTTGGAAAGGCTCTGCGCCTGGTCTTTCGATTACCGATGGAAACCGGCCGAACCGTCATCTTCAGCCTTGGAACACGCAACTCCTTCATGGTTTTACCTTTGGCACTTTCAATACCAGAGGCCTGGGCTACGGCCGTCGTGGTGATTGTCGTCCAGTCTTTGGTGGAACTGTTTGGAATGATGCTTTATCTGCGGTGGGTGCCTGGTCGGCTGCTACCGGACACCTGAAAAATCTGACACCCATTGAGCTCATCTAAAAACAGGGAGATCTTGTGTGCATACCCGAACAAAGTGCGCCTGATCCTGCGCTAACTATTGTTTCACGAAGGCTCGGAAGGGGCCGTCAAGAACTGGCAACGCTATGTCACTGCTTGACCACCTTCTACCCTACGATTTCTCGCCGCTGACCGTGCTGAGCGCTGAAGGGGTTCGACATGACCTCGTTGCTCTTATTCAGGAGGATTCCTGAATCGAGTTGGAGTTGATCTTAGGGCACATTTCATCAGCTTGACGCCTAAAGGCGACGAAGTCATTTAACCCGGCCACCGCGGATGCAGCTCATCAATCACATACCGGTGGGAATGCTCCGCTCCCGATTCCGTTCTGTGCGGGTGGTCGCGTGGCAGGTCATGATGGCTATGGGCAATCACCAATGGATCATCGGCGGGCCACAGTCGGCTGGCTGCAATCAGGAAGACGAGTCCCAGAACCGCCAACGCCATCAGCGTTGGCTGAATGCCGGCAGATGAGCCAAGCCATCCCGCCAGCGGATAGGCAATCAGCCAGCCGGCGTGAGACAGCGAAAACTGGGCGGCAAAAAGCGCTGGGCGGTCTTCGCCATGAGAAGACTGGGTGAGCAAACGACCTATGGGTGTCTGAACCGTTGAGAATCCAACACCAAGCAGCGCCCAGACTGGCATCAGCATGTAGAGGCTGTCAGCAAACCACGCCGCGCCCAAGCCGCCGAGCAACACCCAAGCCCCTGCCAGCATCACCGAACGGTCCTTCCAGCGTTTGAGCAGCGCGGGCAGCGCCAGTGCCGCCAGCATGGAACCCGCGCCGAATGCCGCAAAAGCCATGGCCGTGTGCTGATCGGTCAGGCCAAAACCACCCTGCACGATCACTACGGTGTTCACGATCACCATGGAGCCGGCCATGCTGACCACCACATTCAGCGCTATCAATCCCCGAAGGCGCGGTGTGGCCATAAAGATGCGAAACCCACGACGGGAGCGTTCGTAGATACCCCGACGCTTCTCCGGCGCGGAGCCAGAAGGCAGAGCCACCGATACGACGAGCAACGCTGATGCTATGAAGCCAACCACCGTGCCTGAAAACAGCCCCTGCCAACTGGTAACCAACAACAGCATGCCGGCCAGAGCCGGACTGATCAGGTTTTCAAGATCGTAAGCCAGACGGGAAAGGGACAGCGCCCGCGTATAGTCGTCCTCGTTGGGTAAGGTGTCCGGGATGGTGGACTGGAACGTCGGCGTAAAGGCCGCAGATGCCGATTGCAGCACGGCGATCAGTACATACACCTCCCAGACCTCAGTCACAAAAGGCAAGGCAAGTGCAACGGCAGCTCGCACCAGATCCAGAGAAACCAGCATCACACGACGAGGTATGTTCTCCGCCAGTGCTGCAGCAATGGGGGCAATGAAGACATAGGCGACCATTTTGATTGCCATGGCTGTGCCAACCACCTGCCCCGCCTTATCACCAGCAAGATCAAAGGCCAGAAGGCTCAGGGCAACCGTTGCCAACCCCGTTCCCAGCAGGGCAACGACCTGGGCTAAAAACAGATGCCGGTAGGTGCGATTTTTCAGAATCTCAAGCATGGTTCTCCTGACTAAAGACCCGCAACCGGGCGGTTAGCGGGCCTTTGCTCCATCTCCAGCTTTACATTTTGCCGGAGTGGTTAGCTCCAACGGGGTTGCCGTACTCATCCACAAAGACATACAGGTTCGCTTTGTCTTCGCTGGCAGAGTCAGGATTAGCAAACTGGACGACCCATAGTTTACCCGCCGAGGTAGACCGCTGCTCGGCCTTGCCTCTGGAGGCTTCCGCCCAGCTAGAAGCAATCTGTTCTGAATTGACGAGTTGCTGCTTGACGGCGGCTGCTCGCTCGGTCACCTGTTCTTTCGAAACAGGCTCCGAAGCACCATGGCTATGGCCAGCCCCGGCAAATGCGTAGCCGGAAACCGACAAAACAATGACCGCTGCAAATACGTGAATCATTTTTTTCATGAGATAACTCCTAAGGATCAATAATTGAATTACTTCTTGCTAATGCCGCTGTAAAACCCGCTGGTGTCAAGAACCACAGTGACAGCTGTTTCTCCGCGATTTTCCCAGTACCATCCATGCGTACCGTCAAACGGTGCCTCAAATGCTCCGCTCGCAGACGGCTGGTCGCGCCCCTGCCAGTAGCTGGTGAAATTGTCGCCGTCATTGAACCGTTCACCGTGCATATCGAAGTTCACCGAACCTCCCTCCGTGGTCCAGTTAAAGACCATTCGATCACCCTCGGCCATTGTGGCTTTGACTTCCAGACCCTCGTTTGGTCCCAAAGTGACGGTTGTGGAATCAGAACTCAACCCTTCTGGCGTTTTCCAGACCGGGCCAGCCGACAATGCCAGCAGGTTACCTGACGAGGCCGGTGCTGACTCAGGCTGCGCGGACTCAGCGGCGTTAGCCTGACTGAGTACAGTCAACCCCATGGTCTGGCCGAGTCCCGTGGGATCGATGCCATATTCGGCCGGGAGGATGGTTGTGACCAGAACCACTCCGCCGATAACAGCAGCCACTCCGGTCGCCTTGAACAAGCTTTTTGAGGAAGGAAGTCCCTCACGATTCATATTGGAAATGTCTTGCATGGTCTAGCTCCTCAGGAAACGGTGTACAGGCCAGTCAACTGATAACCCATCAGCATAAAACCGGCACTCATCAACAGAACGTTGGCTGCAAGTGCTTGCCGGGGGAAAACATCCGTCCGGCGCCAGAAGTTCATCGCAATCAGAATGATGCCCAGAGCCATCAACTGGCCAATCTCAACTCCAACATTAAACGCCAGAATGTTCGCCACCAGGCCATCCTCTGAAAGCGTGAAATCCTGAAGCTTCGTGGCGAGGCCGAACCCATGAAAAAACCCGAAAATCAGGACAGCGGCCTTGGTATTGGGCTGAAATCCGAACCAACGGCGAAACGCACCAAGGTTATCCAGAGCTTTGTAGACCACGGAAAAGCCGATGATGGCATCCACCATATAGGCATTGACGTTGGTCTCGCTCAGCACGCCGTAAAGAAGCGTAACACTGTGTCCAACCGCAAAAAGCGTGACGTAGATACCCACGTCTTTCATGCGGTAAAGAAAGAAGATGACACCTGCCAGGAACAGGAGGTGGTCGTAGCCGGTGACCATGTGTTTGGCCCCCAGATAGATAAAGGGCAGCAATTGTGCCCCGCTGGCCTGCTCAATGAACGTGGCATCGCCTGCTTCAACACCATGGGCAAATAGCAGAGGAGAAAACATCAGGCCTACGAGCGCTGCCCCTAAAAGGTACAGCCAACGCACGCCAACGCCCACGCCTGTTCGGCGCGGAAACGGCATATGATTCATTCGGTGATCTCCGAAATATCGACAGAAATTTAGATAAAGACGCTGACGCGTCAGTTCTTAATGACGTTTTCAGGCTTTCGGAGGCCGATAAAGTGCGGATGTCTGCTCCGGCAGAGGAGACGGCGTTCTTTGAAGCACAGGCTTGTCCTGCCTGTGGAAAAGCGGCACTGCATCCAGCTTCAGGGGCACGTGCTTTTCGACTGCGCCAATCGCATGGAGTAGCAGGTGGTCCTGGTCCGTCATTTCAACTGTCGAAACATGGAGATGATCGAGAGA
This sequence comes from uncultured Marinobacter sp., assembly GCA_913057975.1. GTDB lineage: Bacteria > Pseudomonadota > Gammaproteobacteria > Pseudomonadales > Oleiphilaceae > Marinobacter. Next base: position 14,015 of record CAJXOQ010000045.1, read on the forward strand.
GGACGGATGGATATGCCCATGGTTCTGGACAAATTCTGCAAGAGATAGACTCTGTGATGCATCGTGAACGTTCTGATCTGAAGCCCAGGCAAGACGAAAAAGCATCATGAGTGACAGCATGGTCACCACAAAAATACGTCTGCCGGTGGAAAATTGGGCCTGGTTAATGAACACTTCGTATCTCGTTAGCGTCGATCTTTGGACAGGAAGACTATCCAAGTACGATCTGCTTTGCAAAGGTGCGCATTTAAAGCGCCTGGTTCCAGGCAGGGGGCAACCTCTAACCATCCACTACTCAATTTCAGGAGCGCGTCTATGCATCACGAACGACTGGACCAATGGCAACACGATCACGTCTTCGGGCAGAACCACAAGCGCTCCGGCGAAACTCGCACGCTCATCGTTGTGGCCTTGACCCTGGCGATGATGGGTTGGGAAATTTTCGCAGGGATCATTTATGGCTCAATGGCGTTGCTTGCCGACGGCCTGCATATGGGATCACACGCCGTAGCTCTTGGCATTGCCGCTTTTGCCTATACGTACGCACGCAAAAACGCAGGTAGCGCACGGTTTTCTTTTGGCACAGGGAAAGTCAACGCCTTGGGAGGCTTTACCGGGGCGATTCTATTGGCTGTCTTTGCCCTCTACATGGTCATCGAAAGTGTTGGGCGCTTTATCCAGCCGGTCGGAATTTCATTTGATGGCGCAATATTTGTGGCCTTTATCGGCCTGGTGGTCAATGGGATTTCCGCCTGGATACTGGGTGAGAAAGGACATGACCATGGCCATGATCACAGCCACGGGCACGACCATCACAGCCATCACAGCCATCACAGCCACGATGATCATAACCGCAGGGCGGCATATCTTCATGTGCTCGCCGATGCCCTGACGTCGGTATTGGCAATCGTCGCCCTTCTGGCCGGGAAATACGCAGGATGGAACTGGATGGACCCGATGATGGGCATTATCGGTGCCACGCTGGTGACGCGCTGGTCCTGGCTTCTGGTCAAAGACACCTCAAGGGTCCTCCTCGACGAGCAGCATCAGGACATGGAGGAAGCGGTAAAACAGGCAATAGAGGACGGCGATGCCAAAGTCAGTGATCTGCATGTTTGGGCGATTGGGCCAAACATTCATGCGGCCATTGTCTCGGTTGTTTCCCACCAGCCTGAGTCAGCCACCGCTTACAAAAACCGCATTCAGAACCAGTGCCGGTCACTGGTACATGTAACAGTTGAACCGCTAAGGTGTGACTGAATCCGGGGGCTGACTACTGACAGGCGGCGCAGTCATCCTGGCCACTCAAGGTGCCCCTCAACAATAAGTCGCGATGGCCCGCTTTGTGCATCCACCTCCCCTAGACACCAAAACCGTCAACATTTCCCCAGTGACCATAGGAGGGGACCAATGCCATGTCGCTGCTCACATCGCTGATCAAAGCCAGCACCCAGTTCCAGCAAGCCATGGAAAAGAAACAGCCGGCGGGGTCGGGCAATGCGTTGCCAAAGCCCGCTGCACCAGAGGCACCGGTCTCCGCAACCGATGACCGGTTTACCCTGTCGGAACGAGCGGGCTTCGATACCGGCCACCCCAAATCCACCCGCTTGCAGATGGCGGAGTACAAGCAAACCGTCGGGCAGGACCTTGCCTATATGCGGGAAACGCTGCGGCATAAACTTGCCGAATACAAACTGAGCCCCGCAACCAGCGTGGAAGTGTCAAAGAGCGACGAAGGCAAGATCAGCATTGGCGGTGGTATACCGGAGGAAACCCGCAGCCGCATCGAACACGACCTGAACAATAGCAAACCCTTCCGGGAGGCATTCAGCCGGCTCAGCGCCAGCGAACCCACCCTGCATTTTGTGGACAACGCGCTCAAGTTGAACAAGGCATACGGCGTGAACAATTCACTGCTGGACACCCTGGTCAGCGACAACCAGCAATTCAACGGCCTGCAGGACCTTGCGCACCGCTACGACAGCCTGCGCAGGACTATCAGTACCGATCAGGCCACCAACTACGCAGACCGCAAAAATTTCGCCCTGAGCCTGAACACCCGGGCCTGACTCCGTTAAATCCGGAAGGGCTCTGGGTCCCCTTTGCCGACGCGAGTCACCTCCGGCGCATCCCCGGTCATATTCACCACGGTGGTCGCCTCCAGGCCGCAAAAACCGCCATCGATGATCAGGTCCAGCTCGTGTTCCAGAGTTTCCCGGATGTCATATGGGTCGGTCATCGGGTCCTCGTCGCCCGGCAATATCAACGTACTGCTCATGATAGGTTCGCCCAGTTCCGCCAACAGCGCCTGCACAATTGCATTGTCCGGCACCCGCATGCCAATGGTTTTACGCTTGGGGTGTAACAGACGGCGTGGTACTTCACTGGTGGCGTCCAGAATGAATGTGTAAGCCCCCGGCGTGAAGTTCTTGAGCAGCCGATACTGGGTGTTGTCGACCTTCGCGAACACACCGATGTCCGAAAGGTCCCGGCACATCAGGGTGAAGTTGTGCTTGTCATCCAGGCGGCGAATGCGCTTTATCCGGTCCGCTGCCTGCTTGTCACCGAGGTGGCAGCCAATGGCGTAGGCGGAATCCGTCGGATACACAATAACGCCTCCCTTGCGGAGAATATCCACGGCCTGGTTGATCAGCCGCTTCTGGGGCGTTTCCGGGTGAATCTGGAAGAACTGGCTCACTGGCCACCTCCGGATGCAAAGGCCGGATCATTCTTGGAGCCGCCCATGCAATTAGGAGAATCAGGCGCAGCCTGGCCGGAACTCTCCCACTCCTGTGGTGAATACACATGCAGCGCCAGGGCGTGGACGCCACCGGCCATTTCGTCCGCCAGTATTTTGTAGATGGCTTGGTGCCGCTTGACCTTACCCTGCCCCTCGAACTCTGAAGACACCAGAGTCACCTTGAAATGGGTTTCAGAGTTCGGCGGTACGTTATGTTTGTGGCTCTCGTTTTCAACCATGAGGTGTTGGCTGTCGAAAGCGCTTGTCAGCTTTTGCTCAATGGCTTGTTGTGTGGACATAAACAGGCCTGCTCCTGATTGAATGTGTTACGGAACAGTCTACTACACCAAACGCTATGTTACCTTGACAGGATACAGACAAAGCGCCATCTTCCATCCCCACCCGAAAACTGCTTCCGACTTATGCGCCTGTACATTGCTGAAAAACCAAGCCTGGGCCGGGCAATTGCTGCTGCCCTCCCCGCTCCCCATCAGAAGGGGAACGGATGGATTCGTTGCGGCGAAGGAAGCAACGCCAGCACCGTTAGCTGGTGTATCGGCCATCTATTGGAACCGGCGGAACCCGGCCAGTACGACCCGCGCTGGAAAAAATGGCGACAGGAAGATCTGCCTCTATTTCCCGGGCGCTGGGAGGTGATGCCTAAAGACAGCGTACGCCAGCAGCTCAAGGTATTGGAGTCTCTGGTCCGCAGGGCGGAGACCATTGTCCATGCCGGCGATCCGGACCGGGAAGGCCAACTGCTGGTGGACGAAGTCATCCGCTACACCGGTGCCACCTGTCCGGTGCAGAGAATCCTGATCAACGACCTGACTCCGGCGGCCGTGGCAAAGGCCATCCAGGCTCCCAAGGACAATCGTGAGTTTCGCCGCCTGTCGCATTCCGCCCTCGCCCGCCAGCGGGCGGACTGGCTCTACGGCATTAATCTTACCCGTTTTTATACCCTGTCCTACCAGCAGCAGGGCCAGCAGGGCGTGTATTCCGTCGGCCGTGTACAAACCCCGGTGCTGGGGTTGGTGGTGGAGCGGGACAACACCATTGAGAACTTCCAGCCGAAACCTTTTTTCCGCGTTCAGGCGACGTGCCACGCGGTGGATGAGGAATCGGACCAGCAATCGTTTACGGCACGCTGGCAGCCCTCGGAAGCCTACCGGGAATACCTGGATGAAGAAGACCGTTTGTTGGACAGCGATGTCGCCAGGCAGATTGCCGAGGCCGTAGAAGGACGGCCCGGCAAAGTTACGGAATCCCGTTTCCGCGACAGGAACGAAACGCCGCCCCTGCCATTCTCACTTTCTGCCCTGCAGATCGAGGCGGGGCGACTGTTCCGCATGGGCGCGAAAGACGTATTGGACACCGCCCAAAACCTGTACGAACGCCACCAGTTGATTACCTATCCCCGTTCGGACTGCCGTTATCTGCCGGAAGGTCATTTTGACCAGCGTCAGAGTGTGGTGCAGGCCATTGGCAATGTCGCCGGCGAACTGGCGACAGCCTGCGAGGCAACGGACCTCAACCGCCGCACCGAAGCCTGGAACGACAAGAAGGTAGATGCCCACCACGCTATCATCCCTACGGCCAGAAAGGCGCCCAATGGACGTCTGAGCGAAGCTGAGAGGAACATTTACGAACTGATCAGCCGGTATTACCTGATGCAGTTCAGCGCCGACGCCATTCACCGGGAAGGCAAGTTAACTGTCGGGATTGGCGAACACGCGTTCAGGGCGACAGAAACCGCTGTTCTTCAGCCGGGTTGGAAAACCCTGGAAATTCGCCAGCGGGAAAGCCGACAGGAGGCCGCCAAAGCGCCCCTCCCCCGCCTGGAGAACGGTGACCCCATACTCTGTGACTCAGTGGACATCGCCGAGCGTAAAACCCAGCCACCCCAATATTTCACCGACGCCACGCTGCTGTCAGCGATGACCAACATCGCTCGCTTTGTCAGCGATCCAGAACTTCGCAAAACTCTGCGTGAGACCGATGGGCTGGGTACTGAGGCCACACGAGCGGCGATTATTGATACCCTGTTCCGGCGCGACTATCTATACCGGGACAAGCGCCACATCCGGTCAACGCCGAAGGGAAAGGCGTTGATCGATTCATTGCCGGAATCCGTCAGCAAGCCGGATATGACGGCCATTTGGGAAGCCACCCTGGAAAGTATTCGCCGCGGCGAAGGCAATCCCAAGCAGTTTATTGCAGACCTGAAAGAACAGATACGCGGGTTCATCAACACCCCCGAGCAGGAAGCCACGACTTCTCCACCAGGCGAGGGACAGCCGCACTGCCCCAAGTGCCGCGCTCCCATGCGCCAGCGCGAGGGCAAGTTTGGTGCCTTCCACGCCTGCACCCGCTTTCCGGACTGCAAAGGCACGCGGCCCATTGAGGACCAGTCGCCGGCGGATGGCACGGGAGAAAAACCCATTCCCTGCCCGCACTGCTTTTCGCCCCTGGTGCGCAGAAAAGGTAAAAAAGGCTGGTTCTGGGGTTGCAGTAGTTTCCCCGGCTGCCGACAAACACTGGATGACGACAACGGAAAGCCTGCGATCCGTTTACGCAACACTACATAACGACACTGAAGCGGAATTGCGGATTTGTAATAATGTGAAGCGGAATTCAGTATCCGTTTCCCGCCGTCGGCCGGGAAGCCTGAATACGACCAATTTGATGTCGGGAGACGTTTGATGAGAATTGCCCTGCTTGAGGACGAACATGAACAGGCTCAGCACATTCAGTCTGTGTTGTCCGAGCGCGGGCACCACTGCGACAGTTTTCCGTCAGGCCAGGCATTCCTGAGCGCGGTCCTTCACCGCAGCTATGATCTGTTGGTGATGGATTGGCAAATACCCGACATGACAGGGATTGAGGTTCTGGAAAGCGTACGTGCGCAGTTGAACTGGCAGATTCCAGTGGTGTTTCTCACCCAGCGCGACAGCGAGACTGACATCGTACGTGCGCTGGATGCCGGTGCCGACGACTACCTGGCCAAACCCGCTCGCGAGGCGGAACTGGTGGCGCGCATCAATGCATTGGCACGTCGCACCAGCCCCGATACCGAAAAGGAATCGTTGCAGTACGGCCCGTTCGAGATCAATACCCAGCTTCGGACCATTGCCCTCCACGGCAACGTGCTGACGCTGACCGACAAGGACTTTGACCTGACCCTGTTTCTGTTCCAGAACCAGGGCCGGCTACTGACCCGCGAGATGCTGCTTGAGCGGGTATGGGGACTGGCGAAAGACATCAATACCCGTACCGTGGACACGCACATGAGCCGGCTTCGCCGTAGACTGGGCCTTAATCCCGAAAACGGCTTCCGCATCAAGACCATCTACCAGCGCGGCTATCGTCTTGAGGCGATGAAAGCCTCTGGCCCGGATGAGAACGTACCGTTCATGGAACAAGCCTGACATGAGTCAACGCGTTACCTTGCGAACATTCACCGGCTTGCTATTCCTGGTGGGCTCGATGATGGCATTGCCAGCAAAGGCGGAACTTTCGGTCACCCGGGGCTCCCAGGCGGCGGCCGTTACCCCGGAGTCCAATGCGACGCCGGAGTGGAACTATACGGTACGACCCGGTGAGAAGTTTGGGGAGATCGCTGACGCATTATTGTCCAAAGGCATTCCCGCCATTCGCCTGCTACAACATAACGGCATCGACAACCCTGCCAAGGTGAGCAGCGGAGACAACCTGCGAATTCCCCTTGCCTGGCTTCAGCGCCAACCCAACCCTGCGCGGGTCAGTTCAGTGACCGGATCGGTGCAGCTGATTTCCGGTGGTGACGGCACCAAACACCCCCTGACCAGCGATTCCCTGATTCGAGTGGGTGACGAAATCCGGTCACAAGCTGGCACGGCTACCATCGAGCTTGCTGACGGCTCTGTGGTGCGGATATCACCGCATTCCCGCCTTGCCTTCAATCGCCTGACTCAGTACGGGAAGTCCGGCATGGTTGACACCCGCCTGCGCCTCAATCAGGGCGAAATAGAAACCCAGGTGAAACCGGTGATCGAAGGCGGCTCACGCTTTGAGATTGAAACACCCTCCGCGGTGGCGGCGGTCAGGGGTACCATGTTTACCCTCAGGACTGCGCCCGGCATGACCGATCTACGGGTCACCGAGGGCGAGGTATCGTTTGGCCCGCCGGGGCAAACACGCAGGATTCCAGCCGGATACAGTGCCAGCGTTTCAACCGCAGGGGTGGGCAGAGTGAACATCCGCCGCCTGCCCCCAGCTCCGGAGATCAACCCCCTGCCGCAGCAGCTGAAGCAACTTCCTGCACAATTGAGTTGGACGCCCAATGGCGCCAACAGCCATCGTGTGGATATCTTCGATGCTGATTCCGGCCGCTGGATTAACAGCAGCAAGGTCAGCGGAAGTGATTTCGATATTAACCTGCTGGACAATGGCCGCTACGAGATTCACCTTGCCGCCGTCGACAATCGCGGTATGGCTGGCATGCCCGGCGTCACGTCCTTTGAAGTCGACTTACAAGCCCGGACCGCCGTACTGGAACAACCAGAACCAGGCGCGACCGTTAACGACGACATGCCCGAATTCCGATGGCAGTTACGTGGCGAGAACGAAGTCGCCCGGGTGGAAATTGCGGAGAATAAAGACTTTGGAAACACGATTGCCACCAGTGAGTGGGCGCCTGATGAAAGCGCTCTGCCTTCTCGACCACTGACACCGGGACAATACTACTGGCGGGTGGTCACCGAGGCCGGCGGCAATTCTGTGGCCACGAGCGAGGCACGCTCACTGGTTGTGAACGGGACCCTGCCACCGGTTCGCATCATCAGTGTCAACTACGTCGACAGCCAGGTAAGGGTGTTCTGGCAGAAGGTGGATACCGCAACCGATTATCGCCTGCAGCTGTCTGAAGAGCCGGGATTTAACAACATAATCAAAGAGGCTACGCTGTCGGATACCACAGCGGCCTTGCGCCTCATTCCCGGAAGACGGTATTTTGTTCGCCTGAAAGCCCTCTCTGACGGTCCGCTTGAAAGCCGGTGGGGACCAGGGAGGGAATTGTTTCTGGAATAACCCACAACTTCCTGATATCCGATAGCAGGCCCCATGACCCGGAACTGGTTTCCCATTAAGACAACACCTTGGACACTGGGCCTGCCACTACTGACATTTCTGCTACTCTTTCAGACAACCTCAGCTCCGGAGCGTCTGGACTTCTGGCTTTACGACACCCTTGTCACCGCAACACCCGCAGAACCCGCGGATGACGTCGTTATTATCGCCATAGACGAACTGAGCATGGATCGCCTCGGGCGCTGGCCCTGGCCACGGACCACCCATGCGCAGCTCATCGAAAAACTCCGCCAGGCCGGCGCCAAAACCATTGTCTTCGACATTCTGTTCCCCGAACCGTCGTCGGAAGACCAGGCAATGGCCAACGCCATGCAGAAACACGGCAACGTCATCCTGCCGCTTCATCTGTCACCACCGTCCCGGCACTACCTGATCAGCGAACAACTTCCCACCCCTGCGCTGGCGTCCGCAGCAGCTACGCTTGGACATGCCCACGTGGAGCTTGACGAAGACGGCTTGGCGCGGGGGCTTTATCTGTTCAATGGCCTGGGTGATCAGTTATGGCCCAGCCTGGCTCTGGCGGCCTCTGATAAGCCATCACCTGGCCCGGAAACGTCCAATGCGCCGCCCTATACAAACGTCAGACAACACTACCGCGCCATTCCAATGGCTGGTGGTGCCGGCACACTGCCTTCCTATTCCTATATCAAGGTGCTCAACGAGCCACCCGCAAGGGAGACTTTCCGGGGAAAAACCGTATTTGTGGGTGCAACCGCACCAGGTTTTGGCGACATCCTGCCCACCCCGTTTTCGGGCCTCAATCAGCCCATGTCCGGCGTTGAGTTCCACGCCAACAGCTATTCCGCGTTGGTGAAAGACGAGTTGATATCGCGGGTGTCGAAGCCTATTGGGATCGGCCTCGCTGTTCTGGTCATTGTTCTACTGTCATTCACCCTGCCCCGAATGAGACCGGCCCGTACCATTTTTCTGTGTCTGACGAGTCTCGGTTTACTGGCTCTCCTGCATGCGCTGCTGTTGATAGGGGCCAACCTCTGGCTGCCGATCTCCTACGCCATCGTGATGCCGCTGCTGGCGCTGCCCGTGTCCAGCGCATTACGGCTGGCCATGACGAACAGCTTCCTCAACCGGCAGCTTGACGAGCTTGCTCGTGGGCCGACCATGACCCTCGAAGAGCCGTCGCTGAGGCATCCTCCGCAACTGCTCAGTCATTTCCAGGCATTGCTCCAACCAGAGGGCTGGTTGTTGGCTGAAGGCGGTGAGGTGATCACGTCGTCTGGCCTGACCTCCGGCGATATCCCTCCACTGGAAACTCCCGGCCACTGGCATCACATCGAGGGCCAGAGTTGGATCGGCCTGGTACGCAATGGCGTAACCTACAAGATCGGGCTCAAACTGCCTAACAACCTGAGTCGGGAGGCGACCCAGCGTTACCTCCGCCGTTTGCCGCTGTCCAGCCCCCCTTCGCAGGCGCCCAAACCGGGGCCACGGGAAAACATCTCAGCCCGAATCGAGCGAGTACGCGTGGCGACCGAGCGCATGAACCACATGCAGAAGTTTATTCGGCGCAGTTTCGAACGCATGCCGGACGGCATTATCGTGACCGACGAACTGGGCGTTATCCGCTTTGCCAACGGCCACATTGAAGAATGGTTTCGCGAACCCATGCCAAGCCTTAGCGGCCTGCCCCTGGCCAGACTTCTGGAGGGCCATGATCCGCGGGACAATCCGCCCTGGCATGAAACCGTCTCGGAAACCCTTACGCTGGCCCAGAGCCGCACCGTGGACCTACGGATTCGAAATAAGGATTTCCTGATTCACTTCGCACCGTTCGCACTTCCCGACAGCGATCAAAATGGCATTATCGCCAACATATCGGACATCTCGGAGCTCAGGGAACAGCAGCGACAACACCGGGAGGCCATCGACTTCATTTCCCACGATGTTCGCTCACCGCTGGTTTCCCAACTTGCATTGATCGAACAGCTCAAGCGGAATCGTGGCCATATCGAGCCGGAACAGCTCGACCAACTGGGCCGGCTAGCGAAACGAAGCTATCACCTTGCCGAAGAATTCGTGCAGCTTGCCAGGGCCGAACAGCTGACTGAGACCCGATTTTACGAATGCGAGTTTTTGGCCATCGTCGAGAACGCCCGCGACAGCGTCAGCGAGCAGGCCGCCGAAAAAAGCATTCAGCTATTACTTCAAGGAACCGAGGATTTATGGCTGAAAGGAAATGCGGAACTGCTTGAACGGACCGTGATCAATCTGTTGACCAATGCCGTGCAGTACAGCCCCTCCGGCTCGATCGTCAATATCCAGGTCTTTCAGGCGGGCCACCAAGCATGCCTTACCGTAACCGACGAGGGAGAAGGCATTGCTCCCGAAGAGATTCCCTACTTGTTTGACCGTTATCAGCGCAAGAAAAGCAGTGAGCTTTCCGGCAACCATGGCACGGGCCTTGGGCTGTCGTTTGTGAACGTTGTGGTCGAAAAGCATCGCGGTGAAATCACCCTTCGCTCGCGCCCCGGAGAAGGGTCGGCCTTTACTCTAAAACTGCCGGTAACGCACCCACTGGGCTAAGGGCCAGACAGTACCGATACTCCAGATCAGACATCCGCTGCCCGAGTTAGATCGTTTTACTGACCGGTGCTGATGGCGCACTCATCAAACCATCGGCATCTTCCACTTGGATGGTGAAGTACCAGGTGCCATCGTCCAGGTTATCAAAGATGTATTCCATGGTTCCGGCATCGCCAATCCGCACCGTTTCGGAAAGCCTTTCTGGGTTCTGGCCATAGTTGATGACGTAGCCGGACAACTCGCCCATCTTGATGCCATCACCGTTCGCTCGAGTTGACGGAGCGTTCCAGCTCAGCGACGCCGAACGCTCGAAGATCCCTGACGGGGAACCTTGCGCGACACCTTCCCTGCTGGAACTCCCTGACGAATCGCCACCACATCCCGTAATCACAACTCCTACAAAAAACGCGGCTATACATTTTTGTGACATTTTAATGACGCGATTCATAGTTTTTTTCACCAATACTTCGTCTATTTGGGAAATTATACAAAGCGGCGGCGAGTATCGATGTGAATGGCATCATCATACCAGTTAAAAAACTGTCAATTTTTCGACAAGAAACGGTAATAAAATTGCAAAATGCCTCAAAACACTTGGATCTGCAGGCAAGTTTTTGCCCGACGCACCAACCTTGAGCGATGCTTTCGGTACCAAGGCATTAGATTTGAAGCAAGCTAATGGAAGGGAGTTGCAAAAAGGTAGAAAAATGTGCGAGCGGAATTCAGTACTGAAACTGTCTCTTATACACATCTCCGAGC
>CAJXOQ010000046.1 GCA_913057975.1 uncultured Marinobacter sp.
TTCGTCGGCAGCGTCAGATGTGTATAAGAGACAGGGGTATGGTAGCGAACGCCCTGCCGTGCTTTGATGCGAGCCCGGTCTTCCACCGGCAGGTCATCCCACTCGGACTTCCAGGCGCATACCGTGACCGGCCCGTACACCTCGGTAAGCCCGTAAACGTGGGTCACGCGAAAGCCCATGTTTTCGATGGCTTCGATGACTTTTGCCGGAGGTGCCGCACCTGCAGTCATTGCCTGAACCGTATGGCTGAAGCTGGATTTTGCGGCGTCCGAAGCGCCCAGCAAGGTGTTCAGTACAATAGGCGCACCACACATGTGACTGACTTTGTGTTCGCTGATCAGCTGCAGGATTTTCTCTGGCTCTACCTTACGCAGGCACACGTGGGTACCCGCAAAGGCGGTGATGGTCCAGGGGAAACACCAGCCGTTGCAGTGGAACATCGGCAGTGTCCACAGGTACACCGGGTGCATGCCCATGGACCACACCGCCTCGTTGCCCATGGCGTTCTCGTAGGCGCCACGATGGTGATACACCACGCCTTTCGGGTTACCGGTGGTGCCGGAGGTATAACACAGCGAAATCGCATCCCACTCATCCGCCGGCATTTGCCAGTCGAAGTCGGGGGCGCCGCTGGCCACGAAAGCGTCGTAATCCAGATCGCTTACCCGGGTTCCGGCACCGCTGAATTCGGGGTCGTTGACGTCAATGACCTGTGGCGGGTTGTCCAGCATGCCAACGGCTTCGTTGATGACGTCGCCAAACTCCCGGTCGGCAATCAGCACTTTCGCCTCGCCGTGCTCCAGCATGAAGGCAATGGCCTTGGCATCCAGCCGGGTGTTCAGGGCGTTGAGGACTGCCCCTAACATGGGGATGCCGAAATGACACTCCAGCATGGGCGGAATGTTTGGCAGCATGGCCGCCACGGTATCGCCCTTGCCGATACCTTTGTCAGCCAGCGCGGACGCCAGGCGGCGACAACGCTCGTAGGTCTGCTGCCAGTTGCGGCGCGTGGCGCCATGAATCACCGCCGGGTATTCCGGATACACGCTGGCGGTGCGGGCCAGGAAATCCAGCGGTGTCAGTGTGGCGTGATTGGCGTTGGTGGGTTCTAGCCCTTTGTCAAAAATGGAGTTCATACCGGTCTCCTAGTGTTGTTATTCAACACCAGACTATAGGGCACTGCAGACGTTTCAGCGAGCCCCCACAGCCGTTCGGCGGGTATCCGGCTGCTCCAGCCGCGCCATTTCCTCCAGCAGCTCCGAGGTCTTTTCCTGCATCAGGGCAATGTCCCCCCGAGACTCCACATTCAGCCGCACCAGCGGCTCAGTGTTCGACATCCGGAGATTGAAACGCCAGCGTTCAAATTCGACACTCAGGCCATCAACGTGTCGCACAGATACCGCGTCGGCACCATAGATCTCCTCGATCACCGCGAGCAACCGGGCCGGATCATCCACCGTACGGTTAATCTCACCACTGGCGGGGAAAGCGTCAATGCGGGCGTCGATCAGTGACGATAGCGGCTGCCCGGTCTGGCACAGACGTTCGGCAACCAGAAGCCACGGAATCATGCCGCTGTCGCAGTAGGCGAAGTCCCGGAAGTAGTGGTGGGCGCTCATTTCACCCCCATACAGGGCATCTTCCTCGCGCATGCGCTGTTTGATGAACGCGTGTCCGGTTTTGCTTTCGATGGGCGTTCCGCCAGCCTTTCGGACCAACTCCTGGGTGTTCCAGGTCAGCCGCGGGTCGTGAATGATCTTGCCGCCATCCACCTTCTGCAGGAACTGGTCCGCCAACAGGCCCACGATGTAATAACCTTCGATAAATCGGCCGTTTTCGTCGAAGAAGAAACAACGGTCGTAATCACCGTCCCAGGCGATCCCCATATCCGCCCCTTCGCGCAGAACCGCCTCGGCGGTGACCGCTCGGTTTTCCTCAAGCAGGGGATTGGGAACTCCGTTCGGAAAGTGCCCGTCCGGTTCGTGATGCAGCCGCACGAAATCAAAGGGCAACCATCGCGACAACGCGTCGATGACCGGGCCCGCACCGCCATTGCCCGCGTTAACCACCACCTTCAGAGGGGTAATCGTGGTGCCGTCGATGTATCCTAGCAAATGATGGATATAGTCGGCCTCCACTGAAAGGCTCTCTGAGCGTCCGGGAACGGCGGCATCCATAAACGGCTGGGACACCCTGTCGCGGATGGTATTCAAGCCGTTATCCGAGCTGATGGGGCGCGATTCAAGACCGACCAGCTTCATGCCATTGTGGTCCTTTGGATTGTGACTGGCCGTCACCATGATGCCGCCATCCATGCTGTAATGACTGGTGGCAAAGTAGATCTGCTCGGTACCGCAAAGACCGATGTCATAGACATCCGCCCCGGCCGCCTTGAGCCCGGCAGTCAATGCCGCCGAGATTTCCGGGCTCGATAGCCGGATGTCGTAACCCACCACAACCCGGCGGGCGCTTGTCAGCTCCACATACGCACGTCCGATTCGCTCCGCCAGCTCAGGATTCAACTGCTCGGGAACCTGCCCACGCAGGTCATAGGCTTTAAAACAGGACACGTCCATAACTGTTTCTCCGTCTAACCTTCGATCAATAACGCGGCCCGCTGTGCAGCCACTAACAACTCTGCAAAGCGGGCCGCGTTGGCCCTAGACTTTTTCCGACATCACCGGAATCTGATCTTCCTCCACATCCGGGGTGGGCGCCGCGCGACCGTACCGGTCGTCCAGACGTTCAATGTCATCCTCGCCCAGGTAGGCGCCGGACTGGACTTCAATCAGTTCGAGAGGAATGCATCCAGGGTTAAACAACCGGTGTACCGCTCCGATGGGGATATAGGTCGATTCGTTTTCTGAGAGTAGGAACGTTTCCTCGTCACGGGTCACTTCGGCAGTGCCCTTGACGATGATCCAGTGTTCAGCCCGGTGATGGTGCTTCTGCAACGACAGCTTCTCGCCCGGTTTGACGCTTATGCGCTTCACCTGAAAACGGTTGCCCATATCGATGCTGTCGTAGCTGCCCCAGGGGCGATACACTTGTCGATGTGTGCGGGTTTCCGAGCGTTGGTCACCGTTCAGCCGCTTCACCAGTTTCTTGACGTCCTGCACCTTGTCCTTGTGGGCAACCATCAATGCATCCTTGGTGTCGACCACCACCAGGTCTTTCACGCCCAACATGGCCACCAGCTTGTCCGAGGTGTGCACCAGGCAGTTGTCACTGTCCTCCAGGCAGGCGTCGCCAAGAATGGCATTGGCGTTCTCGTCCTTGTCGGTCACATCCCAGATCGTGGACCAGGAGCCAACGTCGCTCCAGCCGGCGTCCATGGGCACCAACAACGCTTTCGACGTTTTCTCCATCACCGCGTAGTCAATGGAATCGTCCGGGCAATGCTCGAATATCTCCGACGGAATACGGGTGAAGTCCATATCGCGCTCAAGGCTTCGGGCGGCCAGAAGACAGGTGTCGTAAATGTCCGGGCTGTGTTTTTTCAGTTCCGCCAGGTAGCTGTCGGCTCGGAACATGAACATGCCGCTGTTCCAGTAGTAACCACCGGCTGACAGCAGGGCGGCGGCTTTTTCAGCGTCCGGCTTCTCGATAAAGCGGGCCACCGGCCGGGCAGCACCGGGGGCTTCCCCGGACTGGCCGGCAGCGATATAACCGTAGCCGGTTTCCGGCCGGGTTGGCGTAATGCCAAACAGCACCAAACCACCAGATCGGGCGGCGTCCTGCCCCTGGGCAACGGCGCGCTGGAACGCCTCGATATCTTCAATGGCATGATCCGCGGGCAAGACCAGCATGATGGCTTTGGGGTCTTTCCTGGCGACTTCGATTGCGGCCATCGCGACCGCCGGGGCGGTGTTGCGACCAAACGGCTCCAGCAGTATCGACAACGGTTTACGGCCTATGGCCTCCAACTGCTCTTTGACAATAAAGCGGTGCTCATCGTTGGCCACCACAACCGGCGACTCGGTGTCGTCGACCGGTAACCTGCAGAGGGTTTCCTGCAACATACTTTGCTCTCCCACCAAAGGGAGGAACTGCTTGGGATAGGCCTGGCGCGAGAGGGGCCAAAGCCGTGAACCGTTACCACCTGATAGTATGACTGGAATCATCGTTCTGCTCCTTTGCTCTACAAAGACGTACCACAGGGACGTCCGTTGGCGTATTGATCGAGACCCTTAAGCCAGGATCTGTTACTAACGTTCGCTAACTTGAATGTTGCTGGGTGGGTCCGGCTGTGCGCCGTCCGGCCACAGCGGGTCTATGCCGTACAGGTAAGAAATATCGCCACCCAGACGGGTGGATTTCATCGGCCGAAGCTCGTCCAGAAACGCCGGCATTCCCTCAACAGAGCCCCAAGTGGCCTGCCAGGGTTCCATCCAGGCCAGCGACCAGGCTTTGTACAACCCATCGACAACCTGCTCGTCTCCGGTAATGCGCTCAATTCGATCCGGGTCATCCAGTCCAGCGACCACATTGCCGGACATCTTCCTGAAACTGTCCTGATAGCGGTCGTAAACGGAATTGCCATTGACCTCTGCGAATACCGCAATCATGGTTAGAGGCTGCATGGCGTAATTCATATACTCGAGAGCCCGCGTCTCCCGACTAAGCTCCTTGGGCAGGTAACCGCCGTTGTTGATCTGCCCCATGGCTTCGTCGAACTTGGCCATCGACCAGTTCCAGTCGTCGCAGTCCTGGGTTGCCACTGCCGACGACATGACGGCCCAGGCCGCCCAGTAGTCATGATTGTTGACCTTCCTGGCCTCCCGGTCGGTGTAGTAATCGCGGACCCCATCGCTCAAACGCATAAACCAGTCTTCAATTCGACGGGCCCGCTCCAGGTCCATGGCGGCCTCCGGAGCTGACGTCCACATCCGGAGATAGGCGTTTGCGGCGGCGGCCAGCGCCCACTTGCGCACCGCCTGGCCCACGTGATTGATGTCATCCGTCAGCAGGGCGTCCGATGACGCCCACGCGTCGAGGTTGTCCAACACGCAATCCAGTGCTTCGGGACCATCACCGTCAACCTGGTAGTCGTCGGCGGCAGCGATAACGGCTTTCTCGAAATCACGCACATTGCTGGTGGCCTTTTTGTACTCTTCATAGGCCTGCTTGTTCAGATTGTTGCGAGCACTGTCACTGCCCTTGTACTTACTGGTCAGCGACAGCGAGCCGACGTGCGGCTCCACCCGCTCGCAGTCGTAGTCGCCGCCATCCTCTTCTTGCGGCGTCTGGTAATAGCCAACCGGGGCACGCAGTTGTCCGTTCAGGCACTGCCCGGCGTGCACGCTGCTCACACCAAAAACTGCGGTTATCGCCGCAGACAGCAGCACCCGGCCCCATTGTCGATGTTCAGAGCGATGTTGGATTCGCATAACCATCCTCTCTATGCGTTGCATGAATGTGCGTCAGATGTCCTGACGGCGACAGATTTTCGTGGTCACCGTTAAGCCGTCCGTGACCTGCTCCGGTTTCAGAGCGAGGTCCAGCGACATGAACTGCTCATCGTTCCAGTTCGGCCCTTCAGGGAGCTCGAAGACAAACCGGCCGGGGGTTTCAACCCGGTCGCCGTACTCCATATCCACACGGTCCTTACGCCCGAACACGTACCAGATGAAAGCATCAACCTCTTTCACCCCCGGGTCGCTGAACTGCAGGTCGACAACGTATTCGTTGCTGTGCATTTCGATGAACTGCCCACCGCCGTTGTAGAGCACTTCGGTGGTTCCGGCCTTGACCGGGGTGGTTTTCTGAAGCACCGGCTCCTGGCTCTCACAGGCACCACTGATCATCGGCGTGACCTGTCGATAGAACTCCGCGCTGTCGAGATTGTGGTACCCCGGCACCTCCCAGATCATGATCTTGGGTGGCGACTCCCGGAAGTTGTCGGAAAGCAGGTACTCGTACATGGATCCGTCGTAGCTGCCGCCTGCAACGGCAACGTTGAGCACTTCCACACCCAGGAACTCCTGCAGCGCACCGACGAAGTTGTAGTCCTGGGCACCCTTGCTGTTACTGGTGCCGACCAGCGTGATCGATGGCAACTCTTGGTCGCCAAACAGGGCGCTGGCTTCAGCGGACTGGCCGGTGCCGGAGGATTCCGTGCGAAATTCGTCCACGTACTGCGAGCCGTATTCGAAGCCGCATATCCGTTTAACCGCGTCCTGAAGCGACCCGTCTTTTCGGATCAACCCGGACCGACGAGTCACGAATTCATGCTGCGACAGCGACTGATAGGCCGGCATGTCCTTGATTCGCTCCGCCACGACCTCCGCGGTCCGTCGCGCACCATACGGAGTCCAGTGATGATCCCGTTTAAAGAAGAAGGCGTCTTCACGTGTCTCTTCGTCCAGAAGCGGCGTCAAATCCGGAACCACCAGCCCTGCCTGACGAAAACGCATCAACGCGTCAGCGTAGTTTTTACGAGCCACGTTCCAACTGAACGGTACCGGCGATGTCGCGGGCAGATGATTGGGATGGACCAGGCCTTTTGTAGGCTGGAACACCATCACCAATTCGGTACCGGTGGTTTCTTTCAGGTGCCTGGCAAAGCGCTTCAGGTGTTTCAGGCCTTCCAGATTCGGCCCGAACTGCTCCACCAGCTCCGCTTCCGAACGGAACAGCCAGCCGTCTTTGCCCTGGACCAGCATCTTGAAATTCTTCAGATAACCGGTGTCGTAGCTGGATGGGTATGCCGTGAGTGGGCACAAGTCACAACAGCGCTCAATATTGTACTCCGGCAGCTCGGCGGCGCTGGCCTTTACGCCCGCGACACTGAGCAGCCCGAGCGCAACCAGCGCCCATAACCCACGGCCTCTGAACACCTGCTTCATACCGACGTATCCACTCGGTTTTCAGCGACAACCAGCCTGGGTTCGCCACCCACATCAATCGCAAACACGCTGAATACCTTGCCGCGCTGTAGGTTCACCTCACTCGTGGTGGCCAGCGCTTTGTCACTCTGAAAAGCGCCCAGCGCAATGCTGACGGCATTGATCTCGCGATTAGCCACATCAAGGGAGCCCACTGCATCAATCACGGCTACTTTGCCGTCGGACGTTTTCAAAGTGACCCCGCCATTGCTGGTCAGGTTATAGAATGAAAGCAGCGCCTTGCGAGGGTTGTCGAAGGCGACATCCTTCATCACTTTCATCTCACCGGAATCCAGTACAACCACGGTGTAGAACTCGTTCTTTTTCATGTCGACGGACGTCTTCTGACCGGCAACGTCCACCTGATAGTTACCCTCAGAAAGGTAGATGTAGGGGCTCGCCTCCAATGGCGACACTTCCTTGATCACCTTGTCGCCCACCGAAGCGCGGGCGATGGCGCCGCTGGCATCCGCGTTCACCACGCGAATGAAAGCCGCCCCGTCCGGTGCCTCCGCGGCATAAAGCGCGTCCTCGCCGGCCTGGGCCATGTTCATGGAGACCAGCAAACTGCTGATCAGGGCAAAAAAAGCGGTATGCATCAGTGCTCTCATTTTCATCATCCTCAGGGGTTGGTTTCAGAACGGCTAGCCGCGTGTGCGGTCAGCGTCTTGTCGGCCTGGCGGAACCACGCCTGAGCCTGTTCAGACTCCAGTGGCTGCGCCAGGTAACGCTCGGGAAATTCCCAGATCACCAGTTGTGGCGGCTGATCCCGGAAATCGGAAGAATTCAGGTAATCGATCATCGGTACGATAGGCCCGTCGCCTTCTTCGGCCACGTTGATCAGGTCCTGACCAAGATGCTTTCGCAAGGCACCGGGAAAATCCCACTGCTCATTGGCGCTGTAACTTGTACCGACCAGCACGGTGTTGGTGGCGTCATCGTCAAACAGGGCGCTGGCGTTCGCCTGGCCGTCGTTTTGAGCGCGCGTTGTTCTTGGTTCCAGCTGGTCAGGCGCAGGGCCGAAATCGGTAAATGCCGGTTCCACCGGAATGTAATTGAGCAAGTCACCCCGGTGCTGGACCGGTTGGGCAATCGATGTCACAAAGCTCTGTTCACCCCAGGACAAACCATTGAAGCGGTCACGGATGAATTCGGCAGCGCCCTCCGCGTATAGGTTTGCGCCAGTCGGCGACCAGTGGGTGTCGGTTCTCAGGAACACCGGTTCACCACGGTGCTGTGCCTGCTCCAACAGCGGTTTGAGTTCCGGCGCGGGAATGCCCGCCGTTGCCAGCGACTGCTGGAACCGGTTGTACAGTGACATCATCATCGGTTCCGGCTTTGTACTGCCCAGCTTGTCCGAATGGATTCGGGCCTTGGCGGGCACCACCAGCACAACCAGTGGAACGCCCTCGGCCAACAGATAGTCGGCGACGCGCTGAACACGACCCAGGTTGCGGTCGACCACCTCGCCGTCACGGCTGGCCGGGTAGATTTCCTCGTCGGTGAACAGCCATTCATCCTGCCCCACGACAACGCCTTTCCGACCCTCGTCAAAAAGCGTGTAGTTGATCGCGGCCCAGAGGTTGGTTCCCAGATCCTTGGCCGGGAACTGATCGTCGTAATGGCTCTCCAGGTTTCGGGCCAACTCGCCGTTGACCGGGCTCAGCCCTGTTTCGGCCTGGTAACCCAGCAAGGGCCGCAAGGACAGCACACCCAGAACCAGGACCAGCGCGATAAAGAGAAAAGCCGTGATTCGTGCAGACGTTTTGGTCATCAGATCCACCCTCAGAACTGGAAGTACAGGAACGGTGAGAAACTCTCAGCGGACAGTTTCAACACGGCGAGCGCAAACACCGGAACCAGCAACGGCGCGGCGGCAGACCGCCAGCCGGACAGGACAGGGCCAACGTCACGATGCCCGAGCCGATCCTTCAGCCCCATCATCGCGATCACTCCGAAAGCCACCACCAGGATCGCCAGATTCAGGTCCCGAATGCCCTGGACAAAGACATCACTCAGGCCGGCACCGTCGAAACTGAACATGGCACCGTAGAAGCCGAAGGCCTCGGTGAGCGTGCTGGCCCTGAAGGTGACCCAACCCAGCATTACGAACAGGAAGGTCAGCGCCCACCGGAAGAACCGGAACCCGGACGGGCTGCCCGACACACCCAGCGCCCGCTCGACTGACAACAACAGGCCATGCCACGCACCCCACAACAGGAACGTCCAGTTGGCGCCGTGCCAGAGGCCGCCGAGCAACATGGTGAGCAGCAGGTTGCGATAGGTTTGCACGGTACTGTTGCGGTTGCCGCCCAGGGGGATGTACAGGTAATCCCGCAGCCAGGTGGACAGGCTGATGTGCCAACGGCGCCAGAACTCGGTAATGCTCTGGCTGATGTAGGGCTGGTTGAAGTTCTCGTTAAACCGGAACCCCATCATCAGACCCAGGCCAATGGCCATATCGGAGTAGCCGGAAAAGTCGAAATACAGCTGCGCGGTGTACGCCAATATGCCCAGCCAGGCGTCCGCCGTACTGGGGTCGGACAGCGCAAAGGCACTGTCCG
Source organism: uncultured Marinobacter sp. (assembly GCA_913057975.1). Taxonomy (GTDB): domain Bacteria; phylum Pseudomonadota; class Gammaproteobacteria; order Pseudomonadales; family Oleiphilaceae; genus Marinobacter. Next base: position 9,452 of record CAJXOQ010000046.1, read on the forward strand.
CCAGCGGTGCTATCGAATCGGCGATAAAGACTTTCTTGATGAAGCCCTGCATGAACCTGAACGCACCCTCACCGAACTTTTCCATGGTATGGGTCCGGTAGGTAAATTGATCCGCCAGGTCCTTGTAACGCAGCACCGGCCCGGCAATAAGCTGGGGGAACAACGCAATGAAGGCGGCGAAATCGATAAACCGCCGGGTCGGTTCCGTGTCCCCTCGATAGACATCCACCACGTAGGAAATGGCCTGGAAGATGTAGAAGGAAATGCCGATGGGCAGGATGATGTTTGCCAGTTCCAGAGGCTGGCTGCCGGCGCTGACCAACAGGTCGTTCAGGCTGTCGACGCCGAAGTTGGCGTACTTGAAGTAGGCGAGCGTCGCCAGATCACCACCGACACCCAGGGCAACCCACTTGCGGGCATTCGCGGTGCCAACACCGGCGCGGTGTATTGCCAGACCGATGAAATAGTTCCAGAAGGTCACGGCCACGAACAGCAGCAGGAAATCCACCCGCCACCAGGCATAGAAGGCGTAGCTGCCGATCAGGATAACCAGTGAGCGGTGCCTGAATGGCGTCAGGTAATACAGCCCCAGAAACGCGGGCAGGAACAGAAACAGGAAGATATTGGATGAAAAAACCATGTCAGTTCTCCGCCTGCGTTACCTGGCCCGATACGACGGCCGCGGGCTCTATAAACACCGCACGCCCCTGGTTCCGTAGTGCGTCAAAAATCTGCATCTGGTATTTGCCAAGCACACCCTCGAAATGAATACCCACATCCGATCTGGGGAATCGCATGCCGACGTCATAAATCGCGATGTAAGCAGGGTTATCCGTCGACAGGGGGCCGCTGGCATTCGACGCCAGTTCACCGCCCACCACGTTCATCGACACTTCGTAGGAGTAAAAATCTTCTTTGAAATTACGGTCGGTGGCAGACAGGTCTTTCAGCTGGCCAAAAATTCCCCAGGTGCCGTTAAGCACCGCAACGTTGTGGTATACATTCACATTGCTGCTGTTTCTTACCCGGATGCCATTGCGCAGATTGTTCATCAGCCGGTTGCCCCAGAGCAGGTTGTCTGGTGACTCGTAGAGCCCGATACCGTCACCCTGGTTGTCATAGGACACGTTGTTGGCCACAACGTTGTTGCTACTCTGGCGGTCCAGCACGATGCCGGACAGGCCGTTGTCATAGCTACGGTTGCCAACAATCCAGCTGTTATTCACTTCGCGGGAAATAATGATTCCATGTTTCTCACGAGTGCCATAAACCTCGTTATTGGCAATCAGCAGGCGGCTGGAATAGTCATGGGGGTCGATGCCGTACACGATGTTATTGCGGTAGACGTTATCGACGATGGCAACGTCTTCCGCCTCGTAGCAGTAAAACCCGTAGTAGAGATCCTCGAAAGTGGACTCCACCAGCCAGGCATGAGGCGCACTGCGCTGCAGCCTGGCATTGTCGAATTCCGAGTACTGGGCCACGGTAAAGCCATAGGATTTACTCTGGAGGTAACCCAGGTTTGCCATGGTGGTGCCGAGAATAAAGTTCTCGCTACCGCCCCAGCCCACATAAAACGGACGGAAGTTACCTTTCTTCTGGAAGGTTGCCGGGCCATTGGCCTCTTCGCGCCACCCGATAATCTTGCTGTCAATGGCAAACAGCCAGCCGTCGTTGGCAATAAACGAACCGCGCTCCTCCGACAGCCGCAGTGTCTCGTCGCGCAGAACCAGCGTGGCGTCCTGTTTGACCGCCAGCGGCAAACGAATGATGTAAGTACCATCGCCGGTGCGTTCCATGTAGCGACGATCATTCACCTGCTTATAGACATCCTCCAGCGTCACCTTCCCGCTGTTAACCAGAATCGCCTGGGGATGTGAAAACTGACGGATCACCCACTCGCGCGCCCGCCCTTCGTCCACGAAATCCCCCAGTGCACTGACCCCGCCCATACGTTCCACTGTGACGTTCGGCGCGGTATCCGGCTGGCCGGCAAGCTTTGCTTCAATGGCGTCACGGCTATAGCCCGACACATCCGGAATCTCAGGCTCAGGCAGATACAGCTCCTCTCCGGACTTGATCTCGATGCCATAGTCTTCCACCAAGGGCGCAATCGCCGGCGGCGCATTGACCACCCTGCCATCATCGGCGCTGGCTGCAGCTAGCGTATCCGGCGGCACGATGAACGCAGTTATAAGCAGGCAAAAAGCCCATCGGGTTTCCAGGGTTTTCATGAACTCTCCTCAGAACCGCTTCGACACGTCTACAACTACCCGATGCCTGGCGTCATCTGCGTCCTCGCCGTAGGCATCCCCTGGCATGAACACGCCACCACGCAAACGGACATCAAACGCCGCCCAGGAGGTTGAAGCACTGTCGCCGTAGTAGCCCAAGACCAGATCCACTGATTGGCCCAGGTCATCACTGCTGCCGGTAAAGCCCGGCTCGACCAGGTCGGATTGCACGGCGCCGTTCTCATCACTCAGCCAGTAACGGTGATACAGCAGGTTGGCGTCCCAGGTGTCGCGGTCAGACAATGCGGTATAGAAGGTCAAGACCCGGATATTGCTCCACTCCGGCTGAATGGCTTCACCAAACCGCGGAACCTGGGAGCGGGTACCGGTAAACCGCGAGCGGTTGCTTTCCAGGCTGGTTTGCCGGAAGGCATCACTTTTGCCCGACTCACCACCACCGGATGCAATGGCACCGTGAGCGCCGACAACCCAGCGGGGCGTATCCAGCAACTGGGCACGTGCGCCCAGGTCCGCCGCCCACCCGGAAACATCGCGTTCACGATCGCTGAAGCCACTGGGCGCACTGGGGTCGGCGCCGACTACAGTCTCGTTGCCGTTCACGGCCGCGACCGACGCGAAGTACTGGAACGCATCGTGGGAGTGCCAATCAAAATAACTCCGGTCCGCCTGAAGAGCCGTCCAGGTCAGCGAGTCCGTGAAACCTTCATCAAATGTCTGGCCTCGCGATGCATACTCTTCAGCCTGGTCGCCGTAGCCCTGGCCATGGGTCACCAGGAAGCCAAGGTAGTGCCCTTTCCGCCATTGCCAGCGTGTGTGGGCAAAAAAGCGAGCAATGTCCTGCTCTTCATCCTGAAGTTCGTTGTTGTCGGTTCGCAGCTCCGCGACCTTCTGGGCAACGCCCACCGTGGTGTCGAGCAACGACGTGTTGAAGATCCAGCGTGTGAGGGTGATATCGTCGTCCCACCACATGCCGCTGTTTTCCTTCAGGCGCTCACGGCCAAAGCGAATCGACTCACCGGGATAGTCGCTCAGGCCGTTGTAATCTAGCCAGGCTTCCCTGAGTGCAAAAAAGCCGTCGGTGGTAGTCGTGCCGCCGATCTCGTCGCTGACGTCCACCTGACCGGTTGCGCCAAACGCCTGCAGGCGCACTTTTGAGCGCCAGTGCGGAGACAGCTGCCAGACCCATTCGGGTTTGATATCAAGCCCGGCCTCGTTGGACTTGGTCTCACCATTGGGACCTAGCCCAAGACGGCGATCGCCTTCGCTGATAAAGCTCAGCTTGGATTTCACGTTCTGCTCAACCAGCCGTGGGTAACTCTGGTTCGCTTCAGCTTCTGCCGTTGACTGCGCCACAGCGGGCGCCGCACCCAGCGAAGCCAGGCAACTGACAGAGAGTGCGAGGCGAGTTAATCGATCGTTCGTTATAAGCTGCATTGAGCCTATCCTCCTTGTTTCGTGGTCGTTGCCGGGCCTGAGGTGCCTCCGGCGATCATCTGTCGCCGCGCGGCACGTTCCTGTCTGTACAGGGCCTCAGCTCTCTTTTCGGTGTGCTTTGGTAGCGACAGAACCATATCCACCATCAGTTCTTTGGCACGCTCAACACCGCCCTCCACGGCCAGCAATGCGAAACTCCAGGCATAGACACGGTTCACCTCAATGCCTTTTGCCTCCCAGTAGAGTTCGGCGAGGGCGTAATCCGCCTTTGGAAAGCCTCGGCGTGCCGCCGTCAGAAGATGCTGTTTCGCCTTTTCGGGATCCGGCTCACCGAGGTAGCCACGCTTGTAGATGCGCCCGAGCAGGTATTCCGCGGACGGGTACTTTTCGCGCGCTTCCATGGCGTACTGGATCGCTTTTTTCGGATCTGTCGGCACAATGCGGCCTCGCTCGTAGGCCCGGGCCAGTGACAGCGACGCTTTCAGATCGCCATTGGCCCGCGCCTCCCGAAGCATCTCAATGACCACCTCAGGCTCGGCGAGGTAGTTGTTCTCCATGATCAGCTTGGCGCGCGCCGTCAGGGCCGGCACGTAATCGGGCGTCAACATCAGGTAGAGTTCGTTGGTGGCAGCCACCTGCTTTTGCGGGACCTCGTCGTCCGACAACCACCGCGCGAACAGGTACAGATCGCGATCTTCAATACTGCCCTGCTCCCAGGCCTGCTTGGCCCGATCAACAAGTGCCTTCAGATCCTCACTTCGGCCGTCAACCAGATACACTCTGGCGAGCAGTTGGAAGCACTCCGGCTGAGCCTCTGCAATGGGTGTACACAGGCCTTCGACCTCGTCCGTGTGGCTGTCGAACTGGTCCGTCAGAAGGTAGTAACGGGCCAGCGCCACGTCGCCTTTCGGGTCGCCGGCGGCGCGGGCCTGCTGAATCAGCTCAAGCGGTTTGGCATTGGGAAACTCTTTGGGAAAATGGATATACAGGTTGATCAGCGGGATCAACGCCGTCTTATCACCTTCCGCAAGCGCTTTGCGCAGGTAACGGGCGCCATTGGCCCGCTGCTCCGGGGTTTCCCCTTCCCGCGCATTCATCTTGCCTATCCGGATGGCGGCCCGGTCACTGCCCTGCTCCGCGGCCTTGCGGTACCAGTCCAGCGCCTGCTGGCGTGCTTCCGGTGTATCCTGCGCGCCGTAGAGATCCCCGAGCTCGACCTGGGCATCCGCCAGGCCAAACTTCGCCAGTTTTTCCAACTGCGCCCGGGCTTCCTTCACGTTACCTTCGGCCGCGGCCTTCTCTGCCCGCTGAATGTCAGGCAGGTTGCCGCAACCAGACAGCACCAGGGTGAACAGACCGGTAATGCACGCTACTCGCATCATGCTCCGCAACTCCCTCAACCTTCCGAAAACCGTTCAACAACTTTCTGCAGGCTCGGCATCCGGTACTGATCGACCCTGACACCAATGGGGCGTCCGATGGCTTCAATCGGCAGCGGTTCGGCAGATTCGATAGACGCACTGATAACGTCGATCAGCCCGCCCTGAGCCTGGGAGTTCACGTACAGTGAGGTAATCTTCCCGGTCTGTTCCTGGCCATTGGGAAGCCGCAATATCACCTGCTGCCCTTCTTCCAGCTTTTCCCCCTGGTCAAACGGGAAGTTGGCAACAACGTGGGCAGACGAGTCCATGGGCGCCATAACCGCAAGCTGCTCACCCTTGCTCATGTACTGATCTTCCGCCGGCCTCATGTTCACCACCTTGCAGTCGCAGGGGCTGGTGATCGTTCCCCGAACCCTCTGGTCCAGCAACTCCTCGATCTGGCCGACGCTGTAGCTGCCCTCGCCAACCAGGTCGTTCACATAAGACATCATCGGCGCATCAAAGGTGGCGACAGCTTCGCCCGCCTTAACCTGCTGCCCGGGCTTGACCAGCGTTGTAACCTTGGCGTCTTTGGGAATGCGTAAAGGAATCTGTTCTGATGCCACCATGGCGGATTCCGCCTTGGTCACGAAGTAGATATCCCAGAGTTCAGAGACAACGAAGCTGATCGCCGTAAGGCCGATAACCATCACGATCAGGCTTCCAACCATGGCCCGGAGCTTGCCGAAGAACCCAAGGTCATTGCTGCCCTTGCTTTTGCGGGCTTTGGTGAAGTTCTCTCGGGACAAGGTATTGAGAACATCCCCTGCCGAAATAACCTCCCCACTCAGGAAGGCGGTGATGAGATATCGCAGCACCGACACCTCGCGTGCGCCAAGGTCCTGGAACTGACACCCACAGCGATCGTTCATGGAATCAAAACTGCGCGGCACGAAGTTCACGTCGACGGCAAAATCGAAACCGTCGACCTTGAATATCAACCGGCCGTTGTATAACCGGCCCTGACGGAATGATTCCAGACCGGTGTTCACACTGAATCCGCCGGCCGACAAATCAGCCACCGGAAACTTGTGGGTTGTGCCGTCGATGCTCACAAACAACTTGGCCGGAATTCGTACCCGGGCATACTGTCGCTGAGCTTCGGATTCATGGACAAATTGCGGTGCAACTGCTGCCGTATTCATTGCTCTGGCCCTTGTGTTTTCTTCATTCGATGATTGGTGTACATGGAAAAATCTCCGTTTTCGCTATACCAGCTTCATGACCAACGCCAGGAAGACACTGGCCGCAGAAAAGGTCATCACCCGTGAAGACCAGCGGTTCATGCGTTGCTGGAACGAAGCGTTGTTGGCGCTGAATCGGGTTTTTTGACGTGTCCACGACTGTCGATCGAGCCGGAAAAAGACATAGATTTTCACCAGCGACCCGAAAATCTGGTTGAAATACAGAATGCACGGATAGGCTGGCCCGACTGAATGCCCGGTGGTGATGAGCAGCAGGGTCAGCAGCAAACGGGTAAGTCCGATCCACAACAGGTAGGCCACCAGCACAATGCCGGAGTACTTGATGGCTGCGACAATAGCGGCTGTCAGCCCGAGGATGCTGGTCCACATCGAAATGCGCTGGTCGAACAGGATGTACCAGGTGAACCAGCCTAGGCGCCGGGGGCCGAGCTTGGTCGCACGCGAGTTCTGACGCAGCGAGTTGCCGTACCAGCGAAACATGAGCTGACGGGCAGAACGGATGAAACTGGGATCCGGCGGGTGTTCGACCGTGCGAATGGTCGCGTCTGGCACGTAGAAGGTGTCGTAACCCAGGCGCATCATGCTAAACCAGCTGGACTTGTCGTCGCCGGTCAGAAAACGGAATTCACCAAGCCGCCAATGCTTCAGGGAGTCGTACTCCACGTCACTGATGAACTCCGGGCGCGTAACCACGCTGGCGCGGAATACCGACATCCGGCCCGTGAGGGTCAGAACCCGATACGACAGCCCCATCGAACACATATTCATGTGCCGCTGGGCAAACCTCAGCTTGTGCCACTCCGACATCAGATAACTGCCGCGCACCTCGCAAAACTCGTTGGTGGTCAGCGCGCCAATGTTCGGCATCAACCGGAAGTAGGGTGCGGTTTTACGCACCACGCCCGGTTCCAGCACGGTATCGCCGTCCACCACGGCCACCACGGCATTCTCGTCAGGCAGGTCCCGCGAAATAGCACGGAAGCCGTAAGCCAACCCATCCCGCTTACCGGTCCCCGGAATGCGCACAATCTTGAGCTTAATGTGGCCGGGCGGGTTCAGCTTGCGCCACATTGTCCGCATCAGCATTTCATCGGAAAGCTCGACCACCGAGGCCACCACCGTCGTTGGCCAGCCACATTCAACCGCTTCCCGGATAATCGAGTCGTACACCATGGCGGTGGTGCCGGCATCGATACGGAAACTGGTTACCATCAGATAAACATGGGAGGGAGCGGCATCATCGCCCAACGCCTGTGCCCGACGCCGAATCCCCGGAAATGCCCACTTAAGGAAATACATCGCACGCAGAAAGTGAGTAAATCCAACGGAGTACCGCCAGATACCAATCACCCCGATGACCAGAAGGAAGTGGGCGCCGCCCCTCACCGTATAGGTGGTGGGCAGAGAGATCGCCAACGCTCCGAGTACGGAGAGAAAAAGCAACCAACCGCCTGTTCTGGACACTGTGTTGTCTGAGATATAAGACATGCCGTCCGTTCCTGAAATAACATTCCGTGCGTTTTCTGAGCGTGACGCCCCACCCCACCAGGGCATCAAAGCGTCACGCATGGAGGTGAAGGCTTACCAGCAGATGCCTTCCAGCACCTCGGTACTTGTGGTCTTCATGAACCCCACAAGATCGATCACCCGCTTGCCGTCAGGAACTTCAGAAATCACCGTTTCGAAGAGCTCGTCGTTGTTGCCGACCACGATCACGTCCGCGTGATCAATCACGCCGCGCAAGTCGCTGTGCATCAGGTTCGAAAGGTGCGGAATTTTCTGGTTGATGTACTCGCGGTTGGCGCCGTGGGTTCGGGCGTAATCCACATTGCGGTCGAAAATCTGCAGGTCATACCCCTTGCCAATCAGCATCTCGGCCAGCTCCACCAGCGGGCTTTCCCGCAGATCGTCGGTGTTGGACTTGAAGCTCAGGCCGAGCATGCTCACCTTGCGGCAGCCATAGCCGGTGAGGATCTTGAACGCGTGGGCAACCTGCTCATTGTTGCTGCTCATGATCGAGCTCAGCAGTGGGTGCTTCACGTCCATCTGATTGGCCCGGTAAGTCAGTGCGCGCACATCTTTGGGCAGACAGGAACCGCCGAAGGCGAAGCCCGGGCGCATGTAATAGCGTGAGATGTTCAGCTTCTTGTCCTGGCAGACAACGTCCATGACATCGCGGCCGTCCACGCCCATCGACTTGGCAATATTGCCGATCTCGTTGGCGAAGCTGACTTTGGTCGCGTGCCAGATATTGCACGTGTACTTGATCATCTCCGCGACCTCGATGGGCTTGCGAATGATCGGCGCATCCAGGTCTTCATAGATCCGCGCCAGGAACTCGCCCGACCGCTCGTCAAGCTCACCAATGACCGTCATCGGAGGGTGGTCATAATCCTTGATCGCCGTGCTTTCACGAAGGAATTCGGGGTTCACACACACACCGAAATCGACGCCGGCGCGTTTTCCCGACGCCTTCTCCAGAGCAGGGATGACCACGTCACGAACCGTTCCCGGCAGGACCGTGCTGCGAACCGCTACCAGGTGCCAGTCACCCTTGTCCTTCAGGGCATTACCGATGTCGCTACACACTTTCTCGACAAACTGCAGATCAAGGTTGCCATTCGGCTTGCTGGGCGTGCCCACGCAGATCATCGACAGCTCACTCTCCTGAACCGCGATGTGACCGTCGGTAACGCCGTTGATGAATCCATTCTCGCGCCCGCTCCGGAGCAGCTCCTCCAGCCCCGGCTCCACAATGGGCGACCTGCCGCTGTTGATCAGATCAATTTTGATGGGCGACACATCCACACCGACCACGTGATGCCCCCGCTGGGCCAGACTGGCGGTACACACCGCCCCGACATAACCCAAACCAAAAATACTGACTCGCATATCCTTTACTCCCCTGACTGTCATCCAGCGACTCCCGCCCGGAAGCCACCATGAATCCAACGACTGACTACTGGTTGACTGGCGACACTCAAAAGGCTCTGTACGGCAACCCCGCAACCGGAAAAGAGGTTCTTTTTTGAACTTTTCCCTGATACCGATGTCTGCTTACGAACAGGCAAGCTCAACAAAAAAACGTTGGCCCGATACGCCTTTTGAGTATCCAGTTTGAGTTGGGAGAACACGAAGACGTACAAATCACCGGCAAGCGATCCACGTCGTCCACAGCGTTCCAACAGCCAGAAAGCTATCGTAAAGAAACGTTAAATACCTGTTACGAAAAGATAATTCCGAGTACAGGTAGGGGATACATGTCTCTTTCTTCGGTGTGCATTAACCGAATACAGACAAAACCTAGTCGCCTGAGAACGCAGAAAAAATGAGAAAGGAGATCTTCAGGACATGCACCTGTAAGGCGCAAATTAGAGGAAGGAATGCATTTTTCTATTTCGTAATCGCAAAAAAACAAAAATCGATATTATAAAATCGAATCAAACGCGATTTTTTCGTATGGAACCCATTTGAGCACCCCGTCGTTATACAGGGTCGTATCGAGAAAAATACGGCTCAAAGACAGTGAAACTCAGCCGATCACCGACTGAGCTCCACCACTGAACCTCACCAAAGAGACAAGATTCGTTCAGCGCACCGCTCGTTTATTTCGGTGCCATGCGCAGTGCACAGTCCAGGCGAATAACCTCACCGTTGAGGATCGGGTTGCGCACCATCTGGTCCACCAGCATGCCAAACTCTTCGGCCTTGCCCAATCGCTTGGGGAAAGGCAGCGTGGCAGCGAGGCTGTCCTGCACTTCCTGCGGCATGCCCGCCATCATCGGCGTCATAAAGATCCCCGGAGCAATGGTGTTAACCCGAATCCCTTCACGGGCAAGCTCGCGGGCGGCCTGAAGTGTCAGCGACACCACGCCACCCTTGGACGCACTGTAGGCTGCCTGACCAATCTGCCCCTCGTAAGCTGCCACAGACGCCGTGTTGATAATGACCCCGCGTTCGCCATCCGCGTTGGGCTCCCGCTGGGCCATATCGGCCGCGGCGAGGCGCAGAATGTTGAAGGACCCAATCAGGTTGACCTGAACCACCTTGCTGAATGCCTCAAGCGGCATCACGCCGTCCCGGCCCAGGATCTTTGAGGCCGGAGCAATGCCCGCGCAGCTAACCGCCACGCCACAGGGCCCATGAGCCTTACGAGCTTCGCTGAACGCAGCTTCCGCACTCTCAGAAGACGTAACATCGCAGTATATAAAGACGCCCCCAATGTCTTCCGCCACTTTTCTACCCTGTTCCTCCTGAACATCCAGAATCGCCACACGGCACCCGGCTGCCGCCAGGGCACGCGCTGAGCCCTCACCCAAGCCGGATGCACCGCCTGTTACAATCGCTGCCACATTTTTGAATTCCATTATTCGCTCCTGTTGCACATATCTGTTGGTTGAAATTGGACCTTAAAAATACTTTACGTTTACGTAAACTTTATCTAACCTAAGTCTAAAAAGGAAATCTCTATGGACATCAAGAAAACTTACAGCATCAGCGAGCTGGCCAAAGAGTTCGACGTGACGACACGAAGCGTACGCTTCTACGAAGATCAGGGTCTACTGCACCCTACCCGACGCGGCCAGACCCGAATCTTTAGCTCGAAGGACCGGGTCCGGCTAAAGCTGATCCTTCGGGGCAAACGCATGGGTTTTTCCCTGTCGGAAACCAAAGAGCTTTTTGACCTGTGGGACGAAACCCTCAGCGGCAACGAGAAACAGCTCCTGCTGATGCTGGACACCCTGGCCCGTAAACGGGCGCAACTGGAGCAACAGAAGAACGACATTGCCCAGGCAGAAATGGAAATGGACACCGCAGAAGCGAGATGCCGCGAGGCCCTTGCTGACCTGCAACAACGAAAGCGTAAACAGACAAAGGCCACCACCAAAGAGCCTGAGTCCATCGAGCAGAAATAACAGCAAGATCAAAAGGTAGCCAACCATGAAATCACAATACTCAGAGTTCAATTTCGGCCTCGGCGAAACCCTGGACATGCTGCGCGAGCAGATCAACGGCTTCGCCGCCAGTGAAATTGCCCCCCGCGCCGAAGCCATCGACCATGACAACCTGTTCCCCAACGACCTGTGGAAAAAGTTCGGTGACATGGGCCTGCTGGGTATTACCGTTGACGAAGCCTACGGCGGCTCCGGCATGGGCTACCTCGCACACGTCATCGCCATGGAAGAAATCAGCCGCGCCTCGGCCTCCGTGGGACTCTCTTACGGCGCGCACTCCAACCTGTGCGTTAACCAGATCAACCGCAACGGCTCCGACGAGCAGAAAGAAAAGTACCTGCCCAAGCTCATCAGCGGTGAACACATCGGCGCCCTGGCCATGTCCGAACCCAACGCCGGTTCCGACGTCGTCTCCATGAAACTCAGCGCCAAAGACGCCGGCGACCACTACGTGCTCAACGGCAGCAAAATGTGGATCACCAACGGCCCCGACGCCAACGTCTACGTGATCTACGCCAAAACCGACCCGTCCGCCGGCCCGCGCGGCATCACCGCCTTCATTGTTGAACGCGACACCCCGGGATTCAGCCAGGCCCAGAAGCTCGACAAACTCGGCATGCGCGGCTCCAACACCTGTGAGCTGGTGTTCGAAGACGCCAAAGTGCCCAAGGAAAACGTCATGGGCGGCGAAGGCAACGGCGCCAAAGTCCTGATGAGCGGCCTCGACTACGAACGCCTCGTGCTCTCCGGCGGCCCGCTGGGCATCATGCAGGCCGCCATGGACGCGGTCGTACCCTACATCCGCGAGCGCAAACAGTTCGGCCAGGCCATCGGTGAATTCGAGCTGGTCCAGGGCAAAGTGGCTGACATGTACACCTGGATGAACACCGCCAAGTCCTACGTCTACATGGTCGCCATGTCCGCCGACCGCGGCAACACCACCCGCAAAGACGCCGCCGGCGCCATCCTCTACTCCGCCGAAATGGCCACCAAACTGGCCCTCGACGCCATCCAGCTTCTGGGCGGCAACGGCTACATCAACGAGTATCCGACAGGCCGCTTGCTACGGGATGCCAAGCTCTACGAAATCGGCGCTGGCACGTCCGAAATCCGCCGGATGCTGATCGGGCGTGAGCTGTACCTGAACAATTAAAGGCAGTGGCATCGCAAGGCCAGCACCCAAGAACGACGAGGGTCTGGTGGCATGGCGCTCCGGGACCGTAAAAAACAGGGATGTTTTTTACGAGCCTACAGGGACGTATTCACGGCGTGTCCCGAATGGATGCGCCCGCCTGTACTGGCACCATCAGTTGAAATTCTGGACCAGATCAGAAGAAAGTACCATCAAGGGGCGACGACGCACTGGCATAAAGCTTCTTCGGCATACGCCCCGCCAGATAGGCATCGCGGCCAGATTCAATGGCCAGGCGCATTGCCTTCGCCATGCGGATCGGGTCCTGGGCCTGGGCGATGGCGGTGTTCATCAGCACGCCATCGCAACCCAACTCCATTGCCAGCGTCGCGTCAGAAGCCGTGCCAACACCGGCGTCCACGAGTACCGGTACGTTGGCGTTCTCGACGATCAGACGGATGTTATAGCGGTTCTGGATACCCAGGCCGGAACCAATTGGCGCACCCAGCGGCATGATGGCGATACAGCCCATTTCTTCAAGGCGCTTGGCCAGCAACGGGTCGTCCGAGCAATACACCATCACCTTGAACCCATCCCGGATCAGCTCTTCCGCCGCCACCAGGGTCTCGGTCATATTCGGGTACAGGGTTTTTTCCTCACCCAGCACTTCCAGCTTGACCAGATCATGACCATCCAGCAGCTCCCGTGCGAGCTTGCAGGTGCGTACGGCATCCTTTGCGGTGTAACAGCCAGCGGTGTTAGGCAGCATGGTGTAGCGCTCAGGCGATACCACGTCCAACAAACTCGGTTCATCCGGGTTCTGGCCCAGATTGGTACGGCGCACGGCAAAGGTGACAATCTCAGAACCGCTGGCTTCGATCGCATGGCCGGCTTCAGCCATGTCCCGATATTTACCCGTGCCTACCAGCAACCGGGACTGGTATACCCGGCCGGCAATTTCGAGCGGTTTGTCTTCGGGAAGCGGTCTTTCGGAACGGTCACTCATGCTGAACACCTGAACTTGTTGATAAAATCGTGAAAAAGAATGGCAAGGCTGCAGTTAACCACCGCCGATAGCGTGAACCACCTCAACCCTGTCGCCGTCATTGAGGCTGAACGTGGCGTGCTGGCTGCGGGGAACAATATCTTCGTTAACTTCGACAGCGAATCGCTTGCCAACCAATGCCATCCGCTCTATCAATACCGCGACAGTGACTTCTTCGGGAAGCTCCATGGCGTCGCCGTTTACCTGTACCTGCATAACGTTACCTGCCTTAAACATCTGTCTCTAACGCCTGAATCCCGCCATCAGAACCAATATCCAGCCCACCATAAAGCCGATTCCTCCGACCGGCGTAACCGGCCCCATCCAGCGAAGGTCCATTAGTACCAGAAGGTACAGGCTGCCACTGAACAACAGGATTCCGGCAACAAAAAAGCCGGCCGCAATGCCGAGCAAATGCCGCGACAGACCCGCAACCGGGAGTATCGCGACAAGAATTAACGCCAGTGAATGGTATATCTGATATGTGACGGCAGTCTGGAAAACTTCAAGCCCCCGCGCGTCAACTACACCACGCAACCCGTGTGCACCAAAGGCTCCTGCCATCACCGCCAACAGGGCGAACAGCGCGCCCAACACCAGCGCCGGGCGAAGGGGTTCTATCTGCCTAGCAGTCACAGTGGATCTTTTCCCCGGTATCAAGATTCATCAGGGTAAGCTTTCCACCCCAGACACAACCGGTATCCAGCCCGAAATAACGGGTGCTTTCGGTCTGGCCTTCCAGTGCCGCCCAATGTCCGAACACCACACGCACATCATCCTGGCGAGGGAAGCGAAACCAGGGCGCAAAACCATCCGGCGCCGACGCGGCCGACTCTTTGGCGGCAAGCTCCAGGGTGCCGTCCTCGGCAATAAACCGCATACGGGTGAAATAGTTGGTAATAACGCGCCACCGATCCATCCCACTGAGGTCCGGGTGCCAGCGTTCGGGCCAGTTACCATACATATCTGCAAAGTAGTTTGCGGCCTCGGGCCCGCGAATCACCGCTTCCACTTCCCGGCTGTAGCCGACAGCTTCTTCCACTGACCAGATATGGGGCAACCCGGCGTGGACCATCACCAGATTACGGTCTTCATCGTGAACACAGAGGTTCTGCTGCCGCAGCCAATCAAAAAGCCGTTGGTGATCCGGCGCCTCGAGTATATCGGCGAGTGTGTCTTTATTCTTCAGGGCGTGGCCACCCAAGGCCACCGCCAGCAGGTGCAGATCGTGATTACCCAGTACCACCACCGCAGAACTACCCAGGCTTTCGACGTAACGCAGGGTTTCCAGCGAAGACGGGCCGCGGTTGATCAGGTCACCGGCCACCCAGAGCCGATCCCGTGATGGTGAGAAATCCACCTTGGCAAGCACATCCAGGAGACGTTCGTAACAGCCCTGAATATCGCCAATGGCGTAATCAGTCATGATTTACCTCATCAGCACCGAAATTATCAGGTCTACTGTCAGCCAACAAATCGGCAATCGCAACATACTCTACCAGGCCAAGGTTTTCCGGGCGCAGGCCATCGTTGATGCCAATGCTGTTGAGTTGTTCCACGGAAACCATGCCGGCCAGCGCCTTTCGGAGGGTTTTACGCCGGGCGCTGAAGGCAGTGCGTACCACTGCCTGCAACCTGTCTCTTATACACATCTGACGCTGCCGACGAATAGAGAGG
>CAJXOQ010000047.1 GCA_913057975.1 uncultured Marinobacter sp.
ATCTACACCTCTCTATTCGTCGGCAGCGTCAGATGTGTATAAGAGACAGGAGCTGGAAGCAGGTTAGCCCATCAAGGCATCAACCGCGACGGGGGAGCCCCGGCCATTCACTGGGGACCACAAACACGCGTGACGTTTCCCGCCAATCCCCGTCCTCAGATCGCTCAAGGGTCGCAAACAGGCGGGGAATGCCGGCAGAGCGGACCTCCTCCAGCGCGTCCTCCGTTTGGTTTTGGTCAGGCGCCTCTTTCTGACGCCAGAGGCCAAGCCAGTGTGGCTTGATCAGCGGGACCCAGTGTTTCGTGTCAGTGGTTTTCTCGTTTCCCGTCGTTTCTTTTGCGTCCAGGTTGTCTATATAGAGCCAATGGCCGCGCAGATGTCCTGGCGGTATGTTGTCGGGTGAGGGCAAGGCGTTTGTCAGAGGGTAGAAAAGATACCCGGGCATGAATATCCGGGGCCGCGCGGGCGTATCAATACCCAGGGATGTCAGCAGGTTGCGGGCCTCTGGTTTTTCTGTCAGCTGGCTTTGGTGGTCTGTCAGCCGCCTGGTTTTGATGTCCAGCCGGTCCCGGGCATTGGGCCCGTACCAGAGTGGTTTGTCCTGGCCGGTTTCCAGATGGCCCAGGTAAAACTTCACGGCAATTTCGTGGTGTTCGACGGCGTTATCCGCAGGATTTCGGACCACAAAATCCAGCTCACCCAGGGTGATGCCATTATTTCTGACCGGTTGGTTCTTGAGTAGTATTTCCCAACCAAGCAGGTCTCTCATCAGGCACTCGTAAAGACGTTCGAAATAGTGTCCCAAGCGTCGTGCCGGCTCTTCCGTCAGTACCTCCGGGCCAAGCTGAGGCGCACGGTCCCATGCCTTCAGGCGCTCCTCTGTGTCATCCGGCAGAATATTTTCCGGATTAAAACCCATTGGGGAGCTGATAAGCTGGGGGGCACGACACATCCAAGCCAGGTGTCGCACGGCAGGCACGTGGTACTGGTGAGGGGCGAGGCGTTCGGGACCTTGGTTCATGAGGGCAGGATAACCCAAACGGTTGCTGGTATCAGTCCTCATTGGTTGTTATCGAATAGATCCTTCAGGAGGCGCAATATGCAGTATCTTCACACAATGATCCGGGTCAGCAATCTGGAACAGACCCTGCACTTTTTCTGCGAGTTACTCGGCATGGTGGAAATCAACCGAAAAAGCAGCGAAAAGGGGCGCTTCACACTGGTTTTTCTTGCGGCTGCGGAGGATGAGGCACGGGCCAGGGAGGACCGGGCTCCGATGATAGAGCTCACCTATAACTGGGACCCGGAAGAATACAGCGGTGGTCGCAATTTCGGACATCTGGCGTATCGGGTGGACGATCTCTATGCATTGTGTAGCCACCTGCGGGCCAACGGCGTCACCATCAATCGTCCACCGCGCGACGGCCATATGGCGTTTATCAGGTCGCCGGACGGCATTTCCATTGAGCTGCTCCAGAAAGGGGAGTCACTGCCACCGAAGGAACCCTGGGCCAGCATGGAAAACATTGGCACCTGGTAAGAGGGCGTGAAGGTTTGCAAGATTGGAACCGGTTTAATCGCCATCGGCAGGACAGGTTGGCGGTTTTTGAGGTAAAATTCGTGAAAATTCAAGACAAGGACGACCCATGCTTGCAGTGATTCTTTCTGGTGGTTCCGGCACCCGTCTCTGGCCGTTGTCCCGTGAAGCCTATCCCAAGCAGTTTCTACCGGTGGTGTCTGACGATTCCCTGCTGGCGGAAACCATCGATCGTGGCCTGGCACTGGATGACAAAGCCCGGGTATTGGCCATCACCAATGAAGAGCACCGGTTTGTGGTAGCGGCCCATTTGCAGGCCCAGGCACCCGAGCGTACCGCCGGGATCATTCTCGAGCCGGTCGGTCGCAATACTGCTCCGGCCATTGCACTCGCGGCCCTCGCGGCTGCGGAAGAAAACCCGGAAGAGTTGCTGCTGGTGATGCCTTCGGATCACGTATTGAAGAACCAGGATGTGTTCCGCCAGGCGGTCAGTCAGGGCGCTGAAGCCGCCCGTTCCGGCAAGTTGGTTACCTTTGGTATTGTGCCCAGCTCGCCTCACACTGGCTACGGCTACATCAAGGCTGGTGCGGCCCACGAAGGGTACAACGATGTGGCGGCCTTTGTGGAAAAACCAAACGAAGACACCGCCCGCCAGTATCTGAAAGAGGGTGATTATTTCTGGAACAGCGGCATGTTTCTGTTTCGTGCTGATCGTTACCTGAAAGAACTGGAAAGCCAACAGCCCGAGATGATGAAAGCCTGCCTGGCTGCCTGGAAGGAACGCAACGCCGACATGGATTTCACCCGTGTGGGTGCCGAGAACTTCAGGGCTTGCCCGGACGATTCCATCGACTATGCAGTGATGGAAAAGACCCACGATGCGGTGGTGGTGCCCCTGGATGCCGGTTGGTCGGATGTGGGCTCCTGGTCCGCGCTTTGGGATATCCAGCCCCACGATGAGAACAACAACGTGTGCCGGGGAGATGTGATCACCGAAGACGTTTCTGGCTCCTACATTCACTCAGAGGGCCGTCTGATTGCAGCGCTGGGCATAACGGATCATGTCATCGTTGAAACGGATGACGTGGTATTGGTGGCCGATCGTGATCGGGTTCAGGATGTGAAAAAGTTGGTTGCCCAGGTCAAGGCCCAGGGCCGCCACGAGCATCGGTTCCATAAGAAAGTTCATCGCCCCTGGGGCACCTATGAAGGTATTGCCATGGGGGAACGTTTCCAGGTCAAGCGCATCACGGTGAAACCCGGGGCGTCGCTGTCACTGCAGAAACATCATCATCGTGCCGAGCACTGGGTGGTGGTCAAGGGAACCGCAACGGTCAATCGCGGTGACGATGTGTTGTTGCTGACCGAAGACCAGTCCACCTACATTCCGTTGGGTGTGACCCATCGGCTGACCAACCCTGGCGTTATTCCCCTGGAACTGATTGAAGTGCAGACGGGTAGCTACCTGGGTGAAGACGACATTGTGCGTTTTGAGGACACCTACAACCGGGTCTGACCGGTATTGATGAAATGGCATCAGGACGATGCCGCTGACCACAAGGAGAAGTGAATGGAAGACTGGCAAGGATGCCTGAGCCCCCTCTGTCAAACCGCACTGCAACGGGCTCGCGACAGCATAGCCCAACGTGGCGGTTACGCGATCACCGTTGAGGATTTCCTGTTGGCGCTGCTGGATGATGAACCCGCCATTTGCGGCTTCCTTCGTGGCCGTGGTGTCGATATCGACGAACTGACCCGCACCATCCAATGTGAGCAACCCATCGTGACCGAAGTGGGCGGAGAGGGCCAGTTGTCCTCACAGCTCATGTACTGGTTCTCTGTCGCCCGTGAACTGAGTGACGCCCCCTGGCTGGACTGGCCCATCCTGTTGTCGGTGCTGACTTGTAACGCCGAACGTCTGCAGGAGAAAGCCTACGTGGCGGTGTTGGAATTGGTCGACCGCTGGCCCGCTGCGGACGACCAACAGCAAGTCGCCGAAACCTCCGACAAAGGCGATGCGCCCGTTGTGATTACCGACCTGGAATGGCTGGAGCTGGCGGAAGATGTATCGATTACCCTGGTCTCGGTTCCAAGAGCACTGGTGTGGGTGAAAGGGGAGAGAGGCACCGGTAAAACCAGCTGGTTACAGGCTCTATTGCCGTTCCTGTATTGTGGCTTTATAAGGCTGGACCTGCGCGATGAGGCGGAAGTGATGGCCAGCGACAGTCCGGCCATTCCCGCCCAGGGTGTCGGCCGCCAGGATTCCCCGGCACTGGTGCTGGATAATGTCTCTCCAGTGGATTTGGCCACGATGATGGCGTCCGAGCATAGTGTGGCTCGGAGTCTGGTTACCGGGTATCCGGGCCCTGTGCTTATGCTGGGGCCTGATTCACCGGAGGCAGGCGGTGCCATTGAGCAACTCGAACGGTGGCTGGGCCGGGATTTCGATATCTTTGACATGCCCGGCACGAGTACCGGCCAGAAGGTTGCTATCCTGACGGCTCATCAGCCAGCGATTGAAAAGCGCTGGAACATAGAATTGTCCCAAACGCTTGTCCGCCATGCCGCCTCAAGCCGGAGTCGGCTGGTCGGGGCGCCTGGCGGTATGATCCAGTGGGTGGAGCGTGCAGCCGCCCGGTTGAACCTGCTCGCCGAACGCGGCCCCATTGAGGGGATGGCGCTCGCTGGTAAGACCGATACGCTGCGACGACAGTCACTGGTGGCAATGGCCAGGCAACAACCGACGGAAGCACTGGAGCGATCCCTTGAAAGCCTGGCCGTCGAGCGTGCAGCGGCGGAGGTGGCCTGGCATGAACGAAAGGCAGAGGGCACGCTCAGGACACTGAAAATAGACGACCTCCGACATGAACTTGAACGCTGGGTTGCAGCTCGCCCCGGGCCGGTTCACTATGTGGTCCATTGTGATCAACCGGCAGGAGAAACAGAAGGTGCGGGATCTCGAAATCTACATCCGTGACCTGGAGTCGTCAGCGGTATCGGGTTGGCTTGCCAGTCACCTGGACGACATTGAGCTCAGGGATGACGCGCTGAGTGACAGGGCGGTGAAAGGGTCAGCTCATTATCGGGCGCATAGAGTCCGCATTAATCTGTACCCCGGTGCAGGTGGCAAGCGATACACCTCTGTGATCCTTGAGGGTGAAGATCTGCCCTGGGTGTCCGACCTCGATTGCGCCCGGAGTGCCTGGCGTGCCATGGATGCCGAGATTCGCTGCAGCCAAGGTGACTGGAAAGAAGGCACCCCCGTGGAAGACGAAAAATGGTGGCGGCTGGACCAGCGTGGTGAGCAACTGGCGGTCTGGAACTGATTCCGGGGTCACATAGTCACTTCAACAAAAAAAGGGGCAGCCATTGGCTGCCCCTTTTTTTGATCACGATCCTGCCGATCAGTCGCTCAGGATGGATACGTTGTCCGCCTGAAGACCCTTGTCGGCCTCAACCACACTAAACCGGACCAACTGACCCTGACGTAGTACCCGGCGGCCACGACCTCGAATAGCACGGAAGTGTACAAAGACTTCATCGCCGCTTTCGCGAACGATAAACCCGAAGCCTTTCTTGACGTTGAACCACTTGACGGTGCCTTCCTCATTGCCTTCAGGGGTGCTGTCGTCGTAGTCATCGTCGTCCTCGTAATCCGGTTGGGATTGCTGCTTGCGCGGGGCAGGCTGGCGAGGTGCCGTGCTGGCGCGAGGCGCTTGCTGCTTCACGGCTGAGGGTTTCTTGGCCGCCAGAGCGACGGTTACGAAGCCTGCCAGGCCGAAAAGGACAACCGCAATAATATAGGCTGCGATGCCCTGGGCGCTGCCCAATACAAACGTGGTACTGGTTGCTTCCTCGCTAGTGCCGGCCTGAGACAGAATCTGGAAGAGTTCCGGGGTGAAAGTCACCAACAGAAAGCCGAGGATAAAAGGTGACGGAATCGCGACCAGGAGAGCAAGGACGATCGCTTTTGCTGGGTTTTGCATGGACTGAAGTTTCTCCATTCATCTAACGCTAACGATAAAGAGCCGGATATCGGGTAAAATCGGGTCTCCGGCGGTGAAAACCGCTGGGGGCCTGCAAGACATAAACGGGTCTTTCAGGTTCCCCGGCGGGCAAAAGCGGGATGATACCAGATAACGGGGAGCGCTGACCAAGCGGCGTGTCCGCCGACACCAAATTGATCACACAATACCTTGATGGGAATCCTTCCCGGAGAACCAAAAACTTTATGAGCGACAAAGATCTGCAGGCCCGGCTGGACGAACTGGAAACGCGTCTGGCATTCCAGGACGACATCATTCATACCCTGAGCGAGCAGGTGGCACGTCAGGAGCTGGATATCCGGGAACTCTGGGAGGCGAAGAAGCAGCTGAACACTCAGCTCAAGGAAGTATCGTCATCGAACATCAGAAAGGAGGAGGACGAAACGCCTCCTCCTCACTACTGATCAGGCCAGCAGTTCCACAAGAACCTGTTCGTAAATTTCCGACAGGGTGTCCAGGTCTGCGGCTTTTACACACTCATCGACTTTGTGGATGGTGGCATTGATCGGGCCAAGTTCCAGAACCTGGGCGCCGGTCGGGGCGATAAAGCGTCCATCCGACGTACCACCAGAGGTAGACAGCTCGGTTTCCCGGCCGGTGACGGAACGGATGGCACTTTTTGCCGCCGAAACCAGTGATCCGCTATCGGTCAGGAATGGCCGGCCGCTCAGATGCCATTGCAGGTCATACTTCAACTCATGACGGTCGAGAATGGCAACCACTCGTTCTTCCAGGCTTTCCGCTGTGTTTTCCGTGCAGTAGCGAAAATTGAAGTGAACCAGGCACTCTCCGGGAATGATGTTGCTCCCGGTACCAGCTTCGATCTTGGTGATCTGGAAAGTGGTTGGCGGGAAGAAATCATTGCCATTGTCCCAGAATTCCTTCGCGAGGGCGTCCAGTGCCGGGGCAGCGGTATGCACCGGGTTTTCCGCCAGGTGCGGGTAGGCCACGTGCCCCTGAGTGCCCTGTACTGTGAGATAGCCATGGAGTGAGCCCCGACGGCCGTTCTTGATGACATCGCCCACCTCACGGGTGCTGGACGGTTCACCAATCAGGCACCAGTCGATTTTCTCATTCCGGGCTTCCAGGGTTTCCACCACTTTCACGGTGCCGTCCTGGGCCGGACCTTCCTCGTCACTGGTGATCAACAAGGCAATGGAGCCCCGATGATCGGGATGATCCGTCACAAACCGCTCGCAGGCTGTGACGAAGGCCGCCAGACTGCCTTTCATGTCGGCGGCGCCCCGGCCATGAAGAAAACCATCATCTATCACCGCCTCGAACGGCGGATGACGCCAGTTTTTCTCCGGACCGGTAGGCACCACATCCGTATGGCCTGCAAACGTCAGCAGTGGGCCTTCCGAACCCTTGCGGGCCCACAGGTTGTCGGTTTCGCCAAAGCGCAGGGCCTCGCCCTTAAAGCCCAGGGCGGAGAGCCGTGACATCATCAGTTCCTGGCAGCCGGCGTCGTCCGGGGTAACGGACGGCCGGCGGATCAGGTCAACGGCGAGCCTGAGGGTTGGGGAAAGCTCGGCGGAATTAGTTGTTTGCATGCAGTTCTTCGTTCAGCTCGATGGCGGACTTGTTGGTCTTGCATTCAACCGCGCCAGTCTGGCTGTTACGGCGGAACAGAAGGTCCGGCTTGTTGGCCAAATCCCGTGCCTTGATGACTTCAACCAGTTCGTTGTTGTCGTCCAGCAGGGCTACCTTGGTGCCGGCGGTAATGTACAGGCCCGCTTCGACTTTGCAGCGGTCACCCAGGGGAATGCCGAGGCCGGCATTGGCGCCAATCAGGCAGTTCTCACCAACGGAAATGATGATGTTGCCGCCGCCGGACAGGGTGCCCATGGTGGAGCAGCCACCGCCGAGATCCGAGCCCTGGCCGATCATCACGCCGGCAGAGATGCGGCCTTCAATCATGCTGGTGCCTTCGGTGCCGGCATTGAAGTTGATAAAGCCTTCATGCATCACGGTGGTGCCTTCACCCACATAGGCGCCCAGGCGAACACGGGCGGTGTCGGCGATGCGCACGCCTTTAGGTATCACGTAATCCGTCATCTGCGGGAACTTGTCGACGGACTTCACTTCCAGGGTGCGGCCTTCGAGCCGCGCCTTGAGCTGGCGCTCTGGCAGCTCGTTAAGGTCGATGGCGCCTTCGCTGGTCCAGGCCAGGTTTGGCAGCAGGCCGAAAATGCCGTCCAGTTTCAGCTCATGGGGTCTGGCCTGGCGACTGGAGATCAGGTGCAGCTTGAGGTAGACCTCTGGCGTGCTGGACGCAGTGTCGTCGGTGTCCAGTAGGGTCACCACGACCGGGCGACGGCTCTCGGCAGCTTTGCCCGCCAGGGCGGACTGTTCCATCTGGCCCAGTTGGCGTAATCCGTCCGAGAGCGCCTTGAGTTGATCGGGCGTCACCGATACCGCCTGATTGCCTCCCTGGTAATCCAGAACGTTTTGAGCCACTTCGATGAGGCCGTTATCGGGGGTGATGACCGGCTGCTGGTAAAACACTTCCAGCCACTCGCCCTGATTGTTCTGGGTGCCGATACCAATTCCGAATGCAAAACTCATTGATGTGCTCCTGGTTCTCAGTGTTTGAATCGTTCGGCCCAATCATCGGCATTAAAGCCGACGCTGACCGTGTCGCCGTGCTCAACCACGGGCCGCTTGATGATGG
Source organism: uncultured Marinobacter sp. (assembly GCA_913057975.1). Classification (GTDB taxonomy): domain Bacteria; phylum Pseudomonadota; class Gammaproteobacteria; order Pseudomonadales; family Oleiphilaceae; genus Marinobacter. Next base: position 8,258 of record CAJXOQ010000047.1, read on the forward strand.
ACGGATTGTCGAGCATCAGGTCGTGGGCGGATTGGGCGCTAATATTATCACGAACATCGTCCGAAAGTTTGCGCCACGTGGTGCCGCGACGGTTCAGTAACACCTCCCAGCCGGCGACCTGTTCCCATTGGCTGAGCCGGTCGGTGTCCAGGCCGTCCTTCTTGAAGTCGTGGAATTCGTAGTCGATGCCGGCGTCGCCCAGCCATTTCCGGGCTTTCTTGACCGTGTCGCAATTTCGGATGCCGTAGAGTTTCATGTCCTGTTTGCCTTTACAAAAGTCACAATGCGTTTTGCCGCTTCCACGCATTCTTCAATCGGCGCCACCAGGGCCATCCTTACCCGGTTTTCGCCAGGATTATGGCCATTGACAGTGCGAGAGAGGTAGCGCCCGGGGAGTACGTGCACATTCTGCTGGGCCGACAACTCCCGCGCGAACGTTTCGTCGTCCATCGGGGTTTCCGGCCAGAGGTAGAACCCGGCATCGGGAAAGTCCACGTTCATCACTTCCCGCAGGATGGGTACCACCGCCTCAAACTTGGCGCGGTAGGCCGCCCGGTTCTCTTGCACGTGGTCTTCATCGCTCCAGGCGGAGATGCTCGCCAGCTGGTTGTGGATGGGCATGGCGCAGCCATGGTAGGTGCGGTACTTGAGGTAGCCTTTGAGGATATCGGCATCGCCGGCCACGAAACCGGACCGCAGGCCCGGCAGGTTGCTTCGCTTCGACAGGCTGTGGAACACGATACAGCGGGCGAAATCGTTGCGGCCAATAGCGGCACAGGTTTGCAGCAATCCTTCCGGCGGCTGGCCTTCGTCGGGGTAGAGCTCGGAATAGCATTCGTCGGACGCGACGATGAAGTCATGCCTGTCCGCCAATTCGATGACCCGCACCAACGTCTCCCGGGGAATTACCGAACCGCTGGGGTTGCCCGGTGAGCACAGGAACAGCACCTGGCAGTTTTTCCATACGGATTTCGGAACCTTGTCAAAGTCCGGTATGAAATGGCTGTCTGCGTCGCAGGCAAGGTAATGGGGCGTTGCGCCGGCAAGGAACGCAGCGCCTTCGTAGACCTGGTAAAACGGGTTGGGGCTGACCACGGTGGCGCTCTGGCTGGATTCCACCACCGATTGCACCAGCGAGAAGATGCCTTCGCGAGTGCCATTCACCGGAACGATATGGTGCTCAGGCGTCAGTGATCCGGGTGTCAGTTCAAAGCGGCGGGTGGCCCAGCGCGCGATGGCCTGACGCAGTTCGTCGGTGCCTTTCGTTGTAGGGTAGTTGGCGAGTTTGTCCAGATTATCCGCGATTACCTGTTTGACGAATTCCGGAGACGGATGCTTGGGCTCACCGATGCCCAGGGAAATCGACGTCAGGTCCTTGGGAACGCTGATGCCGGACTTGAGTTTGGTCAATTTCTCGAACGGGTAGGGGTGTAGCCTGTCCAGGTCGGGGTTCATTGGGTGTCATCCAGCATTTGGCAAAGATCCTGCTGCAGGGCCTGGCAGACTGCGGGGTCGCTGATCTGCTCGCCGTGCTCGTCGGTTACAAAGAATACGTCTTCCACCCGTTCACCCAGCGTCGCAATCTTGGCGTTGGTTAGCCGCACGCGATGCTCCAGCAATACCTGTCCAACGCGGGCCAGCAACCCCGGGCGGTCCGGTGTGATCACTTCCATCACCGTGCGCTGGTTGATGGTGTCGTTGGAGAAGGTCACTTCCGTGGGGAAGGCAAAGTGCTTCAGCTGTCTGGGAGTGCGGCGGTGGATGATGTCAGGGTAATCTTCCGGGTCATCCAGTTCCTCAATCAGGCGCATGCGAACCCGATCCTTGCGGGCCGGGTCAATGCCCAGGGGTTTGCCTTTCTCGTCCAGAACAATGTAGGAACTGATAGAGAAGGGGCCTTCGCTTGAGCTGATGCGAGCATCGACGATGTTGAGGTTAAGTTGTTCCAGCACCGCCGTGGTGGCCGCGAACAGGTCAATACGGTCACTCATATAAATGATGATCTGGGAGTAGCCGTCAGTAGGGCCGCCCCGGGTGTCACGAATCAGCACCAGCGGGTCGGGGTCATCACCATGGCGGATGATTGCAGCGGTCTGCCAGGCAATGTCCACCGTGGAATCCTGCAGGAAGTAGTCTTCGTCCAGGGTTTCCCAGATTCCGTCGATCTGTTCGTCCGTCATATTCTGGGCGTGGAGAATCTCCCGTGCCTCGGACTGAGTGGCGCGCACCCATTCCTGACGGTCTACCGGTGTTTCCGAGCCGCGTCTGAGTGCCCGTTTGGTCTCGATGTAGAGCTGGCGCAACAGCGAGGCGCGCCAAGTGTTCCACAACTTGGGATTGGTGGCGCTAATATCGCACACCGTCAGCACGTAGAGGTAGTCCAGGTGTACCTGGCTGGGCACGGCGCGTGCGAAGCCATGGATGATGTCCGGATCGGAGATGTCCTTGCGCTGGGCGGTCATCGACATCAGCAGGTGATTTTCCACCAGCCAGGAGGCCAGTTGAGTGTCCCGTTCACTGAGGTGATGGCGTTCGCAGAAGTCCTCGACGTCAATTGCGCCCAGCTCCGAATGGTCGCCGCCCCGGCCTTTGGCCACGTCATGATAAAGGCCGGCAATATACAGTGTTTCAAGCTTCGGTAACCGGTGAATCAAACGCGACGCCAGCGGGTATTCATTGCGGGCGTCGGCGCTGTCCAGCCGCACCATGTTGCGGATCACCCGCATGGTGTGGGCATCCACGGTGTAGATGTGGAACAGGTCGTGCTGCATCTGGCCGATGATCTGGCCAAATTCGGGGAGGTAGCGGCCCAGCACGTTGTATTTCTTCATTGCCGACAGGGTCTGGTCGAGGGCGTGTGGCGTCCGCAGCAGTTCCATGAACAGGGAAGTAACGGCCAGATCCGAGCGGAAAGCGTCGTCAATCAGGTGGCGGTGCGCCCGCAGTGAACGGATGGTGGTGGCGCGGATGCCTTTGATTTCCGGATGCTGCGCCATCAGAACGAAAATTTCCATGATGGCATAGGGCGCGTAGGCGAAGACCTGGTTGTTGACGGCTTCAATGTAGTAGTTGCGAATCTGGAAGCGCTTGTTCAGGGGCAGGATGTCGTCGTCACTTCCGGCGCCGAGTATGGCCTCGTCGTAGTACTGAAGAATAACGTCGGTCAGCTCCGCCAGGGCCAGCACGGTGCGGTAGTAGGACTGCATCATCAACTCAACGCCCAGCCGCTTGCCCTCATCCTTGTAACCCAGCATCTGAGCGAGTGCCCGTTGATGGTCAAACAGGAGGCGATTCTCGTTGCGGTCGGCAATCAGTTGCAGGCCAAAGCGAAGTCGCCACAGGAAGGTTTCGCCCTGCAGCAATATCTGGTGCTCTTCTTCGGTCAGGATACTGAAGCGTGTCAGATCCGCGATATTCTGCAGACCGAAGTGTCGCTTGGTAATCCAGCCGATGGTCTGTATATCCCGCAGTGCGCCTGGAGAGCCTTTTACATTGGGCTCAAGGTTGTATTCCGTGTCCCCGTATTTCGCGTGGCGCTGCTTCTGCTCTTCCCGTTTTGCTATGAAGTAATCGCGGTCAGAGCTGATGGCGTCTGAATAAACCTGATGACTGAGTTCGTCGCGTAAGTCATCCGGGCCGGCAATGGTACGGGTTTCCAGCAGGTTGGTAAGGATCGTGACATCTTCCCTGGCGGCGTCCATGCTTTCCTGGATGCTGCGGACGCTGTGGCCGATATCCAGCTTCAGGTCCCACAGGAGGGTTATGAAGGCGCCAAGGTCTTCTTGCCAGTTCTCTTCTATACCACTCCGGGTGAGAATCAACAGGTCGATATCGGAATGGGGGTGGAGTTCTCCTCGGCCATAGCCGCCGACTGCAACGAGAGAGACATCGGCAGAGGCGGCAAAGGCGTAGCGGTTCCAGATCAGGGCAAGAATGGTATCCAGGGTTCCGGACCGGGAATGGACCAGTGCGCGAACATCAGCTCCCTGCCGGAACGCTTCTGCATCTGCGTTGTAGCGTTCCTTCAACAGCTCCCGGGCCGCTACAACCGGTGAGATGTCGTTGCTTATCCTGGATTCCAGTTCGCTGAGGTCCACCTAGAATGACTCTTCCGTGCGCTTGGTCAGTACTTCGTGGCCGTCCGACGTTACCAGGATGGTGTGCTCCCATTGTGCGGAAAGCTTGTGATCCTTGGTAACCACGGTCCAGCCATCCGGCAGCAGCTTGGTGTGATACTTTCCCTGATTGATCATCGGTTCGATGGTAAAGGTCATGCCTTCCTGCAGTTCCATGCCGGTGCCTGGCTTGCCGTAGTGCATCACCTGAGGATCTTCGTGAAACACCTTTCCAATGCCGTGACCGCAATAGTCGCGGACTACAGAATAGCGATGCTTCTCAGCATGCTGCTGGATCACGTGACCAATGTCGCCCAGTCGGGCACCAGGCTTCACCAGTTCAATACCTTTATAAAGACACTCCTGGGTGATCTGGATCAGGCGTTCGCTGCCGGGCTTGGGTTTACCGACGATGAACATCTTGCTGGTATCACCATGCCACCCGTCCTTGATCACCGTGACGTCGATATTGACGATGTCACCGTCCTTTAATACCTTTTTCTCGTTCGGGATGCCGTGGCAGACCACATGATTCACTGAGGTGCATACCGATTTCGGGAAACCCTTGTAGTTCAGCGGCGCCGGGATGGTCTTTTGCTCATCCACCATATAAGCGTGACAAATATTGTCGAGCTTCTCGGTTGTTACGCCCGGTTTGACGTGTTCGCCGATCATCTCAAGAACTTCGGCCGCCAGGCGGCCAGCGACACGCATCTTCTCGATTTCTTCCGGAGTCTTGATCGATACCTGCATTGGGGTTCCCGTTGATTTGGATCAAACACGCATTTTAAGGGGGAGTGTTGCCCGGTACAAGGAAGAGGCGGTTTTGCCGTGCTTTCCGGGGCACAAATTAATGGAATCCAGCGGGCAATTTATGGTATAAACGCGCCCGCTGGAAACAAATCCGGCAAATTCGCACACACGTCGGCACGTTGTCCCAGGGTGCCTGCTCTTGTTGTCTCTATATAAAGGCAACGGAGCCAGGTTGGGGCAATCGGACGTGTGGAGGACTAACCCGAAGCTAAAAAGGTAACTATCATGGCTCAGGTAAATATGCGTGACCTGCTGAAAGCAGGCGCCCACTTCGGTCACCAGACCCGTTACTGGAACCCGAAAATGTCGAAGTTCATCTTCGGCGCTCGTAACAAGATTCATATCATCAACCTTGAGCAGACTGTTCCTGCCATGAACGATGCGTTGAACTTCGTTCATAACCTCGCGGGCAACAAGAACAAGATCCTGTTCGTTGGCACCAAGCGTGCGGCGGCCAAGATCATCAAGGAAGAGGCACTGCGCTCCAGTCAGCCATACGTGAACCATCGCTGGTTGGGCGGCATGCTGACCAACTACAAGACCATTCGCCAGTCAATCCGTCGCTATCGCGACCTGGAAGCACAGAGCCAGGACGGTACGTTCGACAAGCTGACCAAGAAAGAAGCTCTGGATCGCACCCGCGAAATGGACCGTCTTGAGCGTTCCATCGGCGGTATCAAGGACATGGGCGGCCTGCCGGACGCTATGTTCGTGATCGACGTTGACCACGAGCGTATCGCGATCAAAGAAGCCAACAAGCTGGGCATTCCTGTTATCGGTGTTGTTGACACCAACAGCGACCCTGACGGCGTTGATTACGTGATTCCTGGCAACGACGATGCCATCCGCGCGATCCAGATTTACGTGCAGGCCGTTGCTGAAACCTGCATGGAAGCGGCCCAGTCTGCCGGTGCCGGCGCTGACGAGTTTGTAGAGGTCAGCGAAGACGCGGAAGGTGCTGCTCCCGCTGCGGAGTAATAGTTCCTTCGCGAACAGGTTGTAGGGTGTGCCCGTGGTTTACCGCCGGGCACACCGGTCCAGAATTCGGAACAGTTAAGAGGAATGAACATGGCTGCAATTACTGCTGCAATGGTCAAAGAGCTTCGTGAGCGCACCGGCCTTGGCATGATGGAATGCAAGAAGGCGTTGGTGGAAGCTGGCGGAAGTGTTGATGCCGCAATCGAAGAACTGCGGAAGTCATCCGGCCTGAAGGCTGCCAAGAAAGCGGGCCGTACCGCCGCTGAAGGTGTTTCCCTGATCAAGGTGTCTGACGACAACACCGTCGCTTACATCCTGGAAGTGAACTCCGAGACTGATTTTGTTGCTCGTGATGACAACTTCATGAACTTCGCCAACGACGTTCTGAATGTTGCCTTTGAGAATAGCCGAACAGACGTTGCCGAACTGATGGAAGGCGATCTGGAAGCCAAGCGTGAAGCGCTGGTTCAGAAGATCGGCGAGAACATCACCGTTCGTCGTATTGTACGGGTGGAAGGCCCGGTTGTGGGCGCCTACGTTCACAGCACCAACAAAATTGCGTCTGTTGTGGCCCTCACTGCAGGCAGCGCTGAAGTTGCACGGGACGTTGCCATGCACGTTGCCGCTGTTAACCCACGGGTTGGCAAGCCGGAAGACATGCCGGCCGAGGAACTTGAGAAAGAAAAGGACGTCATCAAGGCCCAGCCGGATATGGAAGGCAAGCCTGCTGAAATCGTCGAAAAGATGATGGGCGGCCGGATCAAGAAATTCCTGGCGGAGAACAGCCTGGTCGAGCAACCGTTCGTCAAGAATCCTGACCAAAGCGTGGGTCAGCTGATTAAGGACAACGGCGGTGAGCTGGTTAGCTTTGTTCGCCTGGAAGTCGGTGAAGGTATCGAGAAGGAAGAAGTGGATTTTGCGGCAGAGGTCGCTGCGGCGGCAGGTACCGGCAAGTCCTGATCCTTCTGACAGGTGCCAGGGCGATGTCCGGGGCACCTTCCAAGTCTGCCACGTTAGCCGGAGTTTTCCGGTTCTCGTGGCGGGCTTGTATCTGAGATACCCCTTTTTATTGAGGAGTATGTCAGATACAAGCCTGAGAAGCTTGTCCTGCCAGGCACCAAGCCAGACACATAGAAGGGGATCCTCATGCCGAAGTCGTCCAATACCCAGCCCAGATACAAACGCGTCCTGCTCAAGCTCAGTGGTGAAGCCTTGATGGGCGAGCACGATTTTGGCATCGATCCAAAAGTGCTTGATCGGATGGCATTGGATATTGGTTCGCTCATTGGCATTGGTGTTCAGGTAGGCCTGGTCGTTGGCGGCGGCAATCTGTTCCGTGGTGCGGCGCTGAACGCCGCCGGCATGGACAGGGTGACCGGCGACCATATGGGCATGCTGGCCACGGTCATGAATGGACTGGCCATGCGTGACGCCCTGGAGCGATCCAATATCCGTACCCGGGTTATGTCTGCCATCCCTATGAGTGGTATTGTTGAGCATTATGATCGCCGGCGGGCGGTGCGCGACCTGAAAGACGGCGATGTGGTGATTTTCTGTGCAGGCACCGGTAACCCGTTCTTTACGACCGACTCAGCCGCTTGCCTGCGGGGAATCGAAATTGAAGCGGATGCCGTGCTGAAGGCTACCAAGGTTGATGGTGTTTATTCCGCTGATCCATACAAGGATCCGACCGCGGAAAAATACGATCGTCTCACCTATGACGAGGTGCTGGACAAAAAGCTGGGCGTGATGGATCTGACCGCTATATGCCTTGCGCGGGATCATGGTATGCCTCTCCGGGTCTTCGACATGAACCGCTCTGGCGCGCTGACCCGTATCGTGACCGGGGAGTCAGAAGGCACACTGATTGAGTAATCTGATTGAGACATTTTGTACAACGAATCCGAGGACGCTGCAGTGATTGACGATATTAAAGCTGATGCTGAAAAGAAGATGAAGAAAAGTCTTGAATCCCTGAATTGGGCTTTTAATAAAATCCGTACCGGGCGAGCGCATCCGTCCATTCTGGACAGCGTAACCGTGGATTACTACGGCCAGGAGACACCGCTCAAGCAGGTGGCGAGCGTGAATGTCGAGGACAATCGTACGTTGGCCGTTTCTCCGTGGGAGAAGCCTCTGCTACCGAAGATCGAAAAAGCGATCATGATGTCGGACCTGGGCCTGAACCCGTCGAATAACGGTGAGGTTATTCGAATTCCCATGCCGATGTTGACTGAGGAAACCCGTAAGGAAATGGTCAAGCAGGCCAGAGCTGATGCGGAGCATGGCAAGGTTTCCGTCCGTAATGCGCGTCGCGACGCCAACAGCACGCTGAAAGAGCTGCTGAAGGAAAAGGATATCAACGAAGACGAAGAGCGTTACGGTGAGGAAGAGATTCAGAAGTTGACCGACCGTTATATCGCTGAGATCGAGAAACAGCTCAAGGCCAAGGAAGAGGACTTGATGGCTGTCTGATCAGCCAGTCCAATTCAGTACAATGATCAGTTGGTGCCATTGCTTTTGTCCGGTATCGACTGAACAGGGGATTGCATGACGGAAAGTGTATCCGCAGAGATTCCGGTTTCGGCTAGTAGCCGGCCCCGGCATGTGGCCATTATCATGGATGGTAACAATCGCTGGGCAAAGGCACGGCGACTGAAAGGCGTCGCGGGCCACAAGGCCGGTGTAAAGGCGGTGAGGTCGGTGGTTGAAACCTGTGCCCGGCAAGGGGTGGAGGTGCTTACCCTGTTCGCGTTCTCCAGCGAAAACTGGCGCCGCCCGGAAGACGAAGTGTCGGCCCTGATGCGCCTGTTTCTGTTTGCCCTGGAGCGGGAAGTCAAAAAACTGCATCGCAACGACATTTGCCTGCGCATGGTCGGCGATCGCTCTGCGTTCAGCGCCGACTTGCAGGAACATATGGAGCGCGCAGAGGCGCTTACCCGCGACAACACCCGGATGACGCTGGTCATCGCCGCCAATTATGGTGGGCACTGGGACATCACCCAGGCCAGCCGTAAAGTGGCTGAGAAGGTTCGTTCCGGGGAGCTGGCGCCCTCCGATATCACCGATGACCTTATCCAGCAGCACCTCTCCATTGGCGACCTGCCTATGCCGGATCTGATGATTCGTACGGCTGGCGAGCAACGCATCAGCAATTTTATGCTTTGGCACCTGGCTTATACCGAACTGTATTTTTCTCCCGTTTACTGGCCCGATTTTCAAGAGCAGGAAATGAGTCAGGCACTACAGGCATATGCGGGCCGGAAACGCCGTTTTGGTCAGACCGATGACCAGATTGCCAGCGTTTCGTCAGAACAATAACGACAAGATAGCGAACGATATCGTGCTAAAAACCCGTATTATTACCGCGCTTATCCTGGCACCCATCGCCATTGGCGGAATTTTCTTCCTGCCGCCCCTGGGGTTTGCCCTGTTTACCGGGGGTATTATCACCATTGGTGCCTGGGAGTGGGCCAATATGTCCGGCCTGGCTGCGCCAGCAGCTCGTGTTGTGTACGCCCTTGTGGTTGCGGTGGTGTTATATGGACTGCTGAACGTTCCGGCTGTTGCGGTACTATGGCTGGCATTGTTCTGGTGGGTGTTGAGTTTCCTGCTGGTAAGAAATTACCCCAGCGGTTCTGAGCGCTGGGGCGGTGTACCTGCCCGCGCCCTGATGGGCTTGTTGGTGCTGGTTCCCGCGTGGGTAGGACTGAACCATCTTCGTACCGGCGGTTTTCAGTTCGGTGACAGTGCCAACAACCTGCTGCTTATTCTCTATGTGTTCTGCGTGGTCTGGGTGGCCGATATCGGCGCCTATTTTGCCGGCCGCGCGTTTGGCAAGGCGAAGCTCGCGCCCCGGGTCAGTCCGGGGAAATCCTGGGCGGGTGTCTGGGGTGGCCTGGTGGCAGTCGCGATCTTCGCGATTATCATCAGTGCGCTGGCCTCAGCCAGCACCATGCAGTTGCTGCTGCTGGTTGTTGCGAGCCTGATCACTGGTGCCGTTTCCGTGCTTGGCGATTTGCTGGAAAGCATGCTGAAACGTTTCAGGGGTATTAAAGATAGCAGTCAACTATTGCCGGGCCATGGCGGTATCATGGACAGAATTGACAGCCTGACGGCTGCGATTCCGGTATTTGCCCTGATCATTACCCTGATGGGGTGGTTGACGACGGGACAGTGGTGACTATTGTGAAACGTCGTGTTTCGATACTTGGGGCGACTGGCTCCATTGGCCTGAGTACGCTTGATGTCATTCGCCGCCATCCGGACCGGTTTTCGGTTTCAGCGTTAACGGCCAGTACCAGTGTCGACAGCATGGTGGAGCTGTGCCATGAGTTTCGCCCGAGGTATGCGGTCATGGCGGATGAAAGTGCGGCCGCTGCGTTGTCCCGTGCGTTGGGTGATTTGCCTTCCGTCAGGGTGCTCGGTGGCTCGGAGGCGCTATGCCAGGTCGCGGGCGATGGTGATTCCGATACGGTTATGGCGGCGATCGTTGGAGCCGTAGGATTGCCACCCACGCTTGCTGCCGTGCGCGCGGGAAAACGTGTTTTGCTTGCCAACAAGGAAGCGCTGGTTATGTCGGGCAAGCTGTTTATGGATGCGGTTCTGGCATCGGGGGCTGACGTTCTGCCAATCGACAGCGAACACAATGCCATCTTCCAGTGTATGCCCCCGGACAAGGTCCGGGATACCCGCGGCGCGGGGATTACGCGAATTCTGCTCACTGCCTCCGGCGGGCCGTTTCGTACCCGCTCGGCCGAATCCCTGCGCAATGTGTTGCCTGCCGAGGCCTGCAACCATCCGAACTGGTCGATGGGACAGAAGATTTCGGTGGATTCGGCAACCCTGATGAACAAGGGGTTGGAACTGATAGAAGCATGCTGGCTGTTCAACACCACGCCTGAAATGATTGAGGTGCATATCCATCCGGAGAGCATCATTCATTCGATGGTAGAGTATGCTGACGGGTCCGTTCTGGCGCAGCTTGGTAGTCCCGACATGCGCACACCTATAGCCAACGGTCTGGCCTGGCCCGAGAGGATTGAGGCCGGCGTTGCCCCGCTGGACCTGTTTCGTATCGGGCAATTTCACTTTGAGCGCCCGGACCTGGAACGCTTTCCGTGCCTGAGGTTGGCGGCGGGGGCGTTCCATAAGGGCGGAACGGCACCAGCGGTAATGAATGCTGCGAACGAAGAGGCCGTGTCGGCCTTTCTTTCCGGTAACCTGTGTTTTGCGGATATCCCCCTTATCATAGAGCGTACGTTGGCAGCCATTGAGGTTGTGCCGGCGGACAGTTTCGATACCATCTTTGCGAAGGATGCCGAGGGCCGGGCTGTCGCACGGGAACAGATGCGGGCGCTGGCTGTCTGAAACAGGCGAGTCCTTCGAGGCGGTCATATCATCACCAACAGAGAGCACTATGCAGATCGTTGAAACCGTATTGGCGTTGATACTGACGCTGGGCATTCTGGTGACGCTCCATGAAGCTGGTCACTTTTGGGTGGCTCGCCGCTGCGGTGTCAAGGTCTTGCGTTTTTCTGTTGGTTTCGGGAAGCCTCTGTTTTCATGGTACGACCGACATGGAACTGAGTTTGCGGTTGCTGCTATCCCTCTCGGTGGCTACGTGAAAATGCTGGATGAGCGGGAAGGCCCCGTGCCCGAAGAGCTCAAGAGCCAGGCGTTCAATGCCAAGCCCCCCTCGAAACGTATTGCCATTGCTGCCGCTGGGCCCGTCGCGAATTTCCTGTTTGCCATTGCTGCGTATTGGCTGCTCAGCGTGGTTGGCTTCACCACGGTTGCTCCGATTGTCGGGGATGTCAGTCAGGGCAGTGTTGCGCAACGGGTTGGGCTCACCAGTGGTATGGAAATCCACCAGGTCGACGGCCGTCGTGTGACGTCCTGGCGCGACGTGAACATGCGCTTGCTTGAGCGCACGGGTGAGTTTGGTGAAGTAACCATCGATGTCTCGGAGAATGGTAACCGTGGGACACTGCGTGGGGCTCTGGATGGCTGGAGTCTAAGTGAGGACACGCCGAACCCATTGAATGAGTTTGGTGTGACGCCCTGGCGGCCCGATGTACCGGCAGTACTGGGGGAGATATCACCAGGTGGCCGGGCTGAGGCCGGCGGGTTGAAGTCCGGCGACCGAGTGGTTGAGGTGGACGGCAAGCCAGTAGCGGACTGGTTCGAGCTGGTGTCGTTCATACGCGAGGCGCCCGAAACGCCCCTGGAGCTGACAGTCGAACGTGGTGGTCGCATGGAAAAAGTCCGTGTGACACCCGCGGAAAGAACAGCAGACGATGGCGGTGTTACCGGTTTTGTGGGTGCAGGCGTCAGCGAGGTGACCTGGCCTGATCACGTACTCAGGGATGTCAGTTATGGTCCCCTGGCAGCGATTCCCAATGCGCTCTCCGAAACCTGGGGTGACACTCGATTGACCCTGGTCGCGATCAAAAAAATGGTGACCGGATTGCTTTCTCCCACTAACCTTAGTGGCCCGATTACCATTGCCAGGATAGCGGAAGCCAGTGTAAGTTCCGGTTTCGAGGACTTTATTCGTTTTCTTGCCTACCTCAGTGTCAGTCTTGGGGTGCTGAACCTGCTACCAATACCGGTTCTTGATGGTGGGCATATTGTCTATTACACCATTGAAGCCATCCGTCGGAAGCCTCTTTCAGAGCAGGCCCAGGCATTCGGACTGCGTATTGGGATGGCAATGATCCTTACATTAATGGTGTTCGCACTTTACAACGACCTGATGCGGTTGTGAGAATTGCGAACTCCTTACGCGCATCAACAGGCGAAATTATTGAATGAGACGTTCTCTTCTGGGTATAGCTGTAGGCTTGGTAGTCGCCACCTCAACCATAAAGCCGGCACTGGCTGATGAATTCACCGTATCCGATATCGAGGTAGAAGGCCTTCAGCGGGTATCCGCAGGGACGGTATTTTCCGCATTTCCCGTTTCGATCGGGGAACCGGTCGATGAGGTGGAGTTGTCCGACGCCATCAAAGATCTGTTCCGTACCGGCCTGTTTACCGATATCAAGGCTAGCCGTGATGGTGGTGTGCTGATCCTTACGGTCCAGGAGCGGCCTTCGATCACGTCCATAGAGATTGAGGGCAACAAGAACATCGAAACCCCCATGCTAATGGATGCGCTATCCGGAGCTGGGCTCCAGGAAGGGCAGGTATTTCGCCGGGCAACCCTGGAGCGGCTGGAGCTTGAGATTCTCCGCTCCTACATCAGCCAGGGCCGTTACAACGCGCGGGTGAAAGCCACCGCAGAGGACCTTCCCCGCAACCGCGTTGCCATCAAGCTGGACATTAACGAAGGCACGGTTGCGGCTATCCAGCATCTCAATATTGTGGGTAATGACGCGTTTGACGACGAGACGCTGCTGGATCTGTTTGAGCTCCAGACCACCAGCTGGTGGAATTCCATCACCAGCGCCGACAAATATGCCCGGGAGCGCCTGAGCGGCGACCTGGAGTCACTGCGTTCCTTCTACCTTGATCGCGGCTATATCGACTTTACGGTTGAGTCCAGCCAGGTCTCGATTTCCCCCGACAAGAAACAGGTTTTTATTGCCATCTCGTTGAACGAGGGGCCACAGTACACCGTATCGGACGTCAACCTGCGCGGCGAGCTGATCGTGCCTGAGGAAGAACTGCGGGAGCTTATTCCCATTGAAGAGGGCGACGTGTTCTCCCGTTCCCGCATGACGGCGATTTCGGAAGCGCTTTCCCGTCGCCTTGGTCGCGAAGGCTATGCGTTTGCAAACGTGAATGCGGTGCCGGAGCCTGCCGAAGACAATACAGCGTCGGTGACCTTCTTTGTGGAGCCCGGTAAACGGGCGTATGTGCGACGCATCAATTTTGATGGCAACGTGTCCACCCGGGACGATGTGTTACGCCAGGAAATGACCCAGATGGAAGGCGGTGTTGCCTCCACCGACCGGATTGAATTCTCGAAAACAAAGCTGGAGCGGCTTGGTTTCTTTGAAACCGTCGATGTGGAGACGGTTCCTGTCCCCGGTACCGATGACTTGGTGGACGTTAACTATTCCGTGGCGGAACAGGCAACGGGTAGTCTGTCAGCGTCTGTCGGCTTTTCGCAGGCCTCCGGGGTAATTCTGGGCGCCAACGTGTCCGAGAACAACTTCTTTGGCAGCGGTAAGCGTGTCTCCTTTGGCGTCAACGTCAGCGATTCCATCAAGAGCGCCAATTTCTCCTACCAGGACCCATACTACACCGTGGATGGCGTCAGCCGTGGTTTCAGCGTGTTTGCCCGTGAAACCGACTTTGAAGAGCAGGATATTTCATCCTACCTGCTGGATGAGTACGGCGGCCGCCTCACTTTCGGCTATCCCACCGACAACATTACCCGCCTCAATTTCGGGCTTGGTTATACGCTGTCCAAGGTGAAGGCGGGTGCCTTCACCTCAGAGGAAGTCAAAACCTTCATTGATGAGGAAGGCAACGATTTCAACAATTATTTCCTGTTCGGTTCGTGGCGGCGTAGCACATTGAACAGGGGTGTTCTGCCGACGGACGGCTACAGTCTGTCGCTATCTGCCGATGTGGCCGTACCAGGCAGTGATCTGACATTCTATAAGCTGAATCAGAAAACCGAATTCTATCAACCGTTGAACGAGAACCAGACCTGGGTATTCAGGGCGCGTTCAGAGATTGGCTACGGGGACGGCTACAATGGCCGAAGCGTGATGCCGTTCTACGAGCACTTCTATGCCGGTGGCTATGGTTCGGTGCGCGGGTATGAGGCAAACTCTCTTGGCCCGCTTGCCACCAATGCGCCGAATGACTTCTCCGATCCGGATCCCTTCGGCGGTAGCTTGTTGACTGAGGGCAGCCTGGAACTGATTTTCCCCACACCGTTTGCCGGGGATACCCGTTCCATGAGAACTGCGTTCTTCGTGGATGCGGGGCAGGTTTTTGACGCCGATCGGAATTTTGATCCGGCCCTGGATGAAATTCGCCTGTCAGCCGGTGTAGGATTTCAATGGATCACGGCCGTCGGGCCATTGGCGTTCAGTCTTGCCAAACCCTTGAATGACAAGAGCGGTGATGAAACTCAGATATTCCAGTTCTCCCTCGGCCAGACCTTCTGATCGTCAGGGGTTCAGAGAGTGCTAAAGACAATGATAAACAGGAGAAACAGCATGTTCCGATATTCCGTTGTAGCGGTTCTGGCAGCGCTACTGGTCGCATTGCCGGCTGCAGCCGAAACCAGGATAGGCGTGGTCGATCTTCGTCAGGCCTTGTTCTCGTCCAGCGATGCGCGGGCGTTCAGCGAGACACTGCAGAAGGATTTTGCGGGCGAGGAAGCCAAGGTGCGTGAAGCCCAGGATGCCGCCCGCAAGCTCAAGGAGCGTCTTGAGAAAGATGGTGCCATGATGAATGACTCCGAGCGCCAACAGATGGCGGCTGAGTTCCAGGAGAAGGTAAAGGAATTCAATTTCCTTAAGCAGCGCCTGGACTCCACGGTGGCCAATCGCAAGCAACAGTTCCTCGAAGAAGCCCGTCCGGAGGTAGACGCGGCGGTTAAGGAACTCCTGGAAGAGAACGACCTAGACATGATCCTGCCCAGTGAGGCGGTAGTGTATGTCAAGCCTGAGATGAATCTGACAGAAGAGTTGCTAGAGAAACTGGACCGCTGATACCGCGGGCCGGATAATGGCCAGCCCGGATAAACCTTGTGGAGCTGACAATGACAAAGCGTTCGTACCGGCTGGGCGACATTGCTTCTGAGCTTGGCGCGGAGCTCAAGGGCAATCCAGATACGGAAATCAACGGGCTCGCGACGCTTCAGGCGGCTTCTCCGGGCCAGATCGCCTTCCTGGCCAATCCGTCGTACGGACGCTACCTGGTGGAGACCAGCGCTTCAGCGGTTATAATCTCGCCGTCGATTGCGGACCAATGTCCTACCAATGCCTTATTACTGGAGAACCCCTACCTCGGCTATGCTCGCCTGAGCCATTGGTTTGATCCGGCGCCGGTTGCGGCGCCGGGTATTCACCCGTCGGCCGTCGTGGCGTCCTCTGCATTCGTGTCTGATACGGCTTGCATAGGGCCACAGGCTGTTGTTGAAGCAGGGGCCGTCGTAGGCGAAAACGTCGTCGTGGGCGCTGGCTGTGTTATCGGCGCCCGGTGCCAGATTAGCGAGCAGTCTATACTGCGTCCACGGGTAACCCTCGCCCACGATATCGTTGCTGTCTCTTATACACATCTCCGAGCCCACGAGACGGACTCCTATCTCGT
>CAJXOQ010000048.1 GCA_913057975.1 uncultured Marinobacter sp.
GATGCCCAGGGCCGGCTGGCGGATGCCGATCGGCAACTCGCTACTCTGTCGTCCAAGATCAGCGGCCTGAAAGCGCGTGCGGAACAGATTGATGCAAGGCTGCAGCGCATTCGTGACGATCTCACGGACGTGTCCATGAATCTTGAGGAGCAGCAGGGGCAACTGCTGGAAACCCGGGAGGAGTGGCAGCAGGCCCTGGCATCGACGGAAGACAGTGATGAAGAGAAGGAACGACTGCTTGAACGTCGGGACGTACTGCGTGAAAACCTTGACCGGCTTCGTCAGGAGGCTCGGCACGATCGCGACCATGCCCACCAGCTACAGCTCCAGCTTCAGTCCCTGAACAGCCAGCGTGATGGCTTGCGTCAGACCATTGATCGAATGCAGCTGCAGAAAGAACGCCTGGACGAACGCCTCGACATTCTACGTGAAAGCCGCGAAAACGCCGAAGAGCCCATCGAAGACTTACAAATGCAGTTGGAGGGCCTTCTGGACAGGCGTTTGGCTGAAGAGGAAAAGTTGGGCGCCGCCCGAGACGCGCTTGAAGAAATTGATCAGGAGGTGCGCGATCGGGAGCAAAGTCGCAGCCGTATAGAGCACACCATCCAGGACGTCCGCGCCAGCCTCGAGAAGCTGAAAATGGAGTCCCAGGCACTGGAGATTCGCGCCAGCAATTATCTGGAACAGCTTGAGGAACTGGATGTCCGCCTGCAGGAAGTGCTGTCCACCTTACCTGACGATGCCAGCGAGAAAGTGTGGGCCGAAGACCTGGAGAAAATCGGCTCCCGGATTCAGCGTCTGGGTGCCATCAACCTTGCGGCCATCGAGGAGTACCAGGTTCAGAGCGAGCGCAAGACTTATCTGGACAGTCAGCATGAAGACCTGATGGAAGCGCTGGAAACCCTGGACAACGCCATACGCAAGATTGATCGTGAAACCCGGCAGCGCTTCAAGGAGACGTTCGACCAGGTCAACGGGGGGCTCCAGGCGCTGTTCCCGAAAGTATTCGGTGGCGGCAATGCTTACCTTGAGCTTACGGGGGAGGATCTGCTGGAAACGGGCGTTGCCATCATGGCACGGCCGCCGGGCAAGAAAAACAGCACCATTCACCTGCTTTCCGGTGGGGAGAAGGCATTGACGGCCATCGCATTGGTGTTCTCTATCTTCCAGCTTAATCCGGCCCCGTTCTGTATGCTGGACGAGGTGGATGCTCCGTTGGACGATGCCAACGTCGGGCGATACGCCAACATGGTCAAGGAAATGTCAAAACAGGTACAGTTCATCTACATTACCCACAACAAGATCGCCATGGAAATGGCCGACCAACTGATGGGGGTCACGATGCATGAGCCAGGATGCTCACGGCTGGTATCCGTCGATGTAGACGAGGCTGCCGCATTGGCTGAAGCGTGATGCATCGTCGCTGGCGGACAGGCGGTCACGGTTTGTGCAAAAATGACAAAACTGCCATCTGGACTGTGTTTGCGTTGTATTCATTACAGGCTTTTCTTAGAGTAGCAACGATATCTGATCTGCAAACAGGACAGCACCACTATGTCTCTTAGGGAATGGTTAATTGCCATCGGCACCCTGGTTATCCTCGGTATTGTGATTGATGGTCTGCGCCGGATGAGGCGCGCCCGCAAGGAATCAATCGCGATCTCCTCTGGCATGGGCGCGGATGATCTCGACGATTCCCCGTTGGAGCAGGATTTCAACCCTGAGCTCCCCAATGGTGGGGCGCGCACCATTTCACGGGACACGCTGGAAGAACGCGGCTACGTCAAGCCTGAAAAGAGCCGGTTCGCCAGGCCCAAGCCCAAACCGACCAGGCCGGTGGTCAGCAGCGCGGGCGTTAAGGGCAAGGACGACGCCGAAGAACCGGCGGTAGAGCACGAACCGGAAGCGGAAAATCTGGCTGCCAGTGAACCCACTGATGTTGAGTACGATTCCGACACCGGTTGGGGGGCGGTTGACGAAGAGCCTGAAGCCGATATAGCGGATACTGGCCCAGACGACGAAGCAGCGCCCCCCACTGTAACCACCGAGGTGGAGGAGGACACCGCAAAGCGGGAAACCACGGCACGACAATCAGGGCAGCCCCTCGCAGGCGCCAACCGGCCGGAAGCCCGGGAAGTGGTCGTTATCAATGTGTTGGCAAAAAGCGAGCAGAATTTTGCGGGTACCAAACTCAAGGCGTTGTTCGAAGCCTGCGGCCTGGAGTATGGCGATATGGACATCTACCATCGCCACGAGCAGTCTGACACCACCAGCCCGGTGCAGTTCAGCGTGGCCAGCGCCGTAGAGCCCGGTACCTTCAAACCCGAGGATATGCCAGCCTTGTCCACGCCGGGGATCAGTTTCTTTATGAGCATGCCCGGGCCCACCAATTCCATGCAAGCCTTCGAGTTCATGCTGGAAACGGCGCAGTGCGTGGTACGCAATCTTGGCGGTGAACTGAAGGACGAGCGGCGAAGCGTGATGACCCCGCAAACCATTGAGCACTGCCGCCAACGCATCCGCGAGTTTGAACGCAAGCAACGATCCCCCAGACAATGACCAAAGCCTCTCCCGACGTTATCAGCCGGGCCGGAGAACTCCGGGATACCATCACCGAGCATAACTATCAGTACTATGTTCTGGACGATCCCCGGGTGCCGGATGCCGAGTACGACCGGCTGTTCCGGGAATTACAGGACCTGGAAGCGCAATATCCCGATATTGTGACGCCTGATACCCCCACTCGTCGGGTGGGGGCATCGGTGGAAACCACCTTTGAGGAGGTGGTCCATCGTATCCCCATGCTTTCCCTGGACAATGCGTTCAGTGACGAAGAACTGAGGGACTTTGATCGCCGGGTGAAAGACCGGCTCAAGGCCAGCGACGACATTGAGTATGTCTGCGAGCCCAAGTTGGACGGACTGGCGGTAAGCCTTCATTACGAGTCCGGCGTTCTGACCCGCGCCGCCACCCGCGGCGATGGTTATACCGGTGAGGACATAACTGCCAATATTCGCACTATTCCGTCGGTGCCCCTGAGGCTTCGTGGTGACAACGTTCCTGAACTGGTGGAGGTCCGGGGCGAAGTCTATATGCCCCGGGAAGGGTTCGAAGCGCTGAACAGACGCCTGGCGGACAAGGGAGAGAAGGCGTTTGTTAACCCCCGCAACGCCGCCGCAGGCAGTCTGAGACAGAAAAAACCCACCGTGACAGCCCGCCGACCACTCGAATTGTGCGCCTACAGTGTCGCGCTTGAGGACGAAAGCCGGCTGCCCGCCACCCATTGGGAGGGGCTGCAACAGGTTAGTGCCTGGGGTTTCCGGATCAACCCTGAGATGCGTCGGGCGACCGGCGCGAAGGACTGTCTGCAGGCTTACAATGAGCTGATGGATAAGCGGGCCAGCCTGCCTTATGAAATCGATGGCATTGTCTTCAAGGTAAACAGCCTGGCATTGCAGCAGCAGTTGGGGTTTGTCTCCCGTGCCCCCCGCTGGGCCATCGCCCAGAAATTCCCGGCGCAGGAAGAGCTGACGGTCATTGAAGACGTGGAATTCCAGGTCGGCCGTACCGGCGCGATCACGCCAGTCGCCCGGCTCAAGCCGGTATTTGTGGGAGGCGTCACCGTAAGCAATGCCACTCTGCATAATATGGACGAAATCCAACGACTGGGTGTCCGCATCGGAGACACCGTGTTCGTTCGACGGGCAGGGGATGTGATTCCCCAAGTGGTCAAGGTTGTGGCCGAACGGCGCCCTGACAATGCCCGTGAGGTCCAGCTTCCGGACGCCTGCCCCGTATGCCAGTCCGATATTGTGCAGATCGAGGGTGAAGTGGTGGCCCGCTGTTCTGGCGGGCTGTTCTGCCCGGCACAGCGCAAGGAGGCCATCCGGCACTATGCCTCCCGCAAGGCACTGGACATAGAAGGGCTCGGAGACAAGTGGATTGATATTCTGGTGGACAGGGAACTGGTCACTACGGTTGCGGATCTTTACCTGTTAAAGAAGGCTGATTTGACGGGCCTTGAACGTATGGGTGAGAAATCCGCAGGTAATCTGATCGATGCCATTGATCGCTCCCGTCACCCGGTCCTTTGGAAGTTCCTGTATGCCCTTGGTATCCGGGAAGTGGGCGAGGCAACCGCCAAGGCCCTGGCCAGCCACTTTGGCACGCTGGAAGCCATTGGTGAGGCTGATGAGGATGCCCTGCAGTCGGTGCCCGACGTTGGGCCCATTGTCGCCGGCCACATTCGTAGCTTCTTCGACCAGACCCACAATCAGGAAACCATCCAGGCGCTGAAAGACGCAGGGGTTCAATGGCAGAGTGAAGCAATCACGGCCAGTGAAAAGCCTCTGAAGGGCGAAACCTGGGTACTGACAGGGTCGCTGTCGGACATGACGAGGGACGACGCCAAGGCAAAACTGGAGTCCCTGGGGGCAAAAGTGGCGGGAAGCGTCTCCGGCAAGACCTCCTGTGTCGTTGCCGGCGAAGCCGCCGGCTCAAAACTGACGAAGGCCGAAAACCTGGGTGTCCCGGTGATGGACGAGTCTGCCTTCGTCGAGTTTCTCGCGACCCACGGTGTGGAATAAAACCTCAGGCCACGGCGCACCCTGTGATCCGTCCGTGGCCAGAATCTGAGAACTCGCGCAGATCCTGCCTCCGTGAAATTGATTACCATGAGCTTGTTCTGTAACGGTGTGTAAAGCACCCATAAAAACAATGCTCTGAAACGGACTTTTTCATGCGCGCCGATTCGCTCTCTTGCCTCTCCTGTATTCTTCGCCGTTTTCCCCGCGGGGGCTGTCTCGCCCTGTTGTCACTGATGGTCGTTGCCGTTGGCGGTTGCAAGACCGAACAGGATGCTGAGGATCCCTACATTCTCGGAACGCCGCCGGACGAAGCCTATCTGGGCGTTGAATACGCCTACAATTTTGGCGCTTTCGACAGCGACGACATTCTCGATTATTCGCTCACTAACGCGCCGTCCTGGCTGGCACTGGAAGACACCAGCAACAAGGCGCGTCAGGGTGTCATCATGCGGGGCGTTCCGGGGCTGACCGGTGGCTCGAGGGGCCGTGATGACCTGGGCACGACGGAGAACATCACTCTGGTTGGCAATGATGGCCGTGCGGCCGGTACACAGCCATTTGACATTGAAGTCCAGGAGAACGTGCTCAGCCTGGCCATCGATGATTTTACCGAGGGAGAGGCCTTCGAGGCGCCGGAGGAACGGGATAACCGGTGCGAGGCTCCGGAGCTCGGAGAAACCGGTCGCCAGACATACGAGGTAAACGAATACGATGATGATGGCGCGGTCGTCAAGACCGTTCAACGCACCAGCGACACCTATCCCGTTCTTGTGCGGGTACTGCTTGATCAGCCCTCTGTCACCCGTGTGTCGGTGGCGTTTGAACTGGACTCAAGTTTCAATCCACAACGCTGTGACGAGGGCATTGATCCCCCTCACCAGCGTTGTGAAAATGGGGCCGCCAATAACAACGAGGCGATCATCGGAAAGGACATTATCGGTTTGGGGACACAGAGCGAACCGACCTTACCAGTGCCTTCCTATCTTCAGTATAAGCCGGACGATGATGGATTCCTGTCCAAGGGGGTGATCACTCTGGAACCCGGAATCACCGAGTGTTATATCCGCCTGGAGGTCATTGAGGACACCGAGGCCGAACCCCTGGAAACCCTGAACATCCGACTGACCGAGGTAAGGTCCGGCCTTGCCGGGCTTGGCAGCTCCAATTCCGGTGTCAGGGAACTGCTGCGGGTAGCGGACAATGAGCCAACAGTGCGACTGGAAACCGGGGCTGGTGGCACCCGGGATGCGCTTAATGTCGGCGATGTTCGTGAGTATGTTGCGTTAATCAGCGGCGAACGTGCCGGCGCTTATAGCGTGAAACTTGGTGAGGATGACGACTCCGATGTGATTCTGGGCGAGGATTTCCTTGTGGAAGTTCGGGACGAGGACGGCGAATGGGCGGAAGGGGATCTCCTCAACTTTGCCGAGGGCGTTGAGGCAATGCGCTTTCGTATCCGCATTCCCGACGACTACACCAACGGTCAGCTGGAAAACGATCGTTTCCTTCTGTTGGGTCTGGATGAGCGTTATCAGTCGGGACGGGAGAATTTCGCGGCCTCGGCGGATGCCGACAAACTGCGGGTGAACATCAACGAACTGACCTCACCGCTTGAGGTGGGCAGCAGTGCGGCGTTTATTCCCACCGACACGGCTTTTGGGCACAACGGTCGTCTTTTCATTGCCGGCTATCGTGTCGATGATGGTGACCGTCCCTGGGTGCGTATCGTCACGCAGAAAGGGGAAATAACGGAACAGCCATTGTCAGAGGCCGCTATTGCGCCGGGTGCGGAGCCAGTTATCGGTTTTGTCGAGCGTGAGGTCAAGGAAGGGGAGGACGACGTTCCCCGCTATGAATTCGTCGTCTCGTTTGGCAGTGATCAGGCACCGGACGGTACCCCTGACAGCAATGGAGTGGATGTTCATACGCTGCTTTACTTCTTCGACACCGCCCAGGATCCGGACAGCTATGTACCGGTTTGGAGCATTGTGACCGGCACATCCGGTGATGATACTCCCAGGTGGACCGGGATAGATGAAGACGGTGGTTACGTCGTGAACGCCGGGGAAACCAATGGCCAGTGGCCGAACGAAAATGCTGCTGGTGGTGTGGACAGTTTTCTCCAGAGAATCGACACCACCGTTGATGGCAACTCGGTTGTGCCGGTGGTTGCCTGGACACGGCAGGTGGGGGCGGCAGGCCATGATGAGTCGGTTGTGGGAGGCAGTACTTCCACCAGCAGTCCGCTGTTGATCGGGGATTCCTCAGGCGCGGTGAGTGGCCAGCCTCAACTTGGCGGAAAAGACGCATTCTTTTTTATCGCCTCCAGCGCGGACAGTACGATTAACGTCAAGCAGCGGGGAACCACCGGTAACGAAAACCTGTCAGCCGGCATCTACGGCATGAACAATGTTTGGTTGGTGGGCCAGGGTAGCGGCAACTATCGCGTCGAATCCGGCGACGGAGATCGTTCATTGCAGCGGCGTCAGATCAACAGCCAGGCCGGTTTTGCTTTGTCGTACACCGCTCTAGGGGATGTAACACGCGCCTTTACCTTCAATGACGGCGATGATGCATCCACTGAGTCGCTGTACGCGGTGCGGACTTACGACCGGGACATTCTGGTTGCAGGAAGTACCAACGGCAACTTCAGCGAAAGCGAGGGAAATAGCCTGATCAATCCTATCCTGGCGCGGATTTCACTGGAGGAAGACGGCAATGATGACAGTGACGGAAGCCGGGAATGGAGAACGCAGTTGCCACTGAATGGTGCAGAGGGCGAAATAGAACGGCTGGAAAATTACCGCGATGACGAAATAACGGCTCTGGTAAAAATCGTAAGTGGTACCTCCGAGACGTGGGAGGTTCGGTTGTTTACGGGAGAGGGACTACCGTTGCATTAATCGAGTGCGGGCGATGGTCCCACTGTTATACGCTGCCCTCGTGACGGCTGGCGTTGGCGTACAACCTCAGGTAATCGGTGCTGGTGACGATGCCTGCTGACTGGCCCTGCTCGTCAACAACCAGGGCGGCGTTCAGTTGGTGAGCGAGCATGAGCCTTGCCAGCTGGTGTGCATCTGTCTCGGGAGACGAGGTCAGGAAGGCCGGTAACTCAATATTGACGAAACTGGCACTCATGGCGTTCGCGTCGGTTTCGTGCAGCCAGGCCAGCAACCAGCGCAGGTCCACGAGCCCTGCTACATTACCTTCTGCTGTAATAACGATGTGGTGAATGCCGTTCTCATCCATGGCGTCCATCGCTTCGGCAATGGTTGCGGTCGCTGGCACGGAATTCAGGGCGGGGGTGCATATCTGGGATACCGGCAGGTAGGCCCGTCTTTCTTTGGGTTCACCGGCTGCCGTGGCACCGTACTCTTCGATAGCGCGCTGTCGGCCGGAGCGGGCGGCAAACTGGAATTCGGCGTCGGTTGTTTCGCTGTGCCGAACATCAATATTCTGGGATTCACTTAATTCTGTGACATCGCCCACCCGACGACTCCGGAATATCTCCGGCAGGCGTGTTCCGACGGGCCGGCCGGGTTCACTGACATGAATGGACATAGTGATCTGCTCCGGTTGTGACAGGGTCTTTTCCGGTTATCGGCAGAAGGTTTGATTTCTTCAGGCGCTGATCGTTTCCTGCGATGTTATGTCTACTCGGTGGCAGCGGTCCGTAGCCACGCGTTTTGCGAGGGATTCGGGTAAGCAGGAGGGCTGCCCTGAGAGTCGGTCAGCCAGATATTCTGCGAGTAGCGGAGCGTAACTCAGCCCCTTGCTACCCAGCCCGGTAAACAGGTTGATTCCTTCCAGTGGTTGCCTATAGGCATCCATTAGCGGACCAGCGACCGGCTGATAGTCATGGGTAGTGCATCGAAACCCGACTTTGCCATCGAGTTTTGCCGGATCAACGTCGCCTGATTCCCTGTCTACTGCGCCCGGAACCATCGCATCAAGCATTGAAAGGTTATCGCGGTGGCTTTCGGTGGAAAGGGCGGGTGATGGGTCATGAAGATCAAAGGTGGCACCAGCCATCGTCATGCCGCCGTGGGCGGGATTGAGGTACCCAGATCCGCACACTACCACATCAGGGCATTTCACCGCCTTCGCCGGCAAGTGAGTTACCTGGCCTCGAATCGCACGGAAACGGAAGCCACCCTTAAGCGGAATCAGGTCCGGTGTCAGATGGCCGGCGCATATCACGACGCGGTCGACCACAACATCCTGTTCGCCATTGCCCGCAATATGCCATTTTCCATTGCAGGGTGTGAGTCGATGGACATCAAAACCGAAACACTGAAAAATTCGCTCATGCGCCATTAACGCCCGACAAAGGCCGCCGGGTTCAAGCCATCCACTGCGCGGAAACCAGAGACCGCCCCGAGTCAGGGGAATGCCTGCAAGTTCAGACGCCTGTTCCGGGCCGATCTGCTGCAATACAGTGCCAGGGTAGTCGTTGCGGGCTATGAAACGGTTCTGGCGGTCTTGCTCGCTGTCACTGTGTGCCAGTTGAACTAGTCCGGAAGGGTGCCAGTACTCGCCGCCGAACTGTTGATAATAGCGTTGACTGAACAGCAATGATGAGAGACCAAGCTTTGCCTGATCATTGAACTCGATGCCCAGTTTGACATACAGCGCACCCTGAATATTGCCAGAGGCTGCTGTTCCAGCCTCTTGAGCGCGATCAATTACAGTAACATGCAATCCACGCTCCGCCAGATTCCGGGCGAGCAGGCTGCCAGCAACCCCGGCGCCAATGATGGCAATGGATTCAATGTCGTTCGCGGCCGGGAGGGCTTCGGGGTAGGTGGCGTCACCCAGAGTGCCGATCAACATGTCCCATTTTTGCCCGAATCCGGGCGCTTTCCGCATGGTGAAGCCGGCTGCAATAAGCCGTCGCCGCACCTCGCCGGCCGATGTAAAGGTGGCGAGGGTAGCACCGGGTTTGCTGTGACCCGGTATGGCGTCAATGACTTCACGCGTCCACATGTCCGGATTTTTGGCGGGCGCAAAACCGTCCAGGAACCAGGCATCGGCCTGAAAATCCAGCTCGCGCCAGGCATCAACCACATCGCCGAAAAAGAGTGTCAGCCTGACACGACCACCGGCCAACACCAGGCGATGGGTACCCGAGACGGGGGCGGGATATTGTTCCAGCAGTTGGTCAGCGTAGACTTTGAGCTCCGGCCACATGGTGAGCGCACGTGCAAGGTCGTCCGGGGTCAGAGGGTGGCTTTCGACGGAGACGAAATGCAGGCAACCATTGCTCGCTGTGGATGACTGATCCCAGGCTTGCCAGGCCGCAAGGAAATTCAGACCGGTGCCAAACCCTGTTTCAGCGATGACGAAAGAAGAAGCCGTCAGCAATGAGGAGAAACGTTCGTGAAGCCTGTTCTGGCTGATAAATACATGCCGTGTTTCTTCAAGGCCATTCTCGCGGCAGAAGTAAACGTCACCAAAGCGTCGGCAGTGGGGTGCGCCGCTACTCCAATCAATGTCGGCGTTTTCAACAGATGGAAGCCTGGGATCAGTCACGGTCTTTGTATCCGCTCATTACGCTTAACGGTCTATTCTGCAGCGGTATCGGTTTGCCGGACCGAAACGCTACGGATAATGACGGGTTCCTGCGGCACATCTGCCATACCTCGGGATCTGACCGTTTTCTTGCTGGCGATGGCATCCACAACACCCATTCCGCCTGTCACCTTGCCAAATACCGCATAGCCCGGGCCACGGACACCTGCGTTCAGGAAGCCGTTGTCGGTCAGGTTGACGAAAAACTGGGAGGTGGCGGAATCCGGTGAGCTTGTGCGGGCCATGGCGACTGTACCGCGAAGGTTCTTGGCGGTTGGCTTGGCTTCGTTCGGGATGGGGCTACGAGTCTGCTTCTGTTTGAGATCCTGGTCGAAACCGCCGCCCTGGATCATGAAGCCCGGAATGACCCGATGGAACAACGTTCCCTCGTAGAATCCATTTTTAGCGTAGGTGATGAAATTCTCAACGGTTTCGGGAGCGATGTCCGGGCGCAAGGTCACCTCAATGGCGCCCTCACTGGTTTCAATAATCACCCGGGGCAGCTCGTTCTGTTGTCCATCAGCCGCCAGGCAATTGGCAATACCCAGCATGAAGGTTACAGATAGCGCGATTTTCATCACATATCGAAACGGTTTTACGGAATTTGTCATTCTATAATGGCTCACGTAGTTAGTTCAGGGAATAGAATAGTAGGCAGCTTCGAGAATGTTTGCTGCGATACTGTTCCCATGAATCCAGTCTGTTGCAGGATGTTAGCAGATAACACTTGTCAAGTCGGGCATATTCCCTGCGGAGTTCATGACTATCAGCTAACCTTCTGTCGCATCAGTGTCATCGATGCTCTCTGACCGGGCCAGGTTGTACGGCAATCACTGTAACGCTATTGGAGGCATACCTTGAAAATCCGTCAGGGCTTCGAAGAAAAATCCCGCCTCGGTCGGTTGCTGATAAACCGGGGATACCTTTCTGATATTCAGTTGGAAGAGGGTTTGCACCTACAGCATGAGACCGGTCAGCGGCTCGGTGAGGTGTTGATACAGTCCGGCTGGATTACTGAACGTGAGCTACATCGTGTCCTCAGGCACCAATCCCGTTACCGTAACGCGGCGGCGTTGGTCACCATGGCAGTATTGCCATTTCAGCCACTGGTCAGTTTTGCCGCTGGCAGCACTTCGAATGATTCACGAGACGTCGCCGACGCAGGACAATTGTACGATCATCCCGGCCTGTCTCCGCTCAATGACGACGAGTTGGCCGGTGTGGCCGGGCAGGGTGATCAATCGTTGCTGGATCGTATTGCCAATGTGTCCGCGATGGCCCCACGTCATGACGGCGCAGGGGAGGTTGAACCGGATGTCATTGAAGGCCTGAAATTGACGGCGAATATTTTCGTGCCGGTGTTGAACTTCCTGGATTCTGATCTGACGATATCCGGGGTGCATTATCGGGATGACATTCCCCGGTACGCGGTTCGTGACGACGGCGGGATCACCCTGGCTTTCCCGGAAAGGATCGAGCAAATCCGCATGGACAATATACGGGTTAGCGGTAGCCAGGGACCTTCTTTGGGAAACATTGCCCTCGACAATATCCGCTTTCATCCGGATTCACAGATGACGATCTATACTCGCTGATCGGATGCGTTGGGCTCCGATGTCTGCGGAGCCCAGAGGCCCGTCAGGCGCTCGCCAGAACGGTACGGTGTGATACGGCCTTTTGCTCGCCCTGAGCACCGTAGAGGGTCTGGTGCCCGGAAACGCCGCGGAATATATCAGTCAGACGTGAAAGGCGCTTCTGAAGGTGACTGACAACCCGCCCATTATTGCTATTCAGCTGGTGACAGGCCTTAAGGCGTTCATCGGCGTCCTGCCACAAGTCGTAGACATCTGACAGACCGGCGCTGAGAATAAACCGTGAGGGTGCTCCGTTTTCAGGTCGAAAACCCATCGACACCAGCAGGCGGATTTTGAGTTTGGCCCGCTCGCGAATCTGACCCAACAGAGTGTTTTTCTCACCAGTCAGGGTTTCGAGTTTACGGATATCAGACGTGGACAGGCAGGCTTTTTCCTGCTGCAGGACGTCCGCCAGGGATTCGAGTTGACGGATGTCCTGGGACAGGAGGTCTTTCAATTCATCAATTGCGGCCATGATTTATTCACCCGAATATGCTTTCATCCATCTCAAGCATTTTCTGGGCCAATTTCTCTGCGTCAATTTTGTAGGAGCCGCTTTCCAGGGCAGAACGAATTTGCTCAATACGGGCATCGTCCATTTCCGGATAATTACCGAGTTTCTGTTCGAGCTGTTTCAGGTTTTTTGCCTGGCTGCTCAAATTGACATTTTCACCGCGGGCACTTTGCGCCTGGGACTTGGCCTGCTCAGTCGTTGAGGGCTGAGTGCTCTGGGCACCTGAAGATTTATCGGCCGTGGTTTTCTGGGTGTTGACCTGGCCTGGGCCTATTCCATTAAAGTCAACTGACATAACGTTACCTGCTTAGCTGATCGGCCGCGTTGGGCGGCTCCACAAATTTCATACCTGTCTATCGGCATGGCTTGACGTTTCTTTAGCAATTTTTGCAAGAATTGAATGACACTCTTGTCATCTTTCCAAAAAAGCCGGCAATGGTTTGCCGTTCCCGGTGAATCCGTGCCGGGAACGGGGCTACATGGGAATTTCAACGTGGCCGGGTGCCGTCACACGGGCACGCACGGTGCGGGAGGACGAGAGGTTTTCAACCAAAACCTGGTCACCAATGCCGCCGCTGGCCAAGGCCTTACCCCGTGAGTTTACCGAAAAATTCCCGCTACGGGCGCTGATAATAACATGGTCCCCCCGTTCGATCGCTGCGGGAGCCAGCACCAAGTCTGGCGTAAAAACCGTTCCAGCGTTAATGCCTCGGCGCATTTCCATGCCAACAAGTTGTTCGATGTTGGTAATAGCCCCCCGTCGAACTGAATTCACGACCACCGAATCTGACTGTATGGCAGCTTTTGTAAGCCTTTCGCCCCGGCCCAGCGGGCGGGCGGCGACCATAGCTTCACCGGTTATGGTGATCGATACAGGCAGAAACATGCGCCAGGGACGGTCGCCCTTGCAGGATACCAGCAGTGAAGGCTGGGTGGTCTTCCAGGGGTCGCCGCTGAAGGACACGCCAAGTGGAGTCTCACAGGTAGCGAGCGACAGGCGGGCGTCGAGTTGGCCAGTATCATAGGAAACCGTAAAGCCTTCGTTTGCTTGGGCGTCCGAAAATGCCGCCAGAAACTGTTCCGCGCCACTGTGAATTTGTTCGGCCGTCGTCATGGAAGCAAGTGCAGGGCCGGCCATTGCAGTGATTAGCAGTGCGATGATGAAATTGGTGATGCGCATACGAGGCAGTTTGTCCTATGCTGTCATTAACCGGGCAGAGTCCCGTGTTCGGGAATGTCCTAATGATTTCCGGATTCGGCCGTTAAGCCTACCCAGAGAGTCAATTATCCGGCAGTTTCCAGGTGCCGAGTGGCTTTGATTGAAAACGCAGCAAGATGCGTGCCGTCAGAGTGTTGGAACAAGCGGGAGATGAAACGATGGCAGGGGTATTGGACAGTGTAAATCAGCGTACCCAGCTGGTGGGGCAGAATCGCCTGGAGCTTCTGTTATTTCGCCTACGCGGCCGGCAGACGTACGGCATTAACGTCTTCAAGGTCAAGGAAGTGCTCCAGTGCCCGAAGCTGTCATCGCTGCCGAATAGTCGCCCCATGGTTCGGGGCGTGGCCCATATTCGTGGCGAAACCATTCCCATCATTGACCTTGGCATGTCGATTCGGCTTCCCGGTATTCCCAAGGAAGAAATAGCTACCAGCTTCGTGATCATTACCGAGTACAACCGCAAAACCCAGGGTTTCCTGGTGGCCGGTGTCGACCGCATCGTGAATATGAACTGGGAAGACATCCTGCCGCCACCCAAGGGTGCGGGTAAAGACGTTTACTTGACGGCGGTAACCCATTTTGAAGACAAGCTGATAGAGATTATCGATGTTGAAAAGATACTCTCTGAAGTCTCTCCGTTTGAGGAGGATGTCACCGAAGACGTCCGCAACCGCAGTTCAGAGCGGGTGCCCGGCCATCTACCAGTGCTCGTTGTGGATGATTCCGCAGTGGCCCGACGTCAGATAGAGCGGTGCCTCACGGCCATCGGTATGGAGGTGGTGACAAAAAATGACGGCAAGCAGGCCCTGGATTATCTAAAACAAGTTACGGCAGATGGTTCCCGGGCCGTCGACCACCTGTGTCTGATCATATCCGATGTCGAAATGCCGGAAATGGACGGGTACACTTTGGTCACCAAGTGCAAAAATGAGCCTGCAATCAAGGACGTATTCATCATGCTGCACACGTCCTTGAGTGGCGTGTTCAACAAGGCAATGGTGCAGAAGGTAGGCGCTGACGATTTCATGGCAAAATTCAGCCCCGATGAGTTGGCTGAAAGGGTTATGGAAATTGTCGATCGCGA
Source organism: uncultured Marinobacter sp. (assembly GCA_913057975.1). Lineage (GTDB taxonomy): Bacteria > Pseudomonadota > Gammaproteobacteria > Pseudomonadales > Oleiphilaceae > Marinobacter. The sequence continues at coordinate 14,609 of CAJXOQ010000048.1, forward strand.
GCAGTGACGCCGGTGTCACTTCCGACCCACTCGATACTGAGATCCAATGAAAGCTGAGATAACCCCCCAGGAATACGAGGCCTTTAAGACATTCCTGCAGGATGCGTGTGGAATTTTGCTCGGGGACAACAAGCAGTACCTGGTGAAAAGCCGGTTACGGCGGATCATGGAAGAGAACAAGTTGAGTACCCTGGGTGATCTGCTGGATCGCGTGAAGCGAACCGGTCGCAGCAGTTTGAAGGAAGTCGTGATCGATGCGATGACGACGAATGAGACACTTTGGTTCAGGGACAATCACCCGTTCCGCATCCTGCAGGAAAAGCTGCTGCCGGAGTTCGGCGACAGAAAATCAGCGCAGTCACTCCGTATCTGGTCGGCAGCCTGCTCGACAGGGCAGGAGCCCTATTCGGTTGCGATGATTATTGAAGAATTTCGTCGTCAGCGGCCGGGTAGGCTGCGGGATGTGAAGATCACCGCCACCGACATCTCCAAAAGCGTTCTTGAGGTTGCACGGCGCGGCGAGTACGAGATGATTGCCATTGGCCGGGGACTGTCGCCCGAGCGTCAGAAGCAGTTCTTCACTCCCGCGATGAACGGTAGCTGGCAAATCCGACCGCAGATCAAGAGCATGGTTGAGTTCCGGGAACTCAACCTGCTCGAACGCTACATGCTCGGAAAGTTTGATATCGTTATGTGCCGGAACGTACTGATCTATTTCTCGGCAGAGCTTAAAAAGGACATCCTGACCCGTATCCACGCCACTCTCAATCCCGGTGGTTACCTGATACTGGGAGCATCGGAATCGCTGAACGGGTTGCCTCATCTCTACGAAATGGTGCAGTGCCACCCAGGGATCATCTACCGCAAAAAATAGGCCCACCCAATGCCGATCAATGTATGGATACTGGTCGCTGCCCAGGCGCTTGCCATGTGTACAGCGCCTTTTATCGTTTTTATCGGAAGCATTCACGGACGTCTTCTGGCGCCATCGCCTGAGTGGGCAACCCTGCCCGTGGGCCTTGTGGTTGTAGGAACGGTCCTGGCTATTAAGCCTGCTACGTGGATGATGGAGCGCCTGGGGCGCAAGCCGGTTATGTTGCTTGGCGCGCTGGCGGGTACCGTGTCCGGGTTGCTCGGTGCGCTGGCAGCCTGGAATGCAAGTTTCCCGTTCTTGTGCGCTGCGGCGGTTGTGGGCGGAACCGGGCTGGCGGTGGTTCACCAATACCGCTTTGCGGCCATGGAATCGGTGGCGCCCGGGATGGCTGGCTCCGCCGCAGCCAGGGTACTCCTCGGTGGTCTTGTAGCGGCGTGGCTGGGGCCGGAAATTGCGCTTGTCGGTGGTGGAGGTCAAGCCGAATACCCTTTCATGGGCGGTTGGCTTGCACTGAGTGTCGTGCAGGTGCTTGCCATGGTCGTACTGGTTTTCGGGTACCGCGCCAGCGGGGAGCGAGTCCGGGAAGCCTTGGGGGAGGGCGGTCGCCCGATGACCGACATCCTGAGGCAACCGGTCATATGGGCGGCGATCAGTGCCGCCGCCATCGGTTATGCCCTCATGAGTTTTATCATGACGGCAACACCGCTGAGTATGACAGAAGTGGCCGATCACCCGCTTGAAGATGCCAAGTGGGTCATTCAGATTCATATCATGGCTATGTATCTGCCGTCGCTGGTCAGTGGCTGGTTAATTCGTGTGGTGGGTATTCCGAGGATGATGGGGCTGGGATTGCTGGCCTATCTGGGGTGTGTGGCCCTGGCGTTCAGCGGTATCAGCTTTCACCATTACCTGTTTGCACTCATCCTGTTGGGGGTTGGCTGGAACTTCCTGTTTGTCGGTGGCACCACGCTGTTGCCGCAGGGATATCGCGATGAGGAGCGGTTCCGTGTTCAGGGGCTCAACGACCTGATGGTATTCGGCTCGCAGGCGACAGCTGCACTGAGTGCTGGTGCGGTATTGGCGGCGTTTGACTGGAATGGACTGTTGCTGATTGCCATACCGTTCCTGGTGTTACACGGTGTCTTGATGGCCGTTTGGCTGATGAGCCGGCCCCAGGACAGGGGCCGGCATCCCGCTTGATTGGTTATACCAGGTTGTAGACGAACACGACGGCGACAGCAACGGGGGTGAAGTAACGCAGGACGCGATACCAGACCGAGAATGTGCCCGGTGACATGCCCAGTTCGCTTTCCAGCGCCTGTCGAGACATTGTCCAGCCAACAAACACGGCGACCAGCAATCCACCCAGGGGCAGCAGGATATTTGCGGTCAGGAAGTCCAGAAGATCGAAGATGGTTTTGCCTTCGAACATCGCAAACATGCCCAGCGGTGTCACGTCCGACCACAGGTTCAGTGAAAGCACGGAGGCCACACCCAGTAACCAGCAGACGATGCCTGCTCCGACGGTGCTCACCGTACGGTTCAACCCCTTCTGTTCCTCAAGCCATTCGACAATGGGCTCCAGCAGCGAAATGCCGGATGTCCAGGCGGCAAAGATCAGCAACACGAAGAACAGCGTACCGAAGAGGCTGCCCATAGGCATTTGCCCGAATGCCAGTGGCAGGGTTTGGAAAATCAGGCCGGGACCGGCGCCTGGCTCAAGGCCATTGGCAAATACGATTGGGAAGATAGCCAACCCGGCCAGTAAGGCCACGGCGGTATCCATGATAGAGACGGTCACGGAGGTTTTGGCGATGGAGATGTTTTTTGGCAGATAGGAGCCGTAGGCCATCATGACGCCCATGCCGAGGCTGAGCGTGAAGAAAGCGTGGCCCAGGGCAACCAAGACGCCCGAAGTGGTGAGCTTCGAGAAGTCGGGCTGGAACAGGAAGGCGACGGCCTGGCCAAAGTGGCCAGTGGTCATCGCATAGCCCACGACAATCAGCAGGAGCACGAACAGGGCCGGCATCAGAATGCTGACAGCGCGCTCAAGCCCGGAACGTACGCCTCGTGCGACCACGACCATCACCAACGCCATGAACAGGGTATGCCACAGAAGCAGCTTGATGGGATCGCCCAACAGGCCGGAGAAAATGGCGCCTATGGACTCAGCCGACTGGCCCGCCAACTGGCCGGTGGCGGCGGTGCCCACATAGGAAATCGCCCATCCGCCGATCACCGAATAGAAAGAGAGGATCAGGAACCCCGCCAGGACCCCGACGGCCGCCACCCAACGCCAGGCCGGTTTCAGGCCTTCCTGGCTGGTTATGGCCCGCATGCTGTTAACGGGGCTGTGACCGCCACGGCGACCGACTAATACCTCGGCCATCATAATGGGTAGGCCCACCGCCGCAATGCACAGCAGGTATACCAGGACGAAGGCGCCACCGCCGTTTTCACCGGTGATGTAGGGGAATTTCCAGATATTACCCAGGCCCACTGCTGAGCCCGTCGCGGCAAGTATGAATGCCAGGCGCGAAGACCACAGCCCACGCTTGGCTGTCGCCTGGCCCATGGCACCGCCTTCAGCGGATGAAGAAGCATTACTCATTGTATTCTCCTGCTTACTGTTTTTGTTTTCGGGGGAGTGAGTGGCGGCGTTAGCCACCATCAACGGGATTTATGCCGGAATCGCTCCTCTGCGAGTTGATCGGCGATCTGCCCGGTGGGCAGGCCATCGCGATCCGAGCGCTGGAAGATTTCCTCCAGGGTATTGGCTATGGAATCGACGTGTTTGCGAACGGCCTGGGGGTCGGGTCCCTTGCGCTCGTAACACACGTCGATAATGCCGCCAGCGTTGATTACAAAGTCTGGGGCATAGAGCACTCCACGTTCGAACAGGGCCTGGTCATGAGCCGGGGTGGCCAACTGATTGTTAGCGGCGCCGGCCACGATGGTGGCCTGTAGCTTACGAATGGAGTGATCATTCAGGACAGCGCCCATGGCACAGGGCGCAACCACGTCTACCGGCAGGTAGAGAATTTCGTCGGCGCTAGCCGGCGTCGCGCCCAGCTCGGCAACCGCCCGATCCATCTGGTCCTGGTGGACGTCGTAGACCCAGAGTTTCGCGCCCGCTTCTTTCAGGTGTCGAGCCAGGCGGTAACCAACGTTGCCGATGCCCTGAACCGCCACATTCAACCCCTCAAGGTCGCTACGGCCGAGCTTGTGCTTAACGGCAGCATTAATGCCCACAAAGGTGCCCCAGGCCGTGGCGGGAGAGGGATCACCGTTGCTGGGCCTGCCATCAAAACCCGGGCGTTCGCTGATGCCGGCCACATTGGACGTTTTACGGCCCATGACCTGGAGGTCGGCTACGCTGGTGCCCGAGTCCTCGGCAGCGATGTACAGTCCGCCAAGCTGTTCCAGGAAACGCCCCATGGATTCAAGCAGGGCTTCGGTTTTGTGCTGGCGTGGATCGCCGATGATGACGGACTTGCCACCGCCGAGGTCAAGGTTGGCCAGTGCCGACTTGTAAGTCATCCCCCGGGACAGGCGGAGAACGTCTGTCAGTGCTTCTTCGTCGCTGGCGTAGGGATACATGCGGCATCCGCCCAGCGCGGGTCCACGGGAGGTATTGTGTACGGCAATAATGGCGCGCAGCCCGGTCTCTGGATCGCAGCAAAACGTCAGATGTTCGTGGTGATCGAATTCAGGATGCGTAAATACAGTCATTGTTTGGATTCCTTTTGCTCCGGGTGGTTCTTGCACAGGGATTCGCCCTTGTGACGGAGGCCGGCGGTAGATTGCGGGCGCTGCCGAAACTCAATCGCTATCGGGTGTTGGACGCGATTAACTGCCGGTCGGATTTGGTAGTTGTATGAGTTTGGATAGTCGTGAAAGATCCGGTCGGAGCGATCGGGATGCACAAAGCGTCAGAGAAAGGAAAGGAGCTGTAGGGTGTTGCAGGGTGTGGGCGCATGGGCCCATGCACAGGGACTGATTTACCAGTGACATGCTGAAATCCTCTTCCACCAGGCCGGATCACGGCTTCCGTGGTCATTTTATTGTTATGCCCCGGCAGATAGGCCGGTTGGCATGATTTCATGTGTCGATACCCTTTTGGGGTTCAACGAGAGAAGACTAGATAGCTTTTACATCGTCGTCAATGGTTGAAATTCATGCATTTTTTGGTGATTTTGAAAATTCCAGCGGTAACAGGTAGATAGATCTACTTTACGTAAACGTAAATATTTTTTAGCGCTCAGATCGGCTGGCCGGCTCGTTATACAGGAAGGTGGCCGGTTTTTACCCAGATGACCGTTTCTTCGTCGACAAAAGGGTGATGCTGGCTCATATGGGGGCTTCGTATCCAGGTGCCTGCAGGGTAACGTCCGTTTTCGTCGCAGAACTCGCCTGACAGCACCAATATCTCTTCGCCTCCAAAATGTCGGTGGGGCTGGAATTTCTCGTTTGCGGGCCATTTCACCAGCGCCACGTGTTCGTGTTCGAACTCGTGCAATGGCATTACTTTCAAGCCACCGATACCTGGCAGCCAGTCAGCGGTACTGGTGTCGATGCGCACAGTCGCTGTATCACGCTCATCGAATTGACGGAGCTTCACAAGCAATACGCAGCCTTCTTTGCTGAATGGCGCGTGGCCACTGCCGGGAGGATTGCGGAGGTAGGTGCCTTTACCGTAATCCCCGGTTTCGTCGGAAAACACTCCTTCAAGTACCAGGATTTCCTCGCCCAGGGGATGTTCATGCCGATTGAAGCTGGCGCCGGGCTCATAGCGCACGATGCTCGTGGCGTGGCCACGTTCAGCCTCTTCACGGGCGAGGGGTTTACGGAGTACGCCGCCAGCCGGGCTGGGGATCCATTCCTTTTCACCGGTCTGAATGACGACTTTCTGGCTGAAGTCCATGTTGAGCATGGCGATCTCCGGTTATGTCATTTGACCGTCAGTACGACGACTGCCTGGTGCCGGACTTATCCGTTTCCGGTGACGCTATCTGATTAACCGCTGAACGTCCCGGAAGCGTGGATGTTCGCTGTGTTGCATCCACTCAAAGGCGACCATTTCCACGGTCACAATGGTGGCGCCGGCTTTGTGCAGGCGTTCGAGGGCCGCGTCACGATCATTGTCATGGCGCGAGCCGGTGGCGTTCTCGACCACCCACACGCCGAAACCAGCCGCCAGAAGCGAAAGGGCGGTTTGCAGCAGGCACACATGGGCTTCACAGCCACCGATAATGATCTGCTTGCGATCATTGGGGATGACCTTCAGCAGGCCGCCGCCACAGGCGTCAAAGTGGATCTTGGTGACCGTCTGATCGGCAAGGGCGGCTACTTCATCGGCATTGTGGCCCAACTTTTCGGGAATCTGCTCGGTGACAATCACCGGCACCTCCATGAGCCGGGCAATTTGAGCCAGCTTCACGGATTCCGACAGCACCGATTCGCCATGATTAATGACTGGCATCAGCTTTTTCTGAAGGTCGATCAGAACCAGTGTTGATTGTTCCGCACTCATCAGCATAAACGTTTCCTCCCTGCGGGCGGGTTCTTGTTTAATCCCAGTATTGCACAAAGCCCTGGCTGGTTCTCGCCCCCAATACACTAGCAGTGTGTCGATCATGGCCGATGCCGGGCAAGAAGTGAGTGGGACAAAGGATTTTTAAATTGGAGTTGCCAAACCGGAACAAAACCATTAGAGTTTGCGCCCTCAAATGAGCGACGACGTTGCTGATTTGGAACGGTTTATTTAAAGAGTATTGGAGAGGTGGCCGAGTGGCTGAAGGCGCACGCCTGGAAAGTGTGTATACGTTAATAGCGTATCGAGGGTTCGAATCCCTCCCTCTCCGCCAATACCAGACCCCAGCAGAAATGCTGGGGTTTTTTATTGTCGGGCCGGAAAACGCGGCGCTCAAGCCAGCCCGGCAGTCCGCAACACAAACACCCCGGCGGTAACCGTTACACTGGCCATCAACGTGGTCAGCGCCACGATATTGGCTGCCAAGCGGTCGTTGCCGCCCAGCGCCTTGACCATGACAAAACTGGCCGCTGCTGTCGGGCTGGCGAAGAACAGGAACATCAGCCCAAGTTCCCGCCCTTCAAACCCGGCCAGCCAGGCCGCGAATGTACACAATACCGGTAACGTCACCATCTTCATCACACTTGCACTGATCGCGAGCTTGCGATCATTACGCATGGCGCTCAAGGACAGCGTTCCGCCAATGCACATCAGCGCCAGGGGCAAGGTAAGTGACGCGAAATAGTCGCCGCTGGTCATTAGCCAGTTCGGCAGTTGCAGCCCGGACCAGGCAAAGGGAACCGCGACTACGACGGCCAGGATGAGAGGGTTGCGCCCGATGTCCCCGAGGATGCGTCCCCAACTGGTCGCCTGGCCCGGCTGATAGGCCGTCAGGACGACCACAGAGAGTGCGTTGTACGAAATAATGACCACGCCCAGCAGGAGGCCCCCGGCTGAAAGCCCGAAGTCGCCATAGAGGCTGGCCGCCAGGGCGAGGCCCACGATACCGCAGTTGCCTCTGAAAGCGCCCTGCACATACACACCCCGGTCAATCGTTGGTGCGGCACGTATGGCCCAAAGCCAGCAGAAGAGAAAGCTGGCCAGGGTTGCGGCTACGAAGAATCCCAGCAGTGCAGGGTTGAGGGTAGTATCAAGGTCTGCGCGTACAATACTGAGGAATACCAGTGTTGGCAGAGTGGCGCGGAAGACCAGCGCCGATGCCGTGTTGATGAAGTTGGTGTCTATCCAGCCGAGGCGTCTGAGACCAAGGCCGATAAACACCATGGCGAATACCGGCAGCGTGGTCTCCAGGGTATGAAGGAATGTTCCGAGTAGCGTCATTCAATCGGTGGTTACCGAACTCCAAAGTTTGTGAAATCACCGGTTGCAGAGTCTTCGGTGGCATTGATCTTGTCGACGATTGCCGAGGGAGGGCCGTCTCGACACCACTGTCTCAGTGAAACCAGTGACGCTGGTGGGCCCTCTGCAACGATTTCTACGCGGCCATCCGGCAGGTTTCTGGCGTAGCCGGTGACACCCAGGCTGTTTGCCATGTCGGCCGCGGAGGCGCGATAGCAGACCCCCTGAACCTTGCCGCTGATCAGCATCGTGAGTCTCTGGTGGCTCATTGCGTGATCCCTCCTGAATCGAGTAGCTGTTTACAGTTTACGCCATACCAGCAGTCGATTGTTGGCAGGCATATCGAAATCGCTTTCAAGCCCGAAACGAACTCGCCCTGCCAGTTCCAGCATGTCATCCATATTACGGATGCCCATATGGGCGGCCTGGCTCCGAAGGTGGTGATCAAACCGGCGATTGCTGTCGCTGGTAAATTGCCCTTCGTAGTTAAACGGACCATAGAGGCAGAACAGGCCGCCCGCAATGAGGCGCTTGGCCAGCCCCGCAAACATTGCCTCTACCTCTTCCCACGACATGATGTGAGCCGTGTTGGCGGAATAGGCCCCATCAATGGTGTCTACCGGCCAGCTTCCCAGGGAAACATCCAATTCAAGTGGTGGACGGATATTGGCAAGCGCGGCCTCCTGGATCCAGCCCAGGGAATGACCAGCGCCTCCAGGCCGATCACTGGGTTGCCACGTCAAGTGGGAGAGCTCTGCTGCGAAATAAACGGCGTGCTGTCCCGTTCCCGTTCCGATCTCCAATATGGTGGCCGGCTCGGTGAACACCGCTTTAATGCGTTCCAGTATGGGTTGCCTGTTGTTTTCACAGGCCTGTGAAAAGGGCTTGCTGTGGACCATCGTTTACGCCTGTTCGGGTTCCGTAATAATCCAAAGGATATCGTGCAGGAGGCCATGGGTAAAAGAATGAGGGTAGGGGATTTCCCGCGTGTCGGACATTCGGTAATGGTCTATTTAAATGCATTGCGACTTAAAAATAGCGCTTTTGACGACATAAAAATGTCATAAAACAGGCATAAGCTCCATTGGACGATACCCCCAGTGGAGATACCATGCTCAGAACTGTCCGCAGCCGTATTCTGTTCTTTTCCTTTCTTTCAGTGTTTGCTTTGGCCGCATTGGCGGTCCTGTCATGGAGTATTATGACTCGTGCGGAGTCTGCTTCAGAGGCATTGGTCCGGGAAAATCTTTCGGAGTCCTGGCTGCTGGAAGACCTGGAACAGGACCATCGCCGGCTGCAGGATCTTGCCTACAAGATCAAGGCACAGCTGATGCTCTGGGATGAAATCGATGTGGAATTTCAGGCTTTGACAGCGGCGTTGCCAGAGCACTGGCAATCTATCGAGGATAATGCCGGGCTGAGCGAGTGGGCGACGGAAAATCGAGCGTTGTTTGAGAGCGTGCTGGCGCTCATCGAATCCATGAGGCCCGGTATTGAAGGACGTAGCTACTATCGAGTAGGGCAAGTGGTGGATTTTGACCTGTTTCCGGCCCTCGGCCCCATGCTGGCGGCGATCAACAACCGTAAGGAAGCCAGTCGTACAACCATTGAAGTCAGTAGCCAGGACCTGCTGGCTTTCCTGGATGCCCAGAAAATCTGGCTGTTGGCGGGCTCTGCTGTATTCCTGATGTCTGTGGTCTTGATGACGCTCTGGCTTCGGCGCTCAGTGATTGGCCGCCTGCAGTTGCTGGAGTCCGGCCTTCGGGAAATGGACGAGACCTCAGATCTTTCCCGGCGCCCGGTTATTACCGGACACGATGAAGTGGCTGGTGTGACCCGCGCATTGGTAGGGTTGGTCAGCCGTTTTGAACTCTTTATCGGAGAGGTGAGGACGGCTGCCCACAGCATCAATGACCGATCTGTGTCACTGGATTCCCAGGCCGAAGGCGTGCAGGCGTCCACCGACACCACCCGCCGACAAATCCATGATGTCTGTCTCTTATACACATCTCCGAGCCCACGAGACGGACTCCTATCTC
>CAJXOQ010000049.1 GCA_913057975.1 uncultured Marinobacter sp.
TCTACACCTCTCTATTCGTCGGCAGCGTCAGATGTGTATAAGAGACAGGGTAAACCAGGGCGTCCGCGTGACTGAGACCGGACTTGAGTGTCTTGGTGGCACCGCTGAAAAGGCTTGCAGTACGTTCGTCGGAGATCCGAAACAGGGCTTGTACATTTTCCCTGACCTCAGCTTCGCTGAATCCTTCGAGAATCCGCCCGGCAAACGTTATCTGATAGAGTTCGTTGTGGAGTTCTTTGGTCATGACGTCCCTTGTACCTGTTGTTCCCTGATGGGGTGCTCATGTCACCCGTTGTAATCGAAAAGTGGGGCGGCGCTCGTAAAAGACCGCTACGGGAAGAAAGTTACCAGAAATTCATGTGGCATGTGCGATATCAGGCACAAAAAATCCATGTTAAACCGACGATAAACCGTCGGACGTAAAATTGAGGGTTAGGCGTGACCACAGAGCAGGGAATTGTCTTCGCAGTGTTGGCGGCCACGTTGGCTCTGTTCATCTGGAACCGGCTGCGGTTCGATGTGGTGGCCATGCTGGCGTTGTTGGCGATTGCCATTGCTGGGCTGGTGCCCACTGACGAACTGTTTGCCGGCTTTGGTCACCCTGCCGTGGTGACCGTTGCGGCGGTTCTGGTGATCAGCCAGGGCCTGGTGAATGGCGGTGTGGTGGACAACATAGCCCGGTTCCTGGGGAAGGTAGGGCACCGCCCCACCATACAGGTGCTTACCCTGACGGCGGTCGTTGCGCTCTGCTCCGGTTTTATCAACAACGTGGGTGCGTTGGCGCTGTTAATGCCGGTAGCGGTGTGGATGTCCAGGGAGGCAGGGCGCTCGCCCTCATTGTTGCTAATGCCACTGGCGTTCGGTTCGCTGCTTGGAGGCACCATGACACTGATCGGTACGCCTCCGAATATTATCATCGCCAGCTATCGGGAAGGCACCGAAGCGTTCGGCCTGTTCGACTTTGCGCCGGTGGGCGCTGCGATCACCTTTGCCGGCATCGCTTTCATCGCCCTGGCGGGTTGGCGATTGACGCCCAGAAGGGGCGACGAAAGTGGGGACGACGACAAGCTTTTCAGCGTTGGCGACTATCTGACCGAACTGAAGATCCCTGAAGGATCTCCCCACGCTGGCGCGACGCTCCACAACCTGCTGGCGGAAAGCGGGGAAGACCGGGATGTGGTGGTGCTGGCGCTGATTCGCGACGACAAACGCCAGCTTGCGCCATCAACCTACAAGGTACTGCAAGAGAATGACCTGCTTCTGGTGGAATCGGACACCGAGAGCCTGCAGGCGTTCCTCGACAATACCGGCCTGGAACTCGGTAGCCAGGATGACGCCGACACCGAGTCCGAAGAGGACAAAGCGGCACGGAAAAGCCGTAAAAAGGAACTGAATGAAGGTGAGGTGCAGTTGACCGAAGCGGTGATTACCCCTGAGTCTTCCCTGGTGGGGCAGACGGCCAATCGTCTCAACCTGCGCGAGCGCAACGGCCTCAATATTGTTGCCGTTGCCCGACAGGGGCATCGGCTGAAGCGCCGGCTGGGGGATATTCGCTTCAATGCCGGTGATATTCTGCTGGTGCAGGGCTTCGAAGACACCCTGACCGGTACGCTGTCCAACCTCGGTTGCCTGCCTCTGGCCGAGCGTGGGTTGCGCCTGGGCTCTTCCCGCAAGACCCTGCTGGCGTCCGGCATTTTTATCATCAGTATCGTTGCCATTGTCAGCGGTTGGCTGTCAGCCCCGGTGGCGTTGGTGTCTGGCGCGGTGGCCATGGTGCTGACCAAGCTGATCGACGCTCCCGGCGCCTACCGGGCCATCGACTGGTCGGTAATTGTGCTGCTGGCGGCGATGATCCCGGTGGGACAGGCGCTGGAAACCACGGGTGGCGCAGAGCTGATCGCCGGCCAGATGCTGGCAATTGGTGACGGACTGGCCCCGTCGGCCGTGCTGGTCATGGTTCTGGTGGGAACCATGTTGTTGTCGAACGTGGTCAATAACGCAGCGGCGGCCATTCTGGTGGCGCCTATCGCGCTGAGCCTGTCCGCTGAGCTGGGCATGGCCTCCGATGCGGTGCTGATGGCGGTTGCGGTCGGCGCGTCCTGCGCCTTCCTGACGCCCATTGGTCATCAGTCGAATGCGCTGGTGATGGAGCCCGGAGGCTATCAATTTGGTGACTACTGGCGTTTGGGTTTGCCGCTGTCGATTCTGGTCACTGTTGTTGCCGTACCGATGATCCTGCTGGTTTGGGGGTGATGAAGAGTGATGAAGGGTGATGAAGGGTGATGAGCGCGAGCATCGAGAGCGTTCCCTGTACCAGGCTCTCTGTTATGCTGAAGGCGAGAAACGGGTAATCGACGGAGCCGACATGACGCAGAGCGAACAGGCGCAAAAAACAGAGTTGCTGGCCGAGTTGGAGGCGACCCGCCACCGGACCTTTGAACTGGTTGACTCCCTCAGTGATGAACAGCTTGAGGTGCCCTACCACCCAGGTGTGAACCCGCCACTTTGGGAAATGGGACACGCGAGCTTTTTCTACGAAGTGTTCGTTTTTAACCTTCTGGATGGTACCCCGAGCTACGATCCGTCCATGGATGACCTCTGGGATTCGTTTCACATCGACCATGGAGACCGTTGGAGTCGCAAGCTCTTCCCCGGTCGTGAGAAAACCCTTCAGTATTTCAACGTCATCTATGATCGCGTTGCGTCGCGCATCGCACAGCAACCACTGACCGACGAGGCCCTGTACCTCTATCGTTACGCCATTTATCACCAGCACATGCACATTGAGTCGATGACGTGGTGTCGGCAGACGGTTGCCCTGTCGGCACCCCCTGGCTTTGTTGGCGCCTTGCCAAAACGCGCGGAGCCTTTGCCCGGCGATGCACTCATCCCCGGCGGCCGCTACCAGATCGGAATGCCGGGCGAGTCTGCCTGTTACGCCACCACAGACTTTGCCTTTGATGGGGAAAAGCCGCGTTTCGAAGCCCCGGTGGAGCCCTTTGCCATCTCCCGCACCCTCGTCTCCAACCGGGAGTTTCTGGCGTTCGTTGAGGATGATGGCTACCGGCGACCGGAACTCTGGTCTTTCGGAGGGCGCAAGTGGTTGAGTACCGCGACCGATATTGCCCTGGTGCATGGCAGTTCCCAGCCAATGTTGCGGGAGCCCAGGCACCCGCTTTACTGGTGCTGGCACGAGGGCGAATGGCAGGAGCGTGTGTTTGACCGCTGGCAGGCCCTGAACCTGGATGCGCCTGTCGCCCACGTCAGCTATTGGGAGGCCGAGGCCTATTGCCAATGGGCGGGCCGGCGCTTGCCAACAGAAGTGGAGTGGGAGGCAGCGGCACTGGGTAACCGGAGTGGCGAGGATTTTCGCCGTTTTCCCTGGGGGAATGGACGGCCAACACCCGACCATGCGGATCTCGACGCCACCCACATGGCGCAACAGCCGGTATGGGATTACTCGGCGGGTGATAGCCGCTCCGGCTGTCGCCAGATGATCGGCAGCGTTTGGGAATGGACCAGCAGTCAGTTTCTTCCCTACGACGGGTTCAGGGTCGATATGTACCCCTTTATGTCTACCTTGCAGTTCGGTGATCACAAGGTGACCCGGGGCGGTGGGTGTGCGACATCCTCGTGCCTGATCCGGGGCACTTACCGGCAAGCCTACCTGCCCCTTCGCAACGACGTGTACACCGGGTTTCGCACCTGTGCGCTGTCGGATTCGGCTTCTGGTACACGCTGAGGATCTTGATATGAACGTTTATGAAACCGACGAACTACTCGGGCAGTACCTGGGGTTTCATTTTGGTGAAAGCCACTTTGGGGTAGGAAATTATCCCGCCCGCTGCGCCGGTATCTGCCAGGAATTGGTGGCGGGCCGGGATAAACGGCGAGCGTTGGACCTGGGGTGTGCGGTTGGCCGCACGGCCTTTGAGCTAGGCCGGGTCTTTGATGGTGTGGTGGGGGTGGACCTTTCCCGCCGGTTCATCGACGCGGCCACCACCCTTCAGAAAACCGGCGAGATTGATTATTTTCGCCGCGACGAAGGGGAGCTTGGCGAGCGCGTAACGGTGAGCCTGACTGCCCTGGGGCTCGACCGGGCGACTGAAAAAGTATCATTTGCCACCGGCGACGCCAGCAACCTGGGGCCGGAACATGTGGATTATGACCTGGTCTTCGCCGGCAATCTGATCGACCGCCTTCAGGATCCGGGCGCCTTTCTCGAAAGCATCCATCGACGCCTGGCTCTGGGTGGCACCCTGGTGATCAGCTCGCCCTACACCTTGATGGATGAATTCACCCCGATTGCCAACTGGATTGGCGGATACGAACGCAATGGCCAGCCCTATACGGTCTATCAAGGTATGAAAGAGATACTCTCGCACCATTTTGAAGAGATACAGTCGCCCAGAGATGTGCCGTTTGTCATTCGGGAAACCCGACGTAAATTTCAGCACACCATTGCGGAGCTCAGTGCCTGGCGTCGAACCCGGTGATCAGTCCCGACGGGTAAAAAATGCAGTCTGGGTAGGGTGCCCAACGTCGGGTACGTAGTCTCCAATACCTCCAAATCGCACGTCATAGCCATTGCGCTCGGCCACGCCACGGGCCCAGCGCTGGAACTTGGGTCTGTCCCATTCGAATTTGTGGTCTTCCTCGCGGAATTCACCCGGCGCCAGGTCGAACAGGGGGTTGTACTCCCGATTTGGCGTGGTCATGAACACATACCCTGGCCGGTATTCCCCGAACACCGCGCGTTCCACCCTCGACAGCTGCTCCGGCCGGACGTGTTCAATGGTTTCCACCATGGCGGCCGCGTCGTAGCCGGTCAGGGCGGGGTTACTTTCGGCGTAGGAACCGCGGACCAGCCGAATCCTCGGAGTTTCTTCGCACAGGTATTCAGCGAGCACGGCACGGGCCTGCTGTAAAGACACGCCGGAATCCTCAAGGCCGGTTATGCTCTCGAACTGTGGGTCGGCAAGCATGCGGTAGAGCAGCGAGCCGGAACCGCAACCCAGGTCGAGTACACGCCTTGCCCCGGTCGACTTCAGGGTACGCAATACGAAATCCAGACGCTCCTCGTGGAGGGAGGTCATCTGGGTCATCATGCCGTTTTCCGGAACCTTGAGTTCGTGCATCAGGCTTTAGCGTTCTCTGTCGGTGATGGTCCCTGGTGGTTGCGCTGCAACACCTGGCTTGCCAGCGCGACGCCGGTTTCACTCATGGTCAGGTAAGCCTCGTCCGCACCCGCTTCGCGAATTCGTTCTGCTTCGTCAGCGTACAGGGTATGCGCCACAATATAGCCGGTGAAGCCCTTTTTTCGAAGGTTTCTGGCGGCGATCAGTTTGCCTTCGATGTCGCCCATTGCAAGGATGACGGCTTCAACCGCCGGCATGTGCAGCCCCTGCCAGAAAGAGATGTCCTCCGCGTCACCAAAGACCACATTGCGTCCTTCCCTCTGGTGTTTTTCCACCTTTGCCGGATCGGAGTCAAGCGCCTTGATCAGTGGCTCCTCATGAGCAAGCTGGTCATAGGCGGCTGAGCCGGTACGGCCCATACCCATCACGAGTAATCTGGTGTTACCCAGGGAGATGGGTTGCTCGTCGGGGTGGCGCCGCTGGCTTTCGAAACGAGCCAGCCGAGCACTGAAGCGCTCATAGACCGCGTGGGAAAGCCGGTTCACGGGGGCGGACACCACGAAGGACAGCGCTACGGTGATGGCCAGCGGCACCAACCACTCCGGCAGGGCAACACTGGCCACGATAAGGCCAAACTCACTGTAATTGGTCAGTGACAGGGCACTCAGGAAACTGCTGCGCGAGCGCAGGCGGAAGGCCAACAACAGGAAGAAAAACAGCACCCCTTTGAGGGGCACTACCAGCAGCGCTACGGCTGCAAATAGCAAGGCCTCACCATCGGGCAGGCCGCCGATGCCAATCTGCAGGAAAAAGCCCACCAGGAACATTTCCTTTACGCTCCAAAGCGATTTGGTCAGCTCCTGGGCGCGAGGATGATTGGCCAGCATGGCACCCAACACCAGGGCACCAAGCTCCGAGCTCAGCCCAACTGCTTCAAAGCCGAGCCCGCCAAGTACCAGGGCCAGCAGGAGGCCGAGCAGAACCAGCAACTCATCGTGACCACTGGCGTCCAGAAGTTTGAACAGCAGTGGTCTTAGCAGGGGTAGGCCAAAGATGATAAACGCCCACTGGGAGGGCGTCTGGCCGGCGGCCAGGCTCATCACCACGAGGGCGATCAGATCCTGCATGATCAGGATTCCGATGGCGACGCGCCCATGGAAGGCTCTCAATTCACGCTTGGTTTCCAGCACCTTGGCGGCCAGCACGGTACTGGAAAAGGAAAGAGCGATGGCGAGCAGGAATGCGGTCTGCCACGTGAGCTCCATCAGCAGGTAGAGGCCGGGGGTAAACACCGCGCAGGTGATGCCAAAATGAAGCAGACTGCCGCCGATCACTTCAGGGCTGATGATGGAGCGCAGCTTCAGCTTCAGGCCAACGGTAAACAGCAGCAACAGGACACCCAGGTGGGCGATGTGCTCAAGAACATCGGTGGCTTCAATGGCGAGGCCGGTGGCGGCGGAGAGACCGCTCAGCAAGAATCCCGCTGCCAGGTATCCTACCAAAGGCGGCAGACCAACCGCTTTGACCATCAGGCCAAGGACAAAGGCAAAGGATATCCATAGTGCTTCGGGCATGGGTCACTTCACGGTTTAGAAACGAGGCTCTGGCAAGGCTACCGTGTTTCCGTCGGGCCGTGTAGTCAAAACTGACTTGTCGTGTGAGTTACGACGCGTTGGTGGTTGGGAGAAACTCGCGGAACAAGCGTGCGGACTCTTCCGGCACTTCGACCATGGGGGCGTGGCCGACGCCTTCCAGAAGCACCTTGCGGGCATCGGGGATTCGCTCGACGAACACGTCAGCGTTGCGATAGTTGATCACCCGGTCTTCCATGCCCCAGACCACCAGAACCGGTGCCT
Source organism: uncultured Marinobacter sp. (assembly GCA_913057975.1). GTDB lineage: Bacteria > Pseudomonadota > Gammaproteobacteria > Pseudomonadales > Oleiphilaceae > Marinobacter. The sequence continues at coordinate 6,995 of CAJXOQ010000049.1, forward strand.
GGATGCGAGTGATGGCATTGCGGAAGTCATCCTCGTAATCGGTATCCCGGATGGCATCGAAAATCACTTCGTTGACGTCGCGGTTGGCAATGGCCTTCTCTTCCATGACATCGTAAATGGGCCAGGGCACGAAGGGTTTCTTTTCCAGCGCAAAATCAACCAGGCGCTTAAAGTCGCCCTCCTGGGAGGGAATCAGCGGATTGTCACCGTCCATGACCAGACTGACCAACTCGCTGTCGTACTCAAAAATTCCCGCCGGATCGAAAAGGACGGCGGTGCGGATCTGGTCCGGGTAGGTCGCTGCGTAGAGAGCGGTGACGGCGCCCCCCATGGAGTTGCCCATCATGTGCGCCCTCTGGATGCCCAGAGCATCAAGAATCCTCGACAAGTGCCCGACCTGATCCTCGAATCGATATCCCAGGTCCAGCTCCTTGCTGCTGTCACCATGGCCGGGCAGGTCGATGGCATAGACGTTGAACTCGTCCGTCAACTCCCGCGCCAGCCGGGTCCAGTTGTCCTTGTTGGCACCAAAACCGTGAACGAGCACGATGGTGTCGCCATCCACTGGCTCTGAATTGCTCAGGTAGGCAATGGTCATCTCACCAACGGTGATATTGGATGCCTTCAGCCCGGCGCTGGAACGTTCCCAGCCAATGGCATTGTCATACAGTGCCTGTCGAGAACAGGCACTGATCATCAAGGTGATGATCAGTATTGAGAGGGTCGACAGGACAGATCGTTGGGCCATCAGAGCGTTCCTTGCGAAGAGTGGGCAGATTCGGGCCTGGGCTATCAGGTGTTTTCCCTGGCAATGGCGCGATACGCAATGTCCTTGCGATAGAAGGCGCCGTCCCATGAAATGCGCGAAGCCACCTCGTAGGCGCGCTTTTGTGCCTCAGTAACAGTATTGCCCAGGGCCGTGGCGCACAGCACTCGTCCACCGTTGGTGGCCACCTGTTCCCCGTTCAAACGGGTACCGGCGTGGAAGACCTTCTCACCCTCGGTTTCCGATGCTGGCAGCCCGGAGATGACGTCACCCTTGTTGTAGCTGCCAGGATAGCCGCCTGCGGCCAGCACGATGCCCACGGAAGCGCGTTCGTCCCAGTCTGACGGGCACTGGTCAAGCTTGCCGTCAATGGCGGCATCGCAGAGCTCCACCAGATCCGATTTCATCCGCAGCATGATGGGCTGGGTTTCCGGATCGCCAAAGCGGCAGTTGAATTCGATGACTTTGGGGACGCCTTCGCCATCGATCATCAGGCCGGCGTACAGGAAACCTTTGTAGGGGTGGCCTTCCGCGGCCATGCCGCGCACGGTGGGATAGATTACTTCGTCCATGATTCGCTTATGGACATCCTGAGTGACCACAGGAGCCGGGGAGTAGGCCCCCATGCCACCGGTATTCGGACCGGTGTCACCGTCGCCCACACGCTTATGGTCCTGGGAGGTCGCCATGGGTAATACGTGCTCGCCATCTACCATGACGATAAAGCTGGCTTCTTCGCCATCCAGGAATTCCTCAACCACGACGCGGTTGCCTGCATCACCAAAGGCGTTACCGGCCAGCATGTCGCGGATGGCGTCTTCCGCCTCCTTCAGCGTCATGGCAACAATCACGCCTTTGCCCGCAGCCAGGCCATCGGCTTTCACCACGATGGGTGCGCCCTGCTTGCGTACATAATCCAGTGCCTGGTCCACGTCGGTGAAATTGGCGTAGGCGGCGGTGGGAATGTTCTGGCGATCCAGAAAGTCCTTGGTGAAGGCCTTGGAGCCTTCCAGCTGTGCGGCACCGGCACTGGGGCCGAACACCCGCAAACCACGCTCTTCGAACAGGTCTACAATGCCATCAACCAGCGGCGCCTCGGGGCCGACAATGGTCAGGCCCACGTTATTGGCCGCGGCAAAGTCCGCCAGGCCGTTGAGATCCATCACGTCGATGTTGATGTTTTCCAGGCCGGGCTCGCCGGCGGTGCCGGCGTTGCCGGGGGCAACGAATACCCGATCCGCGTCCGGTGATTGAGCGGCTTTCCAGGCGAGGGCGTGTTCGCGACCGCCGGAGCCTATAACAAGAATATTCATGATCGGTTCCTGTGTGTCGGATTAGTGCCGGAAATGGCGCATGCCGGTAAACACCATGGCAATGCCGTGCTGGTTGGCAGCGTCGATCACTTCCTGGTCACGCATGGAGCCGCCCGGCTGGATCACGGCGGTAATGCCGGCTTCTGCGGCGGCGTCGATACCATCCCGGAAGGGGAAGAACGCATCGGACGCCATCACCGAGCCTTTTACCTCGAGGCCTTCATCGGCGGCTTTGATGCCGGCAATCTTGGCGCTGTAGACGCGGCTCATCTGGCCTGCGCCCACGCCGATGGTGCGGCCCGCCTTGGCATAGACAATGGCGTTGGACTTGACGTACTTGGCCACTTCCCAGGCGAAAAGCAGGTCGTTCAGCTCCTGTTCGGATGGTTCACGCTCGCTGACCACCTTGACGTCTTCCATGGCCACCATGCCCAGATCGCGGTCCTGAACCAGAAGGCCACCGGTGACGCGCTTATAGTCCATGGATTTGGCGCGCTCGCCATCAAATTCGCCGCTGGCCAGCAGGCGGACATTTTTCTTGGCGGCAATCAGTTCCAATGCCTCCGGCGCAATGGTTGGGGCAATGATCACTTCCACGAACTGGCGGTCAATGATGGCCTTGGCGGTTTCCGCGTCTAGTTCTCGGTTAAAGGCAATGATGCCGCCAAACGCAGAGGTGGGGTCGGTGGCGAAGGCCAGGTCATAGGCCTGCAGGATATCGGCACCGATGGCCACACCGCAGGGGTTGGCGTGCTTGACGATCACGCAGGCGGGATCAGCGAAGGGCTTGACGCATTCCAGCGCAGCGTCGGTGTCGGCGACGTTGTTGTAGGACAGTTCCTTGCCCTGGAGCTGCTTGGCAGTAGCAATGCAGGCTTCCCTGGGATTGCGCTCGGTGTAGAAGGCTGCCCGCTGGTGGGGATTCTCTCCGTAGCGCATGTCCTGAACTTTCAGGAACTGGGTGTTGAAGGTGCGAGGGAAGTCGGCATTATCGTTGTCGGCAGTACGACCGCCGAGATAATTGGCGATAGCACCGTCATAGCCAGCGGTGTGCTCGAAGGCCTTCACGGCCAGGTCAAAGCGTGTGGTGTAGCTCAGCTCGCCGTCGTTGGCTTCCAACTCTTTCAGAACACGGCTGTAATCAGAGGCGTTCACCACAATGGCCACGTCGTTGTGATTCTTGGCTGCCGCGCGAACCATGGTAGGGCCGCCAATGTCGATGTTCTCAATGGCGGTGTCGAGGTCGCAGTCCGGTTTGGCGATGGCATCCTCAAATGGGTAGAGGTTTACAATCACCATGTCGATGGGATTGATGTTGTGCTCTGCCATCACCGCGTCGTCGGTGCTGCGACGCCCGAGGATACCGCCGTGGATTTTCGGGTGCAGGGTTTTGACACGGCCATCCATCATTTCCGGAAAGCCGGTGTAGTCACTGACTTCGGTGACCGGTACCTGGTTTTCCTGCAGGAGGCGAAAGGTGCCACCGGTAGAAAGCAGTTCGATGCCGCGATCGGTCAGTGCACGGCCGAATTCAACGATACCGGTTTTATCAGACACGCTGATCAGCGCGCGACGGACGGGGGTATTAGCCTGATTTGCCATGAGTCACTTATTTCTGCTGGGTATGAACGAATGAAGGCCTCGCGAATGGTGTCCGGGAGGCCCTCGTTTCAATCGGGTAGCTGGATTATAGCAGACCGTACTGTTTGAGCTTCTTGCGCAGGGTGCCGCGGTTCAGGCCAAGCATGGTCGATGCCTTGGTCTGGTTGTTGCGGGTGTACTTCATCACCTGTTCGAGCAGCGGGGCCTCTACTTCTGACAACACCAGTTGGTAGACCTCAGTCACCGGGGCGCCATCAAGTTGGGCAAAATAGTTTTTAAGGGCAACTTCCACGCTGTCGCGCAGGGTAACCGTGTTGCCGCTGCTGTTCACCGTTTGCAACTGATGAATGTCATCGTTGGCGGGTGCTGTCAGGTTGTCTTTAGCCAAAGTCTCAGCGGTCATGCTGCGAATACCTCTCCATTTCGTAAGCCTGCAAAGTACTGTTGAATGCTGTCTTTCTGCGCCATCGCATCGTCAATGGCGTTGAAGCGTTTTCTGAACTGTTTGTCTTCGTCGTGGGACTGGAGGTACCAGCCCACGTGTTTCCTGGCAATGCGCACGCCCATGGTCTCGCCGTAAAAGCGGTGCAGGGCGTCCAGGTGTTCGCTCAATACCTGTTCCACCTCATCCACTGGCGGCTCCGCAAGGTACCTGCCGGTTTCCAGGAAATGCAGGATTTCCCGGAAAATCCAGGGCCGCCCCTGTGCTCCACGGCCGATCAGCAGCCCGTCAGCGCCGGTGAAGTTCAGTACATGTTGTGCCTGTTCCGGCGAGCTTATGTCGCCGTTGGCAAATACTGGAATACTCACTCGGGACTTCACGTCGGCGATCGTGTCGTATTCTGCCTCGCCCTTATAGGCATCGGCGCGGGTACGACCATGAATGGCCAGGGCCTGGATGCCAGCGTCTTCTGCCATGCGGGCAATCAGTGGCGCATTCCGATGTTCCCTGTCCCAGCCCGTGCGCATCTTCAGAGTCACCGGGATGTCCACGGCGGCCACGACCGCTTCCAGGATATCCCGCACCAGCGCCTCATCTTTCATCAGTGCTGAGCCGGCGGCCTTATTACACACCTTCTTGGCCGGGCACCCCATGTTGATGTCAATGATCTGGGCGCCGAACTCGGCATTCAGCCTGGCGGCGGTGGCCAGCATTTCAGGGTCGCCGCCGGCGATCTGTACAGAGCGGGGCTCGGGTTCACCCTCATGGTTCATGCGCGTTTGTGACTTCCGCGTATGCCACAGTTTGCTGTCCGCAATGACCATCTCGGATACGGCCAGCCCAGCGCCCATTCGCCGGCAGAGCAGGCGAAAAGGACGGTCTGTTACACCGGCCATAGGTGCAACAATCAACGGATTGGGCAGGGTATACGGCCCGATTTTTGCCGTTGGCAGCATGATCTGAATCCGTGTAACAGCGGGTTAAGCGAACGTCGGAAGTGAACGGCTGCTCAATAAGTAACCGATTCTGATCCGAAGGGCGGTAATGATACCGCTGGCAGAGATCCTATTGAAGGGGCGAAGCCATGAAAAAATTGATTATTTTTCGTCCTTTCTGGTTGACTTTCAGTCTATTCGGTGGCCGCCCCGGTTTTCTGTCGAGTGAGGACTTGCTTACTCCTGGTAGGCGCGGAAGGCGATATTGTAGTTCACGGCGTCCTTTCCCGGATCGCGGATGTTGATAACGATCCTGACCGGGGTATCGGTCGGCATCGCCTCAAGATCACGGCCGTCTCCCGCCAGGTACTCGTCCGGTGTGAACACACTCTGGGCGACCACATCACCATTCAGGTTGGAGAATGTCAGGGCGATGGCGGGGAATGGCTGTTCAAAAGCGGCCCGGTTGATGATGACGGCATCAACCACCAGTTGGCTGCGGTTTTCCGGGTTGGTCCGGACCACCAGTTTGCGGCTCTGGATGGCATCCACATTGATCAGCGGTTTCAGTTCGCACCCGGCGATCTCGCAGCCCTGCTCATAGAAGGGGCGCAGTTCCGGTATGGAAGACAGACGGTCGAACTGGAACCAGGTGACTTGCGCCACCAGGACGCCGATCAGTGCGAGGATGATCAGCGTCCATAGGGTCGTCCTCACGCGCCCCCGGCCATTGCCTGCCACGGAGACTGGCTCCCTGCGCAGGTTGCTGTAGGGGGAGCCGGCGACAAGAGGTTCGTTGTCGGTCACCGGGCCGGCGTCATAGTCGAAGGACGACGATCGGGGGTCATCGACGTAGAAACCATCGGCGTTGTCCACCGGTTCCAGGCTCAGGTCTTCGGGTTCCCGTGGTGTTGTTTCGGGCTCATCCCAAGCCTGTTCTTCAAATGGCTCGTTCTCGGGTGGTTCTGATTCCGGCTGTTCGAATTCCGCAGGTTCTTCTGGCGGCTCGGGTTCGACAGGGGCGGGCTTGGCCTTACGCTTGGTGTCGTCTTCTTCGGACAACATTGCCTCAGCCCAGCTTTCATCGATTTTTTCGTGGGTTTCGTCGTCACTGTCTGTCTCGAACGTGCCACCGCTGCGCTCGTCGACGGTGCGAAAGCTGTCGCTCAGTTCGTCGTCGGAGAAAGTCAGCCGAGTGCCAGCGTAAGGCCCCTCGGCCGCGTCTTCTTCCGGGTTGTCCGCAAAGATCAAGTCGTCATCTGATGTGAACCGCTGATCTGCCGGTGCATCCTGCTTTTCCGATTCGAATGGGCCGCTCGTCGCGCTGGCGTTTCCTGAAGGGCTCTCATTCATTTGGTGTTCGACGGCATTGAACACCGCCATGCAGTTGCCGCACCGCACTTTGCCGCTGGCTACGCTCAGCTGTGCGTCGGTGACCCGGAATCGGGTTTCACATTTTGGGCATCGTGTCTGCAGGCTGCTCTGGGTCATGCTTCTTTCCTGTAAGCGGCGTCGCTACGAGTCACGGAGTTTAGTTGGTTCGGAAGAGTTCGTCACCTGTCGTTGCGCCGTCCTGTGAGCCGTATCCACTCTTCGCGTTGTTCCGGCTCGTCCATGATGAACCAGGGCTCGTAGGCTTCCATGACCTCCCGGGCCTGGTTGGACAGTATGCCGGATAACACAATGTCACCGCCCGGTTTTACCTTTGCTGCCAATCTGGGCGCCAGGCCGATCAACGGCTGGGCCAGTATGTTGGCGAGCATGATGTCCGCCATGGTATCGGGTTCATCCCCGGGCAGGAACAGGTCCAGCCGGTCTTCTTCGACCTTGTTGCGGCGCGCATTTTCCCGGCTGGCTTCCAGTGCCTGAGGATCTGTATCGACACCGATAACGTGGTCAGCATCCAGTAATAGGGCCGCAAGACCCAGTATGCCGGAGCCGCAGCCATAGTCGATCACTTGCCGTGAGGTCACGTCCTTACCATCAAGCCATTCCAGACATAGAGCCGTGGTGGGGTGGGTTCCGGTGCCAAAGGCCAGGCCGGGATCCAGCAGCAGGTTGGCGGCGTGGGGATCTGGAGCGTCGTGCCAACTGGGCACGATCCATAGCCGGTCACCGAAGCGCAGCGGCTTGAAGTCATCCATCCATTCGCGCTCCCAGTCCTTGTCTTCCACCAGGGTGACGTCGATGTCGGGCAGTGACTGTTGTGTCTGCTGGTGCCAGGCATCCTTAACGGAGGCGCAGAGCTCTTCGATATCACGATCGGACCCGAACAGACCAGTGACGCTGGTCTGGTGCCAGAGTGGTGTTGTACCCGGGTCGGGCTCGTACAGGGGCTGGTCTGCGGCATCTTCCATGGAGACGGCTTCAGCGCCCATCTCCATGAGCAGATCCTCAAGCTGGTCCGCGTTGTCCGGATCAGCTGGGATCTGTAGTTGTATCCAGGGCATGTGGGTGTCCTGTTTGGTAGACGAATCGACTGATCGGGTCAGTCCCGTATCAGTTTTTCCAGATAATGGATGGTGAAGTCTACCTGTTTAAAGCCGCCATCGCGCACCAGTTTCCTGTGCAGCGCCTGATTCGTCTTGATGCCCTCGACCACCAGTTCATCCAGCGCATTCTTCATGCGGCGGCGGGCGATCTCCCGATCGTCTCCCCAGGTAATCAGCTTGGCAACCATGGAATCGTAGAACGGGGGTACCGTATAACCGCTGTACAGATGAGAGTCGACCCGTACGCCGTTACCACCAGGCGCATGGAAGTGCTTGACCTTGCCCGGGCTGGGTACAAAGGTTTGCGGGTCCTCGGCGTTGATGCGGCATTCCAGCGCGTGGCCGGTAATCTTGATCTCGTCCTGGCTGTATTGCAGGGGTAGGCCACTGGCGATACGCAACTGCTCGCGAACGATATCGACACCGGTCACCATTTCCGACACCGGATGCTCCACCTGCACCCGTGTGTTCATCTCGATAAAGTAGAAAGCACCGTCCTGGTACAGGAACTCGAACGTGCCCGCACCCACGTAGCCGATCTCCTTACAGGCGTCGACACAGGCCTTCAGGGTTTTTGCCCGCGCTTCCGGGTCGATGTTCGGGGCGGGGGCCTCTTCCAGTACCTTCTGGTGCCGACGCTGCATGGAGCAGTCCCGGTCGCCCAGGTGGATGACGTTGCCGTGGGTGTCGGCCAGTACCTGGACCTCTACATGGCGGGGGCGCTCAAGGTATTTCTCAAGGTAGACCGTAGCATCGCCAAAGGAGTTCTTGGCTTCAGTTTGCGTAACCTGCACGCTCTTGAGCAAGGCTGCTTCGGAATGAACGACCTGCATGCCGCGGCCGCCGCCACCGGAAGCGGCTTTGATGATCACTGGGTAGCCGATTTTACGGGCAACTTCCAGAGTGCGGTTGTCGTCGTCCGTCAATGGGCCATCGGAGCCCGGCACGGTGGGGACGCCCGCCGCAATCATTGAGTTGATGGCGGAAACTTTGTTGCCCATCAGGCGAATGGTATCGGCTCTGGGGCCGATAAAGCGGAAGCCGCTCTTTTCGACCTGTTCAGCAAAATCCGCGTTTTCGGCAAGGAAGCCGTAACCGGGATGGATGCCGACGGAGTCTGTCACTTCGGCCGCACTGATAATAGTAGGGATGTTCAGGTAACTGTCTGCGGCACTGTTGGGGCCGATACAGACCGACTCGTCCGCCAGGCGAACATGCATGAGGTCGCGGTCGATCTGGGAGTGGACAGCCACGGTTTTGATGCCCAGCTCCTTGCAGGCGCGCAGGATGCGCAGGGCAATTTCGCCGCGATTTGCGATCAGGACTTTTTCTAACATAGCCATGAGAGTATCACCGGGTTCAGGAAATGATGATCATCGGCTGGTCGAACTCGACCGGCTGACCGTTCTCCACCAGGATCTCGGCGATGGTACCGCTCTTGTCGGCCTCGATCTGGTTCATCATCTTCATGGCTTCGACGATGCACACCACGTCGCCGGCTTTCACTGACTGCCCGACTTCCACGAAGGATTTCGCGGTTGGCGAGGGCGAGCGGTAGAAAGTGCCGACCATTGGCGATTTCACAGCATGGCCGGAAGGTTCCGCCGGCTTCGCGGGTTCGTCGGCGGCTGGCGCTGACGGCTGCGGTGAGGCGGGCTGGGGTGCTGGTGACGGATACTGTGCCATATACTGTGGCGCAGCCAGTTGTTCACGACGCCGGGAGATGCGAACAGAATCATCACCCTCGTGAATCTCCAGCTCCTCGACGTCGGATTCCTCCAGCAGTTCGATAAGTTTCTTGATCTTGCGAATGTCCATAGTCAGTCCGATCCCGTTTTAATCAGTTCTATCGATGAATTCGTTGCAGGGCGGCTTCGAGTGCAAGGTCGTACCCCAGGCTGCCCAGCCCGCAGATAACGCCATCGGCGATATCAGAAAAGTATGAGTGATGACGGAATGCTTCCCGCGCATGCACGTTGGAAAGATGGACCTCAATAAACGGTATGCCCGAGGCCAACATGGCGTCCCGCAGTGCAACACTGGTGTGGGTGAACGCCGCCGGGTTGAAGATGATGAAATCAACCCCTTCTGATCTGGCTTCATGTATCCGCTCAATCAGTTCATATTCCGCGTTTGACTGTAAATGTAGCAGGTGATGGCCATCTTCGGCGGCTTTCCGGTGCAAACGGTCGTCAATGTCCGCCAACGACTCGTGGCCGTACACCTCCGGCTCGCGGGTTCCCAGCGTGTTCAGGTTGGGGCCATGAAGTACGAGTATGGTCGACATGATTTCGTCTGCCTTGCTGACTTTTTACAGGATCGCCGAATTTAGCGACATTTTCCCTCAATGGTGCGTTCTTGAAGTCTTCAGATCAACACTTTTTGACAATTGGGTATGTGTCGAAAAGTATCTTACCCACGCAAAAGCAATCTTTGTCGTTTGCACGGTCATTGTCGTGAAGGGTGATCAGGAGTTCTATAAGACGTTGGTTTCATAGAACGGCCCCGAGAGTGGGGCGGGGCCGTTGCTGGGGAGAGCCAACCAGTGGCGGCTGGGTGTCAGTCGCCGGCGGCGGTCACACAGTTTCGGCCCTGGGCCTTGGCGCGATAGAGCGCCCTGTCCGCACGTTCGCAGATGGCCTGAGATGTATCGCCTTTCCAGGCGGCAACGCCGCAGCTGAAGGTGACGTTAAACTCTCGGTCACCAGCCGGTTGCAACAGCTCTGAGAAACGCTCACGGATCTCGTTCAGTACATTGCGGGCGTCACTCTCGCGGGTGGCCGGCAGTATAATGGCAAACTCCTCGCCGCCGTATCGGCCGATATGGTCGGTCTTGCGCAATCGTTGTTTCAGGAACATGGACAGGCTTCGCAGCACGCGGTCGCCAATGGGGTGGCCGAAGGTATCGTTCACCTTTTTGAAGTAGTCGATGTCGATCATTGCAAAGCACAGTTGCTGGTCTTTCTGCCGCGCCCGCACGATCTCCTGATCAAGCAGGTGCAGGGTATGGGTGTGATTGAACAGGCCGGTAAGGCTGTCGCGGATCATCAGCGCCAGCAGCGATCGGGCACGGCGGCCACGATTGTGTATCGTGGAGATCAGATGTTTCGGGTCAATCGGCTTGGTCAGGAAGTCATCGCCCCCAAGGCTCATGGCATGCAGCTGTTTGGTAACGTCTTCCTCCGCAGAAAGGTAAATGATCGGCACGCTGTGGAACCGGTCCTGTTGGCGGATCACCCGCGCGATCTCCATGCCGGTGCAGCCGGGCATGTACATGTCCAGAATGATGATCTCTGGCGAGAACGATTCCAGTGCATGAATGATTTCCATGGGGTCGGTGATGATGTGGGCATTCATGCCGGCCTTTTTCAGCACCGTCTCCATGAACTTGGCCTGGGCGCGAGAATCATCCAGCACCAGAACCTTGTAGGGCTCCACCGTATTGCCATGGGTGTAGGTTTCAATTTTTTCGATCAGCTGGCCGGGGTCAACTGCTGGGTAAAAGAATTCCTCGCCACCGCATCGGGACGCCCGCAGGCGGGTCTCTATGGTGCCGTCCTCATCGCTCATGAAGATGATGGGAATGGGAGTGTCGTGGCGTTCCTGAAGCCGTTCAATGGTGGCAATCCCGCTAAGGGGCTCGCCGCCGTAGTTAACATCCATCAGGATGGTTTCTGGTTTGTGGAGTGCACAGGCTTCGATCAGCTTGTCGGCGGTATTGAATGCCGACGCACGAAAGCCGAAAAACTCAAGCTGGCGGATCAGGCGGCTGGCCATTTCTTCACTGGCCAGAGCAATATAGACAGGCGTCCGTCGATATTGCTGGGGGGCCTCGCTGGCTTCCTGGTCGGTCCGTCTTGACGTGCAGTGAGACAGTTGCTCAATGGCATCCTGGAGTTTGCGACCCAGGCCTTCGGGGAGCATGCTGCCTTCCGGCCACTCACCAATCAGGTCAAACACCTGGCGCCCGGAATCGGCATGGCTTTCCATGTCGAAGCGCTTTGCGTAGCGAACCAGTTTGTCGGCTGCCCTGGCAAAATCGCCCTTGAAAGCGGCAGACTGGCCGGTGTCTTCGCGGATTTTTTGCCATGTATCCAGGACCACGCGTGCCTGGGTGGTGACACGGCGAGCGAAGTGCTGCCTGAGTTTGTCTTTCTGGCTTTCGTCGTTCATGGTGCTCCGGCCTGTGTTTTTCTCGTTCTGAACCGCCCGTTTCCGGTACAGACGGATACTCTCAACAGTAATCTTTTTGCAGAGTCTATAGTGTTTAGTGTTGTCGGCGTAGGTGACGCAGTGTAAATGTTTGTCAACTCTGCGGGACAGGTCACACCAGATGTCCGACAATCCTTGCTTCAGACAGGGGCTGCCAGTGATGGCATGGACGCAAAACGACAGACATATTTCTCGCCAACGGGGTGTAATCACCTTGCGCAGTCTGCTGCTGCTGTTTACCGGTGGCATGTTGCTACTCGTCCTGGTGGCGGCGGCCAGCGTCAGTTTTGACCGGTTCCGGGATTACATGTCGGGCCAGCTTCAGGGCCACGCCCGGGATGGCGCCACGGCCATCGGCCTTTCACTGTCCGGTGCCATTGACGGTCGCGACCCGGTGGCTTCATCGTCATTGATCGATGCGGTTTTCGACAGTGGCCGTTATCTCTCTGTGGTCTACGTCAATAATCAGGGTGAGGAAGTGGCTGGGCGGGAAACCTCATTGCGTGAGGTCGATGTGCCGGACTGGTTTATGGCGCTGGCGGATCTGCCCCTGTCGGCGGGCGAAGCGGAAGTGGTGCGTGGCTGGAGCCGGCTGGGCAAGGTGCGGGTCGTAAGCCACCCTGGCCGGGCCTACGAAGACCTGTGGGTGGTGACCGTCAGAATCGTGGCCGGTTCTGCCCTGATTGGTGGTCTTGGGCTGATCGGCCTGTTCTGGATGATGGCACGCCTGATGCGTCCGCTCAGGGCCGTTGAGACGCAGGCCAAGGCTTTGGGTAAACGGGACTTCAGGCGCCGGGTCGACATTACCTCCACGCGGGAATTGAACCAGGTCACCCACGCCATGAACCAGATGGCGGATGACCTTGGTCGACTCTTTGAAGGGCAGGCCAAACTGATCCAGCACCTGCGCAAGGTGAACAACGAAGACAGTCTGACCGGGCTTGCCAGCCGGCGGGCGTTCGAGCAGCGCCTGAAGGTTGAAGTGGAATCGGAAGAGCGATCCGCCCCCGGGGTGCTGTTTCTGATCCAGTTGGAAGAATTCGCCCAGTATAACCAGAGCTATGGTCGCGACGAGGCTGACCGTTTGCTGGTTCGTATAGCGGAGGCGCTGAATGGTTTTGTACGAGCGCACAGTGACTCCTTTGCCGGTCGCATGACGGGTGCCGGCTTTGCTGTCTTCCTGCCAAGCGTTTCACGTGCTGACGGCGTTATCTGGTGTCGCCAACTGGTCGAGGAGCTGGACGGTATCTACTCTGACCTCTCTGCGCCCATGGACGTTTCCGTTCACGCTGGCATTGCCCAGGCCGCCGAAACCGGTAAGGCGGACGATCTGATATCGGCGGCCGACGAAGCGCTCCGGCAGGCGCAGATGGAGGAGGGATCTGCCTGTCATGCGGCTGATCGCGACCGTCCTGAGCACCATGACAGTGAAAAATGGCGAGTCATGATTGGCGAAGCGATCGCTCGGGGACAGATGTCATTGTGGATGCAGCCCATGATCAGCAGTGGTGATGATGAAGTGCTGTTTCACCAGGTCTTTTCCCGGATGAAAACGGCGGACGGTTGGATCAAGGCCGGTATTTTTGTGCCCATGGCGGAACGGTTCGGCATGACCCCTGACATTGATCGCTGGGTGCTTGAACGTTCCCTGGCGCTTTTGCGTCTGGAGCCGGACACCCGTCTGGCATTAAGCCTGGGCATGGTTTCAGTGGCCAGCGAGGCATTTCGTAAGGAGTTCCTGGAACAACTGTCCGCTGCGGGCAGCGAGCGCCGGCGAATGCAGATCGGCATTTCGGAGCAAGCTGTTCACCACCACCGTGCGGCGGTGGGACTCCTGGTGCGTGGGTTGAACCGGCTCAAGGTGCCGGTGATTGTCGACCGCTTCGGTGTAGGTGGGGTGCCCTTCAGTTACCTGAAGGATCTGAGGTTCCAGGCGCTACGTATTGATAACAGCTTTGTTCACGACATTGATAGCCATGACGACAACCGCTTCTACCTCGAATCCGTGACCACCATCGCCCACAGTCGAGGCGTTCGAGTCTACGTTACGGGTGTTGAAACGGCCCGTGAATATGCGGCACTTCAGGGTGTCGGTATTGATGGCGCAATGGGTTACCATCTGGGCCGGCCGTTTGAGACGGAGCACTAGTGTTTGGTCGCGGCCCCAGTGCCGCAAGAAACGTCGCAAATTGCATAAACGTTGCCGTTGCTTCATGGTATTCGCAGTGTGTAGACGGATAGCGTCCGGGATATAACGACAGACAGGGGAACTGAAAACCGATGCCAGGAAGAATCAGACAGTATTTCAGTGATCGCAAAGACGATGTTCGGGATTACACCGGTGGCGGGGTTGTCGGTAAATTTATACTGGCCGTCGTGGTTGTCTACCTGCTTGTTGCGATTGTGCTCGGCATGATTTGGAGTAGCGAGCCAGACGTGTTCTCGGTACGCGAACACACACGCACTGTGGCAGACGAAATGCAACGTGAACCCGTGGCCGGTTTCGCAACAACGGTAACCATGATCCGGGTTGCAGAGACTCTTCTCGATAAGCCCGGCGGCTACGTTTCCAATGACATATTCCCGCCGGGGCTTTGGCTCGACAATATGCCCAACTGGGAATACGGTGTGCTCGTTCAGCTTCGCGACCTGTCTCGCGCCATGCGCAAGGACATCAGCCGTTCCCAGAGCCAGTCTGCTGAGGACCCGGACCTGACGATTGCCGAGCCCCAGTTCCACTTTGACAGCGGCAGCTGGGCTATTCCGTCCACCGAGGCGGAATATCGGCGTGGCATCCAGGCGCTTCACAGCTACCTGGACCGCTTGTCGCGCCCGGATCAGCCCGATGCCCAGTTCTTCGCCAGGGCCGATAACCTGGCCAACTGGCTGGCAGATCTGGAAACCCGCCTGGGCAGTCTCTCACGCACGCTTGGTGAGAGCGTCGGTAAAGCGTCGGTGTCCGACGCTGTGTCCAACGTCAATCCTGGAGACCCGCTGTCGGAAGATGTCATGGGCGATGAGGTCAAGACTCCCTGGACGAAGATAGACGACGTGTTCTACGAAGCGCGCGGCAGCGCCTGGGCCCTGTTGCACATCTTTCGCGCCATCGAAGTGGACTTCCGCAAGGTGCTTAACGATAAAAACGCTTTGGCCAGTGCCAAACAGATCATCATCGAACTGGAAGGTGCGCAGGGCGAAATGTGGAGCCCCGTGATCCTGAACGGCAGTGGCTTCGGTGTGCTCGCCAATCACTCATTGACCATGGCGGCGTACCTGTCCCGCGCCAGCGCTGCGATCAGCGACATGCGTGACCTGCTGACCCGAGGCTGATGCCGGTACAGCATCGCCGCATAAAAAAACCGGGCCACGCAGCCCGGTTTTTTTGTAATCGCCTGAAAGCTTCGCCGATCAGCCTTTGTAGGCTTTCACGGACGCTTCGATGGCCTTCTTGGCTTCGGCGGCATTAGCCCAACCCTGAACCTTGACCCATTTGCCCGGCTCCAGCGTCTTGTAGTTCTCGAAGAAGTGCTGGATTTGGTCACGGAGCAGTTGCGGAAGGTCTTCCACGTCTTTCACGTCGGTATAGCTCTTGGTGAGCTTGTCGTGGGGTACGGCAACCAGTTTGGCGTCACCACCGGCTTCGTCTTCCATGTTGAGCACGCCAACCGGGCGGCAGCGAATCACGGAACCGGCCTGAACCGGATACGGGGTCACCACCAGCACGTCAATCGGGTCGCCGTCGTCAGCCAGGGTATGGGGAATGAAGCCGTAGTTGGCCGGGTAGAACATTGGCGTAGCCATGAAACGGTCTACCAGAAGGGCGCCCATGTCCTTATCCAGCTCATACTTCACCGGGGAACTGTTGGACGGGATTTCGATGGCCACGTAGATGTCTTCCGGCGGGTTCTTGCCAGCAGGGATATGGTCGAAGTTCATGATCGATCCTTTCTGAAGTGCGTTTAACTGCGATTAAAAAGTGGGCGCAATTATACGGGACAATGGTGTGGATCGAAACTAAACGTTGGTATCGCCTTACCGCTACAATTGCATCTGTTTGGCAATCAATTCCTTCATGATCTCATCGGTACCGCCACCAATCGACAGGATCTTCCCGTCCCGGTAAAGGCGCTCTACGACGGATTCACGCATATACCCCATGCCGCCGTGGATCTGAACGGCTTCGCGGGTGACTTTCTCGCACACCTCCACCGCAAAGTTTTTCGCCATGGCAACCTGCTTAATGGGGTTTTTACCTGCCTGCATCAGTGCGGCGCAGCGATAGGTATACTCCCGCGCCACATCCACCTGGGTGGCCATGTCGACCAGTTTGTGACGGGTGACCTGGAATTTGTTCACAGGACGACCGAACGCCTCCCGCTGGCCGGCCCAGGCTATCGAGGCCTCGAGGGCGATTTCGGCCGTCATGTAGGCCATGATGGATAAGCTGAGGCGTTCAAACAGAAAATTGCTCATAATCGCGATAAAGCCCGCATTCTCGGCACCGATCAGGCGGTTGGCAGGCACCCGGCAATCCTCGAAAAACAGTTCTGCCGTATCGCTGGCCCACCAGCCCATTTTCTTGAGCTTCTTGCCGGTGGAAAAGCCGGGCATATCGCGGTCAATCAATAACAGGCTGATACCACCATGGCCCTCGCCACCGGTGCGTACCGCAACGGTGTAATGATCGGCGCGCATGCCGCTGGTGATAAAGGTTTTGCTGCCGTTGACGATGTAGTCATCGCCGTCCCTGACGGCCCGGGTTTTGATGTTGGCAACGTCGGACCCGCCGCCGGGCTCGGTAACTGCCAGCGCGGCAATCTTCTCGCCTCGCAGCACCGGAGGCACAATCGCTTCTTTTACCTCCTGCTGCGCCCACTTCGCCACCGGCGGCAGGCCGATATCCAGCGACCCCAGCCCGGCCACCAGGCCGCCGGACGTGGAGCGCATCAGTTCTTCGGAGACGGCGACTTTCATGAAAATATCGCCTTCACCAATGCCGCCAAGACTCTCCGGAAAACCGACCCCAAGCAGCCCGGCATCCCCAGCGGTCTTATAGAGCTCCCGGGGGAACTCGCCAGCTTCCTCCCAGT
>CAJXOQ010000050.1 GCA_913057975.1 uncultured Marinobacter sp.
GTATGCCCGGTGGTGTGAGAGGACGGGGGAGGTAACTCCCCCTCCTACTCGATTCAGGACAAGCTTTTCCCGTATTGGCCACGAAAGCTTGCATTGCCACCGTCTCCTGGGGTTATCATTAGCCGTCGCCTTTGCATTAGTTAGGCAACTACTAACACGGTGAAATGATGCCCCATCGCTCCGAACACACATTCAGTCTGTCTGGCAACCTCGTTGCGTTGCTGGCACTGATATTTGTTGTCTGGACATCGGTTACCGTTGCGGTTCCCACCCAGGATGATCATGTTGCCACCACGGTCGCGCTGAGCGATTGGCAAGGCAGTTCGGAATCCTCAGAAGGGGCCTCGTCACCCGGCGATGTGTCGCCGCTGTCGCCCACCTTCGTTTATCCACCGTCGGCGTTGACACCCCGCGCCCTTCACCAGTTGGCCTTTGACGGTCCCCCCAGAAGAATTCTCAGTTACCCAGGCCAGTCACAGGCACCTCCCTCCCAGCTATAGACATTCGAACTGATTCAGGCGCTGCAGCCCTGCGTGGGTGCCCCGCGCCTGGAGAAATGGTCTTTAGCCAGGAGAATTGCAATGGGCAATCAATCAAGCGTTCAAGCGTCCCTGTCTGCCGGAGCCAGATATCGGCTTGTTTCACAGGAAGATGAGGACACTCTCACCAATGACGCCGCCGCGTCGGAACTGTTGAAGGACTTCACCAGGCAAGCCCCGGTGATAGCCCGGTCATCACGGGAGATCCAGGAGGTCAAAAAGACACTGGATGTTTCCGGAGAAACCTTTTGTGTGGTTATCAATCGAAATGATGAGGTGGTCGGGATAGTGACCCTGAAGGACCTGATCGGTTCGTGGCCCATGAGCCTTGCGAACCAGCGTGGAAGTACCATCGCCGACATTGTTGCGCGGGACATCATGCGACCGGTGTGGAGCTTGCCAACGATAGAGCTCGGTAAGCTTCAGGACCTGAAAATTGATGAATTAATCGCCATTTTCAAGGGGCTTCATTCGGACTATCTTTTGGTAATGGACACGGTCGCCGTTGGGGCAGAGGAGCAGGTCATTTGCGGCCTGCTGTCCGCTGACGATCTCAGCCGTCGCCTTGGTATTCGAGTGAACCCCGATCCCGGCCCGGGATCTTTCTCCGATATCGTTCACGCAGTGCGGAAAAACCCCGGGTAAAACGTCGCAACGCTGCAGCCTGCCGTTGCGGGCTGCAGCTTTCTTCCGTTAATGACTATTACTTGAAGGAAGCTTCCATGGCCATTAAGAAAGTGCTCATCGCCAATCGCGGCGAAATTGCCGTTCGCATTGCGCGGGCCTGCAAGGAGTTGGGCATTCGCTCTGTCGCTGTTTATTCAGAGGCGGACCAGTACTCCCTGCACGTCAAGAAAGCGGATGAGTCCTATCAGATCAGTAAGGACCCGCTTAGCGGTTACCTCAATCCCCATCATCTCGTGAACCTGGCGGTCGAGACCGGCTGTGATGCTCTGCACCCGGGTTACGGTTTTCTCTCCGAGAATGCCGAGCTGGCAGCCGTCTGCCAGCAGAGGGGGGTAACGTTTATCGGCCCGTCATCCGAGGCAATCAGTGCCATGGGCGATAAGACTCAGGCTCGCCAGACCGCCATCGCCGCGGGGGTGCCTGTTACACCGGGCTCCAAGGGCAACCTGGATGACGTGGAAGACGCCGTACAACAGGCTGGAGATGTTGGCTATCCGGTTATGCTCAAAGCGACATCCGGTGGTGGTGGCCGGGGCATTCGCCGCTGTGACAATGAGAAGGAACTGCGGCAGAACTACGAGCGGGTGATTTCCGAGGCTACCAAGGCCTTTGGCAGTGCCGAGGTTTTTCTGGAGAAGTGCATCATTGAGCCCCGGCACATCGAGGTGCAGGTTCTCGCCGATCACCATGGCAATGTGGTGCACCTGTACGAACGTGACTGTTCCATTCAGCGCCGCAACCAGAAACTGATCGAAGTGGCACCATCGCCACAGTTAAGTGAGGAGCAGAGAGAATACATTGGTATTCTGGCCATTCAGGTCACCCGCCAATGCGGTTATGCGAATGCCGGCACCGTCGAGTTTCTGCTGGATCACGACGACAGCTTCTACTTCATGGAGATGAACACCCGGGTGCAGGTGGAACACACCATCACCGAGGAAATCACCGGCATCGATATCATCAAATCGCAGATCCGAATTGCGTCCGGCGAGCCGCTGGAGTTTTCCCAGGCCGACATCAGTTATCGCGGTTTCGCCGCCCAATTTCGCATTAACGCGGAAGACCCGAAAAACGGTTTTCTGCCCAGCTTCGGTCGCATCAGTCGCTATTATTCCGCCGGCGGCCCGGGTGTACGCACAGATGCCGCCATGTACACCGGCTATGAGATTCCGCCTTACTACGATTCCATGTGCGCCAAATTGATTGTGTGGGCGCGGGAGTGGCCGGAACTGGTGGCCCGGTCCCGCAGAGCGCTCAGCGACATGGCTATCTACGGGGTACACACCACGATTCCCTACTACCAGCAGATTCTTAACCACCCGGATTTCCAGGCTGGCACGTTTAATACCGGTTTCGTAGAGCGCAATCCGCAGTTGCTGGAATACAGCGACAAGTCCCGACCGGAATCCATTGCCACGGCCGTTGCCGCCGCCATCGCAGCCCAGGCGGGCCTGTAACACGAATATTGGAGAGCACCATGAGTAAGAGAAAAATTCACATCACCGACGTTATCCTGCGGGATGCCCATCAGTCCCTGATTGCAACGCGTATGCGTACCGAGGACATGCTGCCTGCCTGTGAATGGCTGGATCAGGCCGGCTACTGGTCACTGGAATGCTGGGGCGGCGCCACGTTCGATGCCTGTGTGCGGTTTCTGAAGGAAGACCCATGGGAGCGCCTGCGTACCCTGCGCAAGGCTCTGCCCAACACCCGCCTGCAAATGTTGTTGCGCGGCCAGAACCTGCTCGGGTACCGCCACTACGGCGACGATGTGGTGGAGGCGTTTGTTGAAAAGGCCGCGGAAAACGGCATCGATGTGTTCCGGATTTTCGATGCACTGAACGACGTGCGAAATCTGGAGACCAGCATTAAAGCCGTGAAGAAGGCCGGCAAGCATGCCCAGGGCACACTGTGCTATACGGTCAGCCCGGTGCATGACGTGAAAACCTTCCTGGCTCAGGCTGAGACCATGGCGGATATGGGCGCTGACAGTATCGCTATCAAGGATATGGCGGGCCTGCTAACGCCAGCGGTGACCGCCGAGCTGGTCAGCGGCCTGAAGAAGAACCTCAAACTGCCGGTGTTCCTGCACTCCCATGCCACCTCGGGCATGGCGCCGATGTGCCAGTGGGCGGCATTGGAGGCCGGCGTGGATCATATCGATACCGCGCTGTCGGCGTTCGCGGGCGGTACCAGCCATCCACCGACCGAATCGTTGGTAGCGGCGTTGCATGATGCCGGCTGTGAAACCGGCCTTAACCTTGAGTTGCTGGACAAGGCTACCCAACATTTCCGTGAGGTTCGCAAGAAATACCATCAGTTCGAGAGTGACTACAACGGGGTGGACACTTCGGTACTCCTGTCCCAGGTTCCCGGTGGCATGATGTCCAACCTGGCCAATCAGCTAAAAGAGCAGGGCGCCCTCGACCGGATTCAGGAAGTATTCGAGGAAATTCCCCGAGTACGTAAAGACCTGGGATACCCTCCGCTGGTGACGCCCACCTCACAGATCGTCGGCACCCAGGCGGTGATCAATGTACTGGGTGGCAAGCGCTATGACACCATCACCAATGAGGTGAAGAAATACATGCAGGGCTGGTATGGCAAGGCGCCTGCAGAGGTGGACGCACAGCTGCAACGCCGTGCTGTGGGCAAGGAAGAGTTGATTGAAGAGCGCCCGGCCAACCTTATTCCCAGGGAGTTTTCCGAACTGCGCAAAGAGCTGGGTGATCTCGCCAAGAGCGAGGAAGACGTACTGACCTACGCCATGTTCCCGGACCAGGCCCGCACGTACCTGGAGCAACGCCGCGACGGCACCCTGCAGCCGGAAGCCCTGGAGCCCATCGCCAACGGTAAGACCGGGGGCAGTGTGTCCACTGAGTTCCGGATCACGGTGCACGGTGAAAGCTACGATATCCATGTGACCGGCGCCAACCCGGTGAGCGAGACCGAACGCCGGTTCTATATGACGGTGGACGGCGTGCCCGAGGAAATTCAGTTGGAGTCCCAGGGCGAAGCCTCTGAAAATACCCGCAAGGGCGGTCGTGCCAGAGCCACCGGAGAAGGCCAGGTGACCACCACCATGCCGGGCAACATCGTTGATGTGCTGGTGAGCGAAGGTGACGAGGTATCCGCTGGTGACGCGGTGCTGATCATCGAAGCCATGAAAATGGAAACCGAGGTTAAAGCCACCAAGTCTGGTATCGTCAAGGCGGTGAATATCTCGAAAGGCGACCGGGTGGCGCCTGGTGAGAGCCTGATCGAAATCGAATAACCAAATCCCCCGGGACAATCGTCCCGGGCATACCGCGCCGCGGGCGCCAATGGCGAAGTCGAAGAGGCCATACGGCACAACTTCCTGGAATACGCGGAGCTGTTCTTTTTCCTCCTGGTGGCGATGACCTACATCAACGCCATGCTGGAACGGGGGTCTTCGACCAGTTGCGGATATGGCTGCTTGGCAAGGGGTTTGGCTACCGGCGTCTGTTCTGGATCACAGGAATCCTGGCATTTGGTCATCTGCGCTCTGTTCTTGCTGACTATCGCCACCGCCATCAGTTTTCACCAGTTCCTGCACATTCCCCCGGTGTTCGGCATGATGACGGCCACGCTTTACGGTGACCTTGGGCCGACCGCCGCCAACATCATGGTTGGCGTGATCTCAGCGCTGGTGGACAACATTCCGGTGATGTTTGCGGTGCTGACGATGAATCCGGCCATGCCGGATTATCAGTGGCTGCTGGTCACGCTGACTGCTGGCGTTGGTGGCAGCCTCTTGTCCATAGGCTCTGCTGCGGGCGTCGCACTGATGGGACAGGCCAGGGGGCAGTATACGTTTCTCAGTCACCTGAAATGGACACCGGCGATTGCGCTGGGTTACGGGGCCAGTATCTGGGTGCATTTCCTGGTCAATGGCTGAGGTCCGGCGGCTGCTGGAAGCCTGCAAGTCCGCTGGCTTCCAGCAGCTCTGCGAACCGGATCGTCGTCAGGTCCATCCCTGGCGCACCGATGACCTGCACATTGAACGGCAACCCATCCGCTGTTCTTCCGATAGGTACGGAGGTAGCGGGCAGCCCGAGCAAGGTAGCCAGGGCAATCCAGCAGAACTGGTCCATATACGCCCTGGGCTGACCTGCAACGGTGATCTGCCGCTTGAACACTGGATTGCTGTGATCGTGGCGAATGGCCGTGGTTGGGGTGATCGGCGTTAACAGCACATCGAATTCGTCAAACAGAGTGGTGATTTCGGCCCGCATCTTTTCCCGCATTTCGCTCCAGGCCATCCATTGGTGTACCGGCTGATTCACGCCGCGGCCGTATTCCCCGATAAAGGCCGTAACAGGGCCAAACAGGTGAAGCCAGCGTTCAAGCCGTGAGATCCACATCATTTGCCGGCGTTGGGCCGGTTTCATGGACGTGCTGAGAAGGCTGCCCAGCAAGTTGAAATAGGCAGGCAGGATGTGTTCCAGGTTGAGCAGTTGATGCCGGGCTTCGGCAACCAGTGTTCCCTTGCTTTCAAGTGCCCGCCCGAGTTTTTGGTAGCCGTTCAGTAATTCGTCGTCGATAGGGCACAGCGGGTCTTTCAGCCAAAGGCCCACCCGGGCCTGTTCCAGGGAATGGATAGTGGCGGGTGTCATGGCCAATTGCCAGCTGTTGCGTTCCCGTTCAGCGGGACCGGCCATCACGCTCAACAGCAGTTCCAGATCCTTTGCCGAGCGCGCCAATGGCCCGCCTTCGGCCAGGTCCGGCCGTGACTCTGTGCCCGGTGGCCCTGGAATGTGACCACGGAAGGAGACCAGGGCACGGGAAGGCTTGTGCCCGAAAACGCCGCAGAAATGCGCTGGTGTGCGGATGGAGCCCGCGAGATCACTGCCCACTTCCAACGGTGTCATGCCTGCCGCGAGCGCTGCGGCAGCGCCCCCGGACGAGCCTCCGGGGGTATGGGCCAGGTTGTGGGGATTGTTGGTGACACCGAAGAGCTTGTTGTAACTCTGGAGGTCGGTGGCGTAAATGGGGACGTTGGTCTTCCCCAGGATGATCGCACCGGCGTCTTCCAGGCGCTGGACCACATCGGCGTGTTTCGTCGGGATGTAGTCTTTCAGCGCGGGTGCACCGGCGGTACAGGCCATGCCGGCAACCTCCCAGGTATCCTTCAGGGTCAGTGGCAGGCCGTGAAGTGGTCCAACGGAATCGCCACGCGCCAGAGCTTCGTCAGCCGCCCTTGCTTTCCCGAGAGCGTTTGTTTCGTCCAGTGTCACAACCGCGTTTATATCGCCATTACACTGTCGAATCCGGTCCACGAACGCTTGAGTGACGTCAACACTGGTTAGCTTCCCGTTTTTGAGGTCGCTAACAAGTTCTGCAGCTGGTCGATAGTACATTGGGTCCATGGAATCCTCGGTGTTGTTGGCTGAACAGGTTCAGGTCAGTTCGCTACGCCAGTGTTTGACCTTGACTTGGCTTTTGACCGCATCCAGTACTTCAACAATCAGGTTGATCAGGGCCTCGTTGTGTTCGCCGTTTTCGTCTTCGTTATCGGGCGATGGCAGGAATACATTGACGATGTCTTCGATGAACGCGTGATTGGACGCGGAGGCGAGGTCTTCAAGAATCTGGTGAATCACGTTGGCGACAATGTCTCCCACGGCTTCTTCCAGGGTTTCCTGGATGGTGGGCCCGACAACGGGCAGGTATTTCAGCCTCGATAACTCAAGGTTCTGTTTGAGTGCGTTGTCGACGCGGGTTTCCAGGTAGCTTCGCAGGGCGCCGCGATTGGGGATGTACCCTTCACGGGCTGCGTCTGCAACTCGTTGTGATACCCAGTCTGACAGCATTTCCCGTCTCGGGTAGAGGATGTCGTTCTGAATGCGCTCGAACAAGGGTGAGCCCTTGCGAATCTCGTCTTGAGCACCGGTGAGCACTTTGATGACAATACGGTCGGAGAGCTCTTCCATGAAGGCTTCGTAGTAAAAGTTGAAGAACTGGAAGGCTCGGGTCTGGGTAACGTCAATCACCTTGTACTGGTGCAGGCGATAGATGATGGAGATGACCCGCAGTATCCGCAGGAAGCGGAAGCTGCCAACGGGGATGCAGCCGATGATGTCGTACCAGTGGATGAACGGATAGAAGTACCAGCGGTCGTAGACTTTCGCCTTGATGGCGTAGCCCCAGCGCACGACGAATTCGGTCAGGAAGATGCTGACGAAGATGAGGTCGTAGAACAGGAAGTTTTCGTGGATGGGATGGTAGAGCTCTTTGACGATTGGGGCGTTTTCAGCAAGCAGGTTTTGGACGCCGGTGAGGTTGTAGATGGAGTCGAAGATGATGAAGGCCAGGTTGATAATGAGCAGGCCGAGCATCAGGAAGTCTATGATGAACCAGATGAGTTGGTGGCTGGTTTTCAGGTTTTCTCGGTTTATCTTTAGCATTCATCGATCCAGGGCTTCGAGTTTGGAGTCTGCAGCGACACATCCGCTGCGATCAGGCCCTGAGATGCCCGCCCTAGTATTGAGAAAAACGGGTTGCACCTGCCTGATTTTTCGACGCTTTCACACAGGTTAGCTTATTTCAGCTCTGCCGGCGACGATGGGGCGAGGGCATCGGGCATCCACGCCATTGGCATAGAGCGCATTACAGGCAGGCAAGATGGTCAATTGGCATGGATTAAACGGACCGCTACCCGGTACACTCATATACGGTTAATGCGCCTTTTCACCCACTTTCACTGAAGTAACGCTGCTTGATGTGTTCCCACATTAGACTCCTGTTTCTCCGCACTGTCGGGATGGTCTGCCTGGTGATATTGGCAACGCCGGGATTGGTCTGGGCGCAACAGGTGGAGGTGAACGTGGAGGGCGACTATCCACAGCTTCAGGATAATGCGGAAGCCTTTCTGGGTGAGGTCGAGGGGCGCAGCGCTGGAAGCCTGAGGCGATACGCCAGCACCGCCGAAGCGCAAGTGGAAGAGGCACTCCGTGCGCTGGGCTACTACAGCCCGATGATTCAGTGGGAAGTGGTTGAGCAGCCCGGCGATGGCGAAACACCCGCTCGCCTGGTATTGACTGTGCAGCCCGGTGAACCCATTCGCGTTCGTTCCCGACAGGTGTCCATCGAAGGCCCAGCCAGTCGGGATCCCGATTTCGTGGGAACCCTGCCGGAAAAACCAGCAGAGGGGGATGTGCTGAATCACGGCCAGTACAGCACGTTGCGCCAGACCATCCAGAACCGAGCCTCCCGACTGGGGTATTTTGATGGCGAGTTCACCACCCGCAGGCTGGAAGTCAATCCGGAACAGCGCACGGCAGATATCTCCCTGGTCTTTCGCAGTGGTGTGAGGTATCGCCTTGGCGAAGTGAGTTTCAAGGAAGGGCATGGCTTCGAGGAACAGTTGCTTGAACAGTTCGTGCGCTTTGAGCCCGGTGAGATTTATCACGCCGACAAGGTGGCGAGGTTAAGCGGCGATCTCTCCAACAGCGGCTACTTTTCCGGTGTGGATATCGACGCTTCGCCTGGTAAAGCCGAGGAGGGAGTGATACCCGTATCGGTGGACCTGACCACTCGTCCTCCACGCTCGGTCGCCGCTGGTGTTGGTTTCTCCACGGATGTGGGGCCGCGTTTGAGCGGTAACTGGCGGGAGCACTGGATCAACCCCATGGGCCATCGCCGCGGCGCGCAGACAGAACTTTCGGCGCCGCGCCAAAACGTGGGCGCCTGGTACGAATTGCCCCTTGATCCTCCCATGACCGATTCCATTCGCCTTTCCGCCGGTTATCAGCGGGAGGATATTGAGGACGTGGAGTCTGAGCTGCTTACCCTTGGCCAGCAGTGGAAACACCAGCTCGATAACGGCTGGTTGCAGGTTGCCTCGATCCGCTGGGAAGGTGAGCGTTTTCGCATCGGCAACGACGACCCCGAGCAGAGCAGCCTGTTGCTGCCCGGACTGGGGTATTCGAAACTGCAGGCGGACTCCCCGTTGGATCCATCCCGGGGATATCGTATCCAGTTCGATGTGACCGGCTCCCACCGTGCTGTCATCTCCGACGTGGATATTCTCCATGCCAATGTTCTGGTAAAGGGGCTCTACACCCTGGCGGACAACCACCGCTTCCTGTCCCGGTTCCAGTTTGGTGGCGTGGCCACCAATCGCTTCTCGGATGTGCCGCCGTCACTGCGGTTCTTTGCCGGTGGCGACCAGACGGTGCGGGGGTATGGCTATGAGACGCTGTCACCCCGGAACAGCGAGGACGTGGCCATTGGTGGCCGTTACCTGATGGTAGGCAGTGTCGAGTATCAGTACGAGTTTACCGAAAACTGGCGGGTCGCGGCGTTTGTTGACGAAGGCAACGCCATGGATGACCTGTCGGACCCACTGGCGACGGGTGTCGGCCTGGGCATTCGCTGGATCAGCCCGGTCGGGCCGCTGCGCCTGGACGTCGCCAAAGGCCTGGATCCCGAGTTTGGCGGTGAATGGCGCATTCACTTTTCCATGGGGCCGGAGTTATGAGCGACGAAGCGAAAACTCCAACACCAAAACGGTCAAAACGCCTGAGAAACGGGTTGTTGGTGGCGCTGGCCGTTATTGTCCTGCTACCGCTGTTATTGATTGGGTTGTTGGTGCTGGCGCTGCGCTCGGAAACCGGCACCGCCTGGGTGATTGATCAGGTTCCCGGCCTCGAGGTTGAGCAGGGGCAGGGTTCGTTGCTGGGGCAGTGGCAGGCAGCCTCCCTGACATGGCAGGGCTACGGTGTTGGGCTACAGGTAGAGTCGCCGGTCGTTGACTGGTCGCCCACCTGCCTGTTCAACAAACAGCTCTGTCTGGAGCGGCTTCTGGCAGACAGCATTGATCTGACTCTGCAGCCATCCGGCGAGCCCAAAGAAGACAGCGGTGATATCAGTCTACCCAGCGTCGACCTTCCGTTGGGGCTGGTGGTCCGGGACGTGAACCTTGGCCCCTTGATGCTCAACGATGCCAAGGTCTGGGACCGGCTCCAGCTCAAAGCTCAGGGTTCCGGTTCGGACTGGCATCTGCAGAACCTGGCCTTTGTTCGGGATGATATCAGCATTGATGCCTCCGGCAGGCTCCAGACCCGGGGCGACTGGCCGCTAGATCTGGAGGTTGGCCTGATGCTGCCGCCCCCGTATGGCGCTGATTGGCAATTGGCACTCAATCTGACCGGGAGCGCAGCAGACCTTAGAATAAAGGGCCAGAGCAGCGGTTATCTTGATGCCACGCTGGCTGGCCGGGTGGCGCCGCTGGACAGCGCCCTGCCGGCGGAACTGACCGTTCGTTCCAGCCGGTTCGTCCCGGCGGAGGGGTTACCGAAAACCGTGGTGCTGACAGACACCGTGGTTGCCTTGAAAGGCAGCCTTGAGAACGGTTTCCGCTCGAACTCCCGCACCGTGCTGCCCGGATCCACAGGCGATATACCCGTGTCATTGAAGGGGTTGGTGACTACAGAGGGCCTCGAAGGGTTGGAGCTCGCGCTGACCGGTCCCGGCACCACGGAGGTCGAGACAGGCCGCCTCCTGGTCACCGGTAACGTAAGCTGGGAGCAAGCGCTTCAGGCAGATGCCAAGGTAAGTCTCGACGCTTTTCCCTGGTACAGCCTGATTCCGGATTTTGAACAGCCGCCGGTCACTTTGCGCCAATTCAATGGCGATGTTCAGTACCAGGGGGGAGCCTATAAGGCGAGCATTGACGCCAGTGTCAGCGGCCCCATGGGCGACGCCGATATGGCGGGGGATCTTGAGGGTGACCTGGAGTCCGTTGCGTTGACGAACCTGCGCGTCAATACTGGCGCGGGTTTCCTCGGCGGCCGTGCGGACGTGGCGTTTGCTGATCAATTGTCCTGGGACGCAAGCCTGACGCTGGACAGCTTTAACCCTGGTTTCTGGCTCCCCGCCTTGGAAGCGAGCCTAAGCGGCGACGTGGATACCAGCGGACGTCTGCAGGAGGAAGGGACGCCTACGCTGCAGGCTCAATGGGACGTTTCCGGAAGTTGGCAGACCAATGAGGCGCTGATCCGGGGCGCGCTGAACAGTGACGCCGGCAACTGGACATTGTCGGATCTGGAGCTTGAGGTCGGAGACAACCGAGTGACAGGCCAGGGCCACTGGGGGCAACAGATTGACGGCAACCTGGAGTTGAACCTGCCGGCGCCGGAAACCTTCCTGCCGGGGCTGGCGGGTTCGGTCAATGGTACGGCATCGGTTTCTGGCACCGTGGACCAACCCCAGGGCAAGGTAGCACTAACCGGCACCGACCTGGCATGGCAGGACCAGTTGAGCCTTGCCAGCCTGGACCTGACGGCCTCGCTACGCGAAGGATTCAACATCCAGGCGGATCTTCGGGGAACGGAAGCGCGTTATGGCGAACAGCTATTGGAAGATTTGTCGCTGGCGCTGACGGGAACTCGGGATGATCACCGACTCAGGCTCAATGCCCGCCACAAAGAGGCGGAATTGTCGCTGTTGCTGGCCGGGGATGCCTCGGAAAGCTGGAACGCCTGGGCAGGTGCGCTTGAACAGGGGCAGATAAGTGTGCCCGCCCATAGTCAGCAGTGGACGCTGTCAGAGCCCGCGGCCCTTGAGTATACCGAAGCCGGTAGGCTCACACTGGGGCAGCACTGCTGGCAATGGCAGCAGGCCTCTGTCTGTGCCGAGAACCAGACTCTGCTACCGACTCAAGACATCGCCTACCGCATTGAAAACTTCCCGACCACGGCGTTAGCCCCCCTGTTGCCGGCATCCCTGCGTTGGGACGCAACATTGAACGCTGACCTGCAAATGGTCATGACGGAAGACGGACCAGACGGCCAAGTATCCATCGACGCCGGTTCCGGCGAGTTTGAAGTGCAGGTGAGGGACGAATGGGAAAGCCTGAGCTACAACACCTTCACCACCCGCCTGAGCTTGAAGCCGAACGTCGCGGAGCTGGACCTGCAGTTAGAGGGCCCCGATATTGGTAACCTCTCTGTCGGTATGTCGGTTGACCCGAATAGCGATGCCCGTGATGTCGATGGGCAATTCAGCATCGAAGGCCTGGATATTGCCATGGCCGGTATATTTGCCGGGTTGGAAGTTGTTGAAGGGGAGCTCAACGGCGATGGGACGCTGTCTGGGCCGCTAATGAAGCCGGCGGTGAATGGCGAGCTTGCACTCTCAGGAGGCCACATTGCCGACCCACGATTACCGATTCCACTTGAGGATCTGGTCATTAGCCTTGAACTGAAGGGTTATAGTGCGGATTTGTCCGGGCGCTGGCGCAGTAACGAACGTGGAAGCGGCAATATAGAAGGGGTGTTGGCCTGGGAGGCGGAACCCTCGGTGGAGATTCGGCTGACTGGTGACCGGTTGCCCTTTAGCTATGAGCCGTACGCCCAAGTAGAGCTGGTGCCGGATATCACTATCGCCTACGAAGGCGGCAACCTGTCGGTTTCCGGTAACCTGAACGTACCCCGGGGCACGATCGAAATCCGCGAGCTGCCCGCCCAGGCGGTTTCCGTATCCGAGGATGAGGTCGTCGTCGGCGCCGAAGAAAAGGAAGGTGGCCTACGCGCCCTGAATATGGACGTCACCGTGGTAGTGGGTGAAGATGAAGTGAGTTTCAGTGGCTTTGGTCTGACAGGCAACCTTGAGGGTACGCTGCGTATCGGCAACAACCTGGATACCAGGGGCGCCCTGCAACTGGTTGAAGGACGCTACGAAGCCTATGGGCAGGAACTTGATCTGCGTCGCGCGAGGCTGGTGTTTGTGGGCCCCCTGTCAGAACCGTATCTGGACATTGAGGCGGTGCGGACCGTGGATAACGTAGTGGCCGGCATCCGGCTCAGTGGCCCGGTCAGTGCGCCTCAGACTGAAGTCTTCTCCGAACCCGAGATGCCCCAGACCGATGCACTTTCTTATGTGATTCTGGGCCGTGCCCCCCAAAGTCGGGGTGACGAGGGCCAGATGAGTCGGGCGGCCATCTCCCTGGGGCTAACCCAGGCCAATAAGGTAACCCAGGGCATTGGCGAGGAATTCGGGATTCGTAACCTGACGCTTGAAGCGGAGGGTTCCGGCGATGAATCGGCTGTGGTGGCAAGCGGCTATCTGACGGACGAGCTGAGCATTCGCTATGGGGTCGGGATCTTCCAGCCGATTACCACCGTAGCGTTGCGCTACGACATCGGTCGGTATTTCTATCTTGAGGCTGCCAGTGGCCTGGCAGCCTCCCTGGATATTTTCTACACCCGAGATTTTTAAGCGGGCGGTTTACTCCAGCTCAAAGGTCGCGCTTACCCGAGCCTCCAGTTCGCGGGAACCGACCTCGGAGACAGCGTCCGAGGTGCCTCGCATTTCCGCCATCATTGGCATCGGGGGTTGGTGGCGGCCATCGACGTTAATGGTCATCACCTCGCCGCACTGTTTGTCCAATTCTCTGGCAACAAAATCGCAGCGTGATTTCGCATCGGCAATGGCGCCCGCCAGGGCCTGTTTACGCAAACCGACTTCATCAGAATGGAAAAACTGATGGGGGCCGACGTTGTAGTCCATACCCAGCGATTGCGCCTGCGCAAGAATCGGGTTGAGCAGCGAGAGGTCGTCGATGGTGAAGCTGACCGTTTGCGAGGCAACGGCCACTCGCCGGGGTTCCTCGTGACGCTCTGGCGATGGAATCGAACGGCTGTAAAGGTTCAATGAGGCGTCGCTGTAGGATTTGAGCTGGCCGCGGAAGTCCTCGATGCTCTCCCGCCACTTCTCCATCTGCTCGTTGACTTCCTCAGTGGCCGTCTCGGGAAGCTTGTGCTCGGCGCGGGCGGTAAACTGCAGCCGTGCGCTGTCTGGCGTATACTTGACTGAGGCCTGACCGCTCAGGCTGACTTCTGCTGCTGATGCGCCCAGGGGAAACACGATCAGGGCCGTGGAGGCCAGCAGGTATCGATGGACGTTGTGGAACATAGTTGGATCTCCATGTTATTGCACGAGAATCAGGTCAGGTTGACGCCCCGGGAGCGCGATATCCTGTTCAGGCTGACCGGGAGCGACCCCCATTATGTGACCACCCGCGAGCAACTGAAAGAGTGGGCAGCCCGTTATTTAACGGCTCTGCCCGACGACGCCCGGGAAATTCGTGAAATCAAGGCTGTGTTACAGCGTTACCTGCCGTTTTGAGCCACATACCCATCGTCTTCCCCGGCTTCGACAGGTTCATCCAGCCGAACCAGTTTCCTGTCCTCCGCAGCCTGTACGAAATGGCTGAAAATCCGCCGGTGGCCGCCGTGATAAAGCAGGTATTCCGGGTGCCATTGGATGCCCATCAACCATTGCCCACGTGTATTCTCGATCGCTTGCACAAACGAGTCGTTGTCCACGGCGACAACGCGTAGATCTGTGCCCAGTTTTTTGATGCTCTGGCTGTGGATGCGGTTCGCGCCAATGACCGGGCTGCGCATCACCTGTCCCAGGCGGCTGTCACTGACGACCCGCACAGTCTGTAGCGGTAACAGTAACGGGCGATGGCGGGTGTTGACTCGCAGTGGCGTCACGTTCTGGCATAGCGACCCGCCGCGGAAAATATTGATGAACTGTGCACCACGGCAGATACCCAGTACCGGGATGTTCAGTTCTTCAGCACGGGACAGCAGGCGGACATCGGTTTCGTCACGGCGGAGGTCATACCGAGCGGTCACCTGGGGCGTCTGTCCGTACCGTGAAGGATGCACGTGGGTGCCACCGGAGAGCACAAGGCCGTCGAGCAGCGAGACGTCGACCATTGACCCCGGGCGAATAAAATGGGTACGCGCGCCATGGAGGCGCAGTGCAAAGGTGATCAGCCGGTGGGCGAGACTGCGACGTGCCGGGCCGCTGATACCAATCGTAAGGCCCGGATGTTCAGGCCTATCTACCGGGCTTTCAGACATAGTTTCCGGACCGAAGCCACTGGTCGGACGTGTCTATCCAGCTGTGGGTCAGGTTGTGGAGGCTCAGTTTGCGACTGTTGCGAAACTCCGTAACCAGTTTTGATAAGTCATCAGCGTTGGCCACCAGTTGTTCCAACACAACCCAGTCATTCCACACCGTGGAAAAATGCCAGTCAGGGTTATCAATGTCGCAGTCGGGTAGCCGGTAATGCAGTGTTGGCCGGCTTTTGATGCGTTCATCCTCAACGTATTCTGCCAGTAAATCGCTGTTCAGGTGTGCGAACAGCGGGAGAAGGTCCAGAGCCTTGTTCCGGGTAGGGTTGTAATGCAGGTAGTCCCGCATCAATTTCTCCATGTCTGGCGCATAATCCTCGGAAATCAGAAGGTCAATGTAGGTGCTGCTCCATGGCTCAATGTAGCTGGTCAGCTTACGGCTGAAATCAATCTGGTGGCGTGCCTTCAGCCATTCATAGAGAGCAGCGAAGGCCTGTAGGTAGCGAACCAGCGTTGTGGCACTGAGGTCTGGTAGCTCCGGATTCAATTGCAAACCGAAGGCGTAATAGAGCGCCTCCCGGCTGCCCAGTGCGCCGGCTCTGCGAAGCTCATCGCAAAGTGTCTCTATACGTTCCAGCTTACTGAAAGCCAGCGGAGGACTGACGATTTCCAGAGGCACGATTTTCTCGGCGGCTGCGTCGATCACGCTCATGGCTTGACCGCCAAGTTCCCTGACGGACTCGGGAAGACGCTCGTCTGCCAGATCAAGGTCCTTTATCGGGTCTGAATCCAGTTCGATGGTAAAGTCACCGAGTTCCGTTTCAACCTCGGACACATAGCGCGCAACAGATCTTCCAGTGCCTCCCAGCAGTTTTGCGGACAGCGAGACAAGATCTTCGTAACCGAGGCCGGACAACTCAATTTCAACGCCAACTCTGCGTTCCTTGCCGTCATCCGTCTTGAGGATGTCCGGTAACCTACATCTGTTGCTCATTCAAGCGACTCCCTAATTTGGTTGTGATCACCTTAACACAGTCATGCGCCAAGGCGCGGTGGACCGCCATCCAGACCGGCTTGAGGAAAAATTGCGTTTACAGGGTTTACACTGGATAAAACACTGTATATAGTCAAATCACTGTATATAAAAACAGGGCTAACCGGGGCAACCTAAATGAAGCTGACAGCTAGGCAGACAGAGGTACTGGATATTATTCGTCGCTACCTTGACGAGACCGGGTATCCGCCGACCCGTGCAGAAATTGCGGCAGAACTTGGATTCCGTTCTGCCAATGCCGCAGAAGAACATCTGCGGGCGCTGGCCCGAAAGGGAGCGATCGAGATGGTGCCGGGAGCCAGCCGGGGAATTCGTCTTCCCGATGTAGAGGCTGACCTTGGTTTGCCGGTGATCGGTCAGGTAGCGGCCGGCAGTCCGATACTGGCACAGGAACATATCGAAGACCATTGTACCCTGCAGCCTGAATTTTTCTCTCCCTCGGCGGATTATCTGCTCAGGGTACGCGGCATGAGCATGAAGGACATTGGCATCCTTGACGGCGACCTGCTGGCGGTGCACCGAACCCACGATGTGCACAACGGCCAGGTGGTTGTGGCGAGGGTGGGTGAGGAAGTCACGGTCAAGCGATTCCGTAAGGAAGGCTCGAAAGTGTATTTGATCGCCGAGAATGAGGAATTTGAACCCATAGAAGTGGATCTGACAGAACAGGAACTCTTCATTGAGGGGCTCGGCGTCGGGGTTATACGACGCTCGGACCTTCACTGACACCCCCAGGGTGTCCGGACATATCCGGCTGTGTTTCGTTGAGTGTTGAACACCGCGGACGCGGCTTAACGGCAGGTGAGGCTTATCATGGAACAACTCAGCTTTAATCAGAATCTGGCCTATGCTCACGGAGGCGGCAGGTTTGTCGCTTCAGAGGTTGCCGGTATAAGCGGCCGTGATACTGTCAGGAGTCGCCCAGCCAAACCGGCAGGCAATGTCACAGAGATCATTCTGCCGGAAGGGCAGGTTGAAAACTTCCAGCTATTGCTGCCTATGCTCACGCAGTTGAATCAGGAAAAGCGTTGGTTAGCCTGGATTGATCCGCCCCAAAGCCTCGTCAGTAAGTGGCAGACCATGCGTGGCATCGTTGCGGGCGAGCTGTTGGTATTGAGGTCCACTCAAGACTACCCGGCCGGGGAGCTTGCCGAGCGGGCGCTGAGCGCTGGCACCTGTCACGCAGTAGTCATGTGGACGCACAAACTCGGACGTGAAGCGCTCGCATCATTGGAACAGGCTTCGGCCCGGGGTAACAGCCATGGTGTGGTGCTGCGCCAGCGCTGATCGTCAGTGAAGTGTATAGGAGGGCCGGATGTCTTGGGCGTCCGGCTCTTCGTCTTCCCAGTCAATATCATGGGCAACGTTACCGACCGCTTCAATGCCGGCCGCAATCATAGCTTTGGCAACGTTCATGTCCCGGTCTTCCATCATCTCCCTGGCTTCCGTCGAAAATGATATCTGCACCAGCGGTGCACTGTCGTCGTCGATACGGCGAAGCGCATAGTCTCCGTTGCTCAGTTGTACGATTTCGAAAAACGATGGTGACATTAAGCTAGCCTTTCAGTTCATTCCCGTTGGCTTCGGCAACGGCGAGGTTCTTTACCACTCGCTGTGCCGGTCCTCGAGGATATCGATAAAGTGTTTCATCGCGCCCAGAGTGGTTGCCAGGGCCTGTTTTGAGCGATCCGGGCCGGTGTCAGCTGCAACGGCAATCACGTTTTCACTGCTGACCGTTTTTCGCGCCATCGGTGGATTGCCCTGATACCGCTCAAGTTGTTCGAGGTGATTCCACCAACTTCGCCCGTCATTGGCCAACTGATTCAGTTCGGCTATTTCCGGGCTGTGGGTTCCTATCAGCTCACCCAGTGCCTCAAGGTCATCAGGCTGGCTATGTTGGTGCTGATACATTCTGGCGATCATCACCAGCACCAGTTTTCGAGCCCTGAGTGCCAGCTCGATGGTCCCTTGCAATAGCGCTTCTTTCGCTGGAACGCTGTCGCTGTTTTCCAGTTGCCCCAACAGGTTGCGAGCCAGGAATATTTTCTGGGAAACCAATGAGTGCCACTGTGACGCCATGGTAGTACCTGAGGGTGGTTCCACTGCTGTGCGATGAATTAATCGCCTACTATAACATTTTCCTTTGTGAATTTCTCCTCCCCCCGTTGGTTTGGCGGTTTTGACAAGAAACTACAAAGATTCACTTGAAACGATCGTTTGAATTTGGCAAAAAGGCGCCCCGATTGAATAACATACGATCGCCTGTTGTGGTTTCCTGCGTGGATATGCCAAACCGTGGATGACACATGGGTTGATCGGTTACCTTGGAGGTAGATAGGGAATGCGGAACCAATGGGAATGGATCGCAGGTTGTGCAGTGGCATTGTTTGGGTTGTCGGGAATTGCACTAGCAAAGGTCAGTGAATCCGAAGTTGAGCGGTTGGGCAGCGATTTGACGCCAGTTGGAGCTGAACGAAAGGGTAATACCTCAGGTAGCATTCCGGCTTGGACGGGAGGGCTCACCAAGCCGCCCGCTGACTGGAAACAGGGAGAGGTGGAAATTAACCCGTTCCCCGACGACGAGCCCCTGTTTGTTATTACTGGCGACAATGTGGACCTGTACCGTGACAAGCTCACCGACGGACACATCCGTATGCTTGAGCAATATGGCCCGGGCTTTGTGATGCCGGTGTATCAAACCCGTCGAAGCGCGGCTTTCCCGGAAGATGTGTACGAAAAGTCCCGGGAAAATGCCCGCAGCGCGGAACTTCTGGCCAATGGTAACGGTGTGCGTGACACCATCATGACCAGCCCATTCCCGATTCCAAAGAATGGTCTGGAGGTGATCTGGAACCACATTCTGCGCTATCGCGGGGAGGAGCTGTCGTTTCGTAGCGCTTCAGCGACGCCCCAGGTGAACGGTTCCTATAACCAGGTTGTTAACCAGTACGACTATTTCTTTGCCTACAGCCGCCGCGGTGCGAACCTCGCCGATATTGATAACAAGATTTTTTACCTGAAAACAGACACCATCGCGCCATCCAGTCTCGCGGGCACCATCACTCTGGTTCATGAAACCCTGGATCAGATTCGCTCACCCCGGCTCGCATGGCGATACGATGCCGGCTCAAGGCGACTGCGCCGGTCACCGAACCTGGCCTATGAAACCGATCTTCCGAACTCGTCATCGCTGCGCTCAGTGGACCAGAAAGACATGTACAACGGCGCCCCTAACCAGTACGACTGGGAGCTGAAAGGCAAGCGTGAGATCTTTGTACCTTACAATGCCTACAAGCTTCACGACGCGGATGTCGAGCCGGACGATGTCATTCGGCCCCAGCACATTAACCAGGAATTGGCCCGGTATGAGCTGCATCGGGTATGGGTTGTCGAAGCGAAACTGCGGACCGGTATCAGCCATATATATGCCCGCCGGGTGTTTTACGTCGACGAAGATAGCTGGCAGATTCTTGCGACGGAGGAGTACGACGGCAACGATCAACTCTGGCGAGTGTCCGAAGCTCACAATATCAGCTATTACAGTGAGCCGGTATTCTGGACTACCATGGAGATGACTTACGATCTAAGCGCTCAGCGCTACTACATTGATGGTCTGGATAACGACTTCCCTGCCTACGACTTCGAGCCTGGCTTCCGCGGCAATCAGTTCTCTGCCTCGGCGGCCCGCAGAGCAGCCCGCCGCTGATGGCCGGCAGCCCCGGGCCGGTTGAGGCACGGGGCTGCCGGCCCGTTTTCAAGGAGATGCAATTATGTCGGTACCGGAACAGCTTGAGGCAGTGGATACCCTGGTTGAACACCTGAAGACCGCGCTTGCGGAGAATAACTGGGACGAGCTGTCCCGTCTGAATGGCCTGGTCAAACCAACGATCGAGCCGGTTATGGCGGCCCTTGAGGCCGGCGAGTTGGGCCCTGAGCCGGTCAGGGAGCGGTTGGCAGCTCTGCAGACATTCTGTGACCGTGCCAATATTTCGGCAAATGAAGCCAAGGCGGAAGCTCAGAAAGCGCTCAAAGGGGTGAATCAGAATCGCAGCGCTGCAAAAGCCTATCAAAACGTCTCGTTAAATCGCCCGAAATAGCGTCATAAAATTGACTCGAGCGCACTTACAGTCTTAAATACCGCACAAATCCCCGCAAGAGATTCGTTTGGATGTCGAAGAATAATAAGGTGCTGGTGCTCAGCGAGGACGATGCGAAACGACGTGATATTTCCACCATCCTTGAGTTTATCGGCGAGGAGGGTGTTGTCGTCGGGGCCGATGCTCATTCACTGCTGAGCGGCGGTGACGCCGACGAATTGGAATCCATTACCGTTGCCATCGTCAACGGCGAGGATGATGGCGTGGCCACTGCTATTTCCAAGGTGTGTGCGGCCGCGAAGGGTGTGCCTCTGCTGTTGGTTGGTGACCCCGATTTGGCCGGCCTGTCCGACGACGAGATCAGCCGGGTGATCGCCCGCATGGAATGGCCGCTCAACTATACCAAGTTCGTGGACTCTCTCTACCGTGCGCAGATCTACCGGGATCAGTTTGCACGTTCTCGTGAACGGGGCCAGCAACGTGGTCTGCAGCTTTTCCGCAGTCTTGTCGGCACGAGTCGAACAGTACAATCGGTGCGCCGACTGATGGAGCAGGTGGCCGACAAGGATGTGAGTGTACTGATTACGGGGGAGTCGGGGACCGGTAAAGAGGTGGTGGCGAGAAATCTTCACTATCATTCCCCCCGTCGCGGCAAGCCCTTCGTGCCGGTCAACTGTGGTGCCATTCCGGCAGAACTGCTGGAGAGTGAATTGTTCGGGCACGAGAAGGGCGCATTTACCGGTGCGATCACCTCACGGATCGGTCGGTTTGAAATGGCCGAGGGAGGCACCCTGTTTCTGGACGAGATCGGGGACATGCCGTTGAGCATGCAAGTCAAGATTCTGCGGGTTCTGCAGGAACGGACTTATGAGCGTGTTGGCAGCAGTCGGACCCAGTCAGCCGATGTCAGGGTCATTGCCGCGACCCATAAGCACCTCGAAGACATGATCGAAACGGGCGATTTCCGTGAAGATCTCTATTACCGTCTGAATGTTTTCCCCATCGAAATGCCCGCTTTACGTGATCGGGTGGAAGACATTCCGCTGCTGATCAATGAGTTGATTTCGCGCATGGAAAAGGAAAAGCGCGGCTCTGTCAGACTGAACTCGGCGGCGATCATGAGTCTTTTTCGTCACAATTGGCCGGGGAATGTCCGCGAACTGGCGAATCTGGTGGAGCGGTTGGCGATTATGCACCCTTACGGTGTCATCGGGGTTCAGGAGTTGCCCAAGAAGTTTCGCTACGTGGACGATTACGATGAGAACCGGCCAGTGGAAGACTCCGGAATGCCATCCAGTATCCCTGGGCTGGTGGGGCTGGATGCGCCAGCTCTGCTGCCGGTAAACGGTATCGATCTGAAGGATTACCTGTCCAACCTTGAGAAGCAGTTGATTCAGCAAGCGCTGGATGAAGCAGGGGGAGTGGTGGCTCGGGCGGCCGAGAAGCTTCGGATTCGGCGGACGACACTGGTAGAGAAGGTTCGGAAGTACGGACTTCGGGACGAGGAGTCTGAGGAGAGCTGATAGATCCCTCCCAAAAGTGGGTTTCTGATGGCGTCAAAGGTTTGTAACCTTCGGCGCCATCGTTGTTTCTGGGTGACGGAAATCCGTCATTTGCCACTTTCTGTTATATCTTTCTTGTTGAAAAATAAACAAAAATTAAAGTTGGCATGACGCTAGCTTACTCTTGTCCAAACGATCCATCCGATTGGTACGGGCCGGGTTCAAGGCCCGGTCAGAGGGCGAGTGTATGAGTCAGTTGCAATTTGTTGGTTTGTCGTCGGCGAAGGCATCCTCAGCCAGTAAGGATTCTTCGGCCAATGCGGCGGCTGATGTCAATGACAAGGTGACGGCGCTGTTTCCTGAGCAGGACGATGAAGCCGTGGGTACGGCGCTCGAGCTCTTCAATCAGATGTCGCGGCAGATAACAGACTCCTACCGTACGCTCGAGTCCCGCGTGAACCAGTTGTCCGGTGAGTTGTCGGCAGAGTCCCAGCAGCGCCAGGCGGAGCTGGAGCAGAAAGAGGAGCTGGCGGACCGGCTGTCGACGTTGCTGCATGCGCTCCCGGCAGGGGTTGTGGTACTCGACAGCCAGGGTGTGGTGACGCAGACTAATCCGGCCGCGATCATGCTACTGGGGGAGCCCCTTGATGGAGAGCGGTGGGTGGATGTCATCCGTCGCTGTTTCGCGCCCCGGCGTGATGATGGCCATGAAGTGTCACTTAAGGATGGTCGTCGGGTCAGTATCGAAATTCGTACCATGGAAAACCAGCCAGGGCAGTTGATTCTGCTGACGGACCTTACAGAAACCCGCCATCTACAAGCCCAGCTCGCCCATGCCCAGCGGCTTTCCGCCATGGGCAAGATGGTGGCCTCCCTGGCTCATCAAATTCGCACACCGCTGTCGGCTGCCATTCTGTATGGCGGGCACCTCAGCCAGGAAGACCTGGACGAGGAGATGCGTCAGCGTTGTGCCTCACGGTTGATGTCCCGCTTGACGCATCTGGAGCAACAGGTGCGTGACATGCTTATTTTCGCCCGAGGCGAGACGCGGTTGGCAGAGGAGTTGTCTGTCGACACCCTGGTCCAGGCGCTGGCTTCTGCGCTGGAAGGATTGAAACTTCCTGCTGGTGTGTCGGTGGAGTTGAGTAACCAGGTGAGCAGTGCGGCGCTGATGTGCAATCGCGATGCTTTGGTTGGCGCCTGTACCAACCTTGTGAATAACAGTGTGGAGGCAGGGGCAACAGAGATTGAGGTTGCCGTTGTGTCCGTCGAAGACGAGTTTGTGGTTCGTGTGAGCGATAACGGCCCCGGGTTTACCAGGGAGGAGGCAGGTCAATTGCTGGAAGCATTCTATACCACCAAATCCCATGGCACCGGGTTGGGCCTTGCCGTGGTCCAGGCGGTGGTGAAAGCGCACCAGGGGCGGTTTGCGATTGATGCGCCTGACACCGGAGGTGCTGTCGCCATTATTTCCCTGCCATTGGTGCGTTCGTTGTCGACGGCTGACCGTCGGCAGCAGCCACTAAAAACTGACTGATCGGAGGCTACCATGG
The DNA here is from genome assembly GCA_913057975.1 of uncultured Marinobacter sp. Lineage (GTDB taxonomy): Bacteria > Pseudomonadota > Gammaproteobacteria > Pseudomonadales > Oleiphilaceae > Marinobacter. Next base: position 23,328 of record CAJXOQ010000050.1, read on the forward strand.
CCAAAGCCCAAATTCTGATTGTTGAGGATGACCAGGATCTTCGAGAAGCACTGGTTACCACCCTTGAGCTGGCAAAGTTTCGTGTGCGCGAAGCGGCTAATGCAGAGCAGGCCCTGGCACAACTTGCCGAGTCGCCGGTGGATATGGTTGTCAGTGATGTGAACATGCCTGGAATGTCGGGCCACGAATTGCTGCACGAAGTGCAAAGACGGTATCCCGGCCTGCCAACTATGCTGATCACCGCCTATGGTCAGATCAGCCACGCCGTGTCCGCGATGCAGTCCGGTGCTATCGATTACCTGTCTCTTATACACATCTCCGAGCCCACGAGACGGACTCCTATCTCG
>CAJXOQ010000051.1 GCA_913057975.1 uncultured Marinobacter sp.
GGCGAATACCGGCCCCGGGTTCGGGAGCCGGCATACTCAAAGGCCTGGGATCAGATGCCAGTCTGGCGCTCGCGAATTTCAGCGAGGGTCTTGCAGTCGATGCACAATGTCGCGGTTGGCCGTGCCTCGAGGCGACGGATACCGATCTCAACGCCGCACTGGTCGCAGAAGCCGTAGTCGTCCTTGTCGATGCGGTCGATGGTCTGGTCAATCTTCTTGATCAGTTTGCGTTCGCGATCACGTGTTCTCAACTCCAGGCTGAATTCTTCTTCCTGGGTTGCGCGGTCACTGGGATCCGCGTAATTTGCCGCGTCTTCCTGCATATGGTGCATCGTGCGGTCCACTTCTTCCATCAGCTCCTGCTTCCATTGCAGCAACAGATTTTTGAAGTGCTCCAGCATTTCCGCACTCATGTAGTCTTCACCCTTCTTCATTTCATAAGGGGTGAAGTTGGTAAAACGTTCGCGTGGTTGTTCTGCAGTATTTGCCATTGAACCCGGCCTCATGTTTGTACTTCGCAAGAACGCTATATTTCCGGCGACCAGCGAATACTGGCCGGTTGTACCCTGGAAAAAGCATTCGTCCTGAAACGGGAATTTGCGGAAAATAGCAGATTAGTCACAGGGGTGCCAGCCTTGTGATGCCTACTTTTGCACGGAGACCAAAATGAAGTTGCCCGCACCATTGATCGAAGGCCGGCTAATACGGCGCTACAAGCGGTTCCTGGCTGATGTCCGGTTGCCGGATGGCAGTGAGGTCATTGCTCATTGTCCCAACACGGGCTCCATGCTGGGGTGTCAGCCCCAGGATGCCCGGGTATGGCTGAGTACCAGTGACAATCCCAAGCGCAAGCTGAAGTATACCTGGGAGCTGGTTGAAACTACTCCGGGCGAGGTGGCCTGCATCAACACGGCGCGACCGAACGCGCAGGCCCGTGAAGCCATTGAAAATGGGGGCGTTCCGGAGCTTGCCGCCTACCAGACCTGCAGGGCAGAAGTGCGTTACGGCACAGAGAAAAGTCGGATCGATCTACACCTGTCAGGTCACGAGCATCATCCGGATGCCTGGGTTGAGGTAAAAAATGTGACCCTATGTGAGGACGGGCAGGGCTTTTTCCCCGATGCCGTAACCTCCCGTGGCCAGAAACACCTGCGGGAACTGATGGCGCAGGCCAGGGCAGGCGAGCGTGCGGTGCTGTTTTTTGTGGTCAATCACACCGGCATCGACAGCGTGCGGTCCGCCGACCATATCGACAGCGCCTACGGTGTGCTGCTTCGTGAGGCAAAGGCGGCCGGCGTTGAGCTGCTGGCATATAGGGCGGAGCTTTCCGGCCCGCAAGGGCCGGATGGCGATATCTCGCTAGGTGAGGCCGTGCCGGTTATTCTGGACGCCTGAGTTGGTTACTTCAGGCGCTTTACATCCCGGGAAGGCCAAAATGTTGGCGGATTCGGTCTGCGACCGCCTCCCCCACATGTTCCTGGTCGGTATACAGGTGAATGGTGTGGGTTTTTTCCTCGGTGGTAAGAGGCTCAAGCCAGGCTTCCTGTTCTTCCAGGAATTCTTCGGTGGCTTCGGAGGCATCACCTGAGCGGTTGCGAGCCCATTCCTTACGGCTTTCCAGGGGCGCTTCGCAGTGCAGGAGAGCGAACGGCATGCCCCGGCTCTCCGCCACGTCCGCCATCATCTCCCGCTCGGACTGTTTCAGGCAGGCAGAGTCTACGATGACCGGCAGGCCGCTGGTCAGCAAGGCGCCGGCCAGTTCGGCCAGGCGCTCATAGGTGCGCTGGTTGGCTTCTTTGGTGTACAGCTTCTCACCGGTCGGGGATTTGCTCTGGTCCAGCGGGCCCAGGCCAAAGAGTCGCTTGCGCTCCACGTCCGAGCGCAGCCGGATCAGCCCCAATTCCGCCGCCATGGAGCCACTGACGCAGGATTTGCCACTGGCGGAGAGCCCGGTGGTGGCCAGTAGATAAGGGTTGGGTATGGCGCTGTAGTCTTCCGCCAGTTGGGCGTAATCACGATAGCGCTGCATCAGGCCTTCCCGCTCGGAGTCGGTCAGCGATGGGTTGCCGAGAGTGAATAGGGCAATCTTGGCGCGGACCATGGCGCGGTAGGCCTTGTAGAGGGGCAGCAGCGACAGGGCCTCGAAGTCACCCCGGTATTCCAGGTAGGTATTCAATACCAGGTTCGCCAGCTCGGGCTCACGGCGGGACTCCAGGTCCATCAGCAGGAACGCCAGGTCGTTGATCACGTCAATCCAGCGGAAGGGCTCACTGAACTCGATGCAATCGAATACTGTCACGTCGCCGTCATAGATTGTGATATTTGCCAGATGCAGGTCGCCATGGCACTCCCGTACAAATCCGCCCTCGTAGCGCTCGGAAATCAGGGCCGATTGGCGCTCAAAGGTGCTGCGGGTCCATTGCTCCAGGTTGTCGAGCTGAAGCAGGAGCACGTCATCGTCAATCATCGGGCGGATCTGGTCGAAGTTTTCCTGCATCGCAGCGAAGACTGCTTCCGGCGTTCCCAGTGGTTTGCCGGATTCAACCGGTGGTTGGCTGTTGTGGAAGTCCGCGGCCTGCCGCGCGAGGCTGGTGAGCAGCTCAGGCGTGAGTTTGCTGTTTTCCTGTCGCACGTCAAACAGTTCGTTCTGGTCGAACTGGCGCATGCGAATGGCATACTCGAACGCGTCCTCCTCGCCACCGAGTGCCGGAGCCTCGGTCGAGCCGGTGATGGGCACTACGTCGAGGTATAGATTGTTGGCGAGACGCCGATTCAGCCGCAATTCCTCTTCGCAAAAATGCTTGCGCCGCGCCAGGGTCGAGAAGTCGAGAAAGCCGAAGTCCATCGGCTTCTTGATTTTGTAGGCATAGTCGCCGGTCAGGATGACCCATGAGATGTGCGTTTCGATAACCTGAAAGTCTTTCACCGGGTGGTCATACAGCGCCGGATTCTGCAGTGCCAGAATCAGGTTGTCGGAAGGTGCGTCGCTCACGGCTCTCTCCTTGGGTTCCTTGAACTCGTTGATTTTTATCGCCCCCATCATAACGAGCAAAACGGGCAGATTACAGAAATAACACACGGATGACCTGCCGTACCGACGCCCGGATTCGTTATAATCCCGGCATGAAAAAATCTGCTTCCCCCCGGAAATCGCCCAAGAAGAACACCCGCAAGGGTAAGTCTGCCCGCCGGCCCTGGTTCTGGCGCCTGTTTCTGCGCGTCTTTTTTATCGGCGTGGTGCTGCTCGCCGGTTGGATGGTCTACCTGGATGCGGTGGTCACTTCCCGCTTTGAAGGCCGTCGATTTGAAGTGCCGTCTCGAGTCTATGCGAGACCACTGGAGCTGTATGACGGCGCGAGCGTCAGCTCAGGCGCGCTGCAGCGGGAGCTTGAACTGTCCGGCTACCGTGCCGGGGATGGCAGCCAGGCAGGTACCTATCGCCGCAATGGCGGCCACTTCATTATCAGCACGCGGGGCTTTTTGTTTACTGACGGGCTGGAACCTCGTAGGCGCCTGTCGCTCAACATATACAGCGACCAGGTACAGGATTTCCGGGTACTGTCGGGCGATCCTTCGCCGATTGTGCGCCTGGCACCGGCCCAGATTGGCGGTATCTATCCCGCCCACAAGGAAGATCGGGTGTTGGTGCAGCTTGCGAATGTGCCTGAACTTTTCACCGATACTCTGTTGGCCGTTGAAGACCGCAATTTCCATGACCATGTCGGGATCGCCCCACTATCGATTGGCAGGGCAATGCTGGCCAATATCCGGGCCGGGCAGATCGTGCAGGGGGGCAGCACACTGACCCAGCAGTTGGTAAAGAACTTCTTCCTGACCCGGGATCAGACCTTGTTGCGCAAGGGCAACGAAGCCCTGATGTCGCTGCTGCTGGAACTCCATTACGAAAAGAACGACATACTGGAAACCTACGTCAACGAGGTGTACGTGGGGCAGGCAGGTACACGAGCCATTCACGGGTTCGGGCTGGCCAGCCAGTTCTATTTCGGCGAGTCAATTCGTGATCTTCAAGCCCATCAGATCGCCTTGTTGGTCGGCCTGGTGAAGGGGCCGAGCTACTATAACCCCCGGCGCCATCCGGAGCGTGCCTTGTCCCGTCGCAACCTGGTCATTGATGTGATGGCCGAAACCAATCTCATCAGCGAAGAGGACGCCGCCAGGGCCCGTGCCCAGCCGTTGGGAGTTACGAATCAGGCCTCGTACTCTGAAAACCGATACCCGGCCTACATCGATCTGGTTCGCCGTCACCTGGCCAGGGATTACAAGCAGGAAGATCTGCAGAGTGAGGGGCTTCGCATCTTCACCACCCTGAACCCCGCGATCCAGTATGCGGCGGAATTTGCCGTCAAGGATATGCTCGGGCGAATGGAGGGGCGTTCCGATACCACGCTGGAATCCGCCATGGTAGTGACCTCGCGGGACAGTGGAGAAGTGTTGGCCCTGGTTGGTGGGCGTGACCCGAAATACGCCGGTTTCAATCGCGCCGTGGATGCGAGTCGTCCTATTGGCTCCCTGGTCAAGCCGTTCGTTTACCTGGCGGCGTTGCAGAACCCGGATCGGTATACCCTGATCACGCCTGTCGAGGACAAGGGCTTCTCCCTGGTGTTCGACGACGGACGCCGCTGGGAGCCGGAAAACTACGATAAGGAACAGCGCGGCGAGGTGCCCCTGCACAAGGCGCTCTCCCAGTCGTATAACCTGCCTACTGTGCGTGTAGGGCTGGATGTGGGTATCGGCGCTGTGAAGTCTACCTTGCAGGGATTTGGCGTTCCCGGCGGTATTTCAGAGTACCCCTCAATGTTACTGGGCTCAGTCTCCATGACGCCGGTAACGGTCGCCCAGATCTATCAGGGGCTGGCTACCTCCGGTTTCAATACGCCCCTGAGAACCATCCGGCAGGTCACCGATGCGCAAGGCGAGGCCCTGTCGCGCTATAGCCTGAAAGTGGATCAGGTAGCGGATCCCGCCGCGGTACATCTTGTCCAGTATGTTATGCAGGAAACCATGCAGGAAGGCACCGGGCGTTCCGCGTACCGCACCGTGCCCAGGGAGCTCTCGCTTGCAGGGAAGACCGGAACCACCGATGATGGCCGCGATTCCTGGTTTGCCGGTTTCAGCGGCGACTTGCTGGCGGTGACCTGGGTCGGCCGGGACGACAACGGCCCAACGTCTCTGACCGGTGCCACCGGCGCGTTACCGGTGTGGTCCCGGTTTATGAGCCAGGTACCGCAGCACGGCTTCTCGCCGGTGGTGCCGGATGGCGTAGAGTACCTCTGGGTCAATCCCGACGAAGTCGCCCTGACAGAAGAACATTGTGACAATGCACGCCTCGTACCGTTCATCACTGGCAGTGAGCCTGATATGGAGGTTTCCTGCGGAGGTAATATCGAGCGGCGGATACGGGGCTGGTTTGAAGGACTCTTCCAATGAAATCGAACACGTTTAAATGCGCTGGTTTATTGGCTTTGTCGCTGACGGTGGCCGGTTGCGCCTCTGGCCCGGGCGGTGGCTCCATTTATGTGCCAGCCGGTGATAGGTCATCCCCTGACGAGGCACCCCAACCGCCACAAACCAGTGAGCCGAGTGACGAACCGCGGGTTGAACGTAAAAGCGAGCAGCCTGATCAACCGGTGCGGCAGCCAGAGCGCACGGCCCCCAGCTACCAGGATGAGGGGGACGCTCTGTCACCGGCAGCACGAAGCCTTATCCAGCGGGCGGACAGCCTGATGGCGTCCGGAGAAACCCAGGCCGCCGTGGCGCAACTGGAGCGTGCGCAGCGGATCGCTCCACGCTCGGCGCAGGTGTACTTCAAACTCTCGCAAGCCTACGTGGCACTGGATCAACTGGGGTCGGCGGAGCAGTTCACCCTGAAAGGATTGTCTCTGGCGGGCAGTGATTCATCGCTGCAGCGTGCGGGGTGGCTGTTGCTGGCGGATATCCGGCGTGCCAGGGGTAATGTGGCTGGGGCGGATCAGGCAGAGGAGCGTGCGTCCGCTTTGTAGGCTTGATCCACCGTCTGCATTAAGCTGGGCTCCTGAAATGAGCCCAACCTGTTGTTCAGTTTTACGGTGATTGGATTTCGAAGTCAGCCGTTACAGTTTCACCGGCTATTACCGTCACGTTTTGGGCGCCGACGAACGTGATGTCATCGTCTGAAGGCTGTTCCTGATCATCTTCGATCAGGTCATCCCCGCAGGTATAGCTCACGGTGTACTCGCCAGCCGGAATGAAAGCGGCGGTGTAGGTATAGGTTCCGTTGTCGTCGACCGGAGCAACAACCAGCGGTTCGTTTCCGCTGCCAATGTCGTCAGGCACGGCATCTGCACCTTCATGAACGTAGACGTTGCCTGCAAATTCCGGGGTCATTGCGTCACCACATTCCTGAGTGATCAGTTCGCCAGCTACCGTTCCCTCGATAGTACCGACCTCAGAGTTGTCGACAAGCCTGAGTACCGGCTTGAGTCGATAGCTGTCCTGGCCGACAGGGTTAACCAGTGACTTTCGGACATCGAAGTCGATGGTAAGGCTAACTTCACCTCCGGCAGGAACGGTAAATCCTGACGTCTGCACGCCTCTTGCAGATGGAGTGGTAAGGATGTGAGAGCTTCCGTCATCAAGAAGGACGGTGTTGTCGTCGCCGAGTTCGATTCGCATCCAGTTGTAGTTGCCAGCCGGAACTTCTTCATCAGTGACGAGGCTTTCAAATGAGCCTCCCTGAAGGTCGAGGAGATTGATTGGCTCGGGGAATTCCAGCTCAAACCTGCGACGTTCGCCGTCTGAAGGTTGAAGTACCAGCGCGGTAACCTCAATGTTTACTTGCTGGGCGCTGTCTACCGGTGCATCGGTCAGTCCGACGCTTACGCTGCCTGTTTCCCCTCTGCTGAGGCTGCTACTGTCATCGCCCCCGCCACAGGCAGTCAGTGCCCCGGTAAAGCCAAGTACTGTCAGGTATTTGAGAGACTGATTCATTGCAAACCTCCTTTAGGAAAGACACGGGCCGGTTGAAGAAATGTTGGGTGGCCACAAGTGCATAACGCTGAAGTGTCGTCAGCCGTTCCATGGGGTCTGCATACTGTTGCTCATGGTACGGCTGATTCGACTTTGATCGGTGGTTTGGTTTTGGGCCAATACTTACGTGCGGATTGTGTTGTAAACTGCGCCCTCTTTTTGTGCGATTAATCAGACGAGTACCAGTTTTGGCTTTACTTTCCTTTAACGCCTCCCGGGCCAAGCGATTTGAGAAACTGGTGCAGCCGCATTTGGAGGCTATGTACCGGTTTGCGTATCGTTTGGCCGGGCAGCAACAGGACGCAGAGGATTTGGTTCAGGATGTGGTCTTGAAGCTGTATCCCCGTCTCTCGGAACTGGAATCAGTGGAGCAATTGAGGCCATGGTTGAATCGCGTGTTGTACCGGCACTTTATTGATCAGGTCCGGCGCAAAGGACGTCGCGCCGACAGGCCTGTCAGCGACGTAGCAGAACCCGAGCAGCAGTCCTCCTTTTTAGACTCATACGCAGCGGATATTCCCGACCTCAGTGAACAGATCAGTTCCGAACGCTTGAAGCCCGTTATGGATGAGATTATTCAGACTCTGTCGCCGGATCGCCGCACGTTGATGCTGCTGCACGATGTGGATGGCTGGAGCCAGGAAGATATTGCTCAGGTACTTGAGATACCGGTTGGTACGGTGAAATCGAGAGTCCATCGTTGTCGGGCCGCCCTGCGGGAAAAGTTACTTGAGCGTCCGGAACTTTTTCCGCAGGCCGAGCGTGTGAAAGAATGAGGTGATGGCAATGATGTGTGACGAGTGCAAAAACAACCTGGGTTCCTGGGCCAAGGCCGAGCTGTCAGCTGCTCAGGCTAACCGCCTTGAGCAGCATCTTGCCGAGTGTGAGAGCTGCTCCGTGGCTGCACACAACGAATTGGCAATTGTCACCGCGATGCGTGAAAGCCAGGAGATACCTCCCCCGTCGCCGGGTTTTGAGAAGCAGGTTCTGGATGTTGCTATCGGAAGAGCGCACCGGTCCCGCAGAAGCCTTGCGGACCACGGTTGGAGTGGCTCATGGGCAGGCGGTGCCATTGCAGCGGCTCTGGTCCTGGGTATTGCACTTGGTTTTGGCTGGCGTTCAGGCCAGGAGCCGGCGGATGAGTTGGCGCAGACTGAAACGGATTCAGTAACCGATCATCGAGTAACCGTTGTTGATGAAAACACGGATGAACGCTCGGCACTGAAGCCGGTTGCCAGGAATGTTCGGCTTGCGTTTCGCTCCAGGGAAGCGCTGCAGGGTGTTACTTTGACAGTGGAATTACCGCCTCATGTAGAGGTTTCGGATTATCCCGGGCACCAAAGGTTGAGCTGGAGAGTCGATCTGGATAAAGGCGAAAACGTGGTAAATCTGCCATTAAACATACTGTTCTCTGGTGAGGGTGAACTGGTCGCTCATCTTGACGATGGCCAAAGAACCAAAACGTTCCGGGCCAGTCTCAACAGCCCATCAATAAATGGACGTCCGGAGCCTTCGTCATGATGTCGGGAATCTGGCAGAGAGCTGTTTTTCTCGTCTGTCTCAGCTTGTTTTTGGTGGGGCCGACAACGGTTTTTGCGAGTGATGATCTTGATGTGACCATGAGAATGGTTACAGACGACGAGGACCTTACGGAGTCTGTCGTGCGTGAAATTAACCTGCGTGAACCGGTATCACTTGGTCGACCGTCGAAAGGTCGTGGCGTTGATAAGTCCGTTAATTCCGCGGACAAGGCTCGTGACGCACGCGAGAGAGGGCGAGAAGCCGCCAACGCGGCGTCAGAGCGGGCTCGGGAAGTCCGTAATGGCAATGGGCGAAAGGGTCGCCCTGAGTTGCCTGAGCTGCCCGATGCTTCCAATCGTCCCGGCCGGCCCTAGCTTCCCTTACTAACTACTTACTAACTATACGGCATCGTAATTTTCCTTCTGCGACGAAGCACTTTGTCAGTTGCTATACTCCTGCCTTTATCGCTCCCTTGCTTGACTCGTCTGGTTTGAGGGGCGCCACCACAGCGTATTATCGGAGCAAAGCTTGGGGTTCCCACGACTAGCCATTCTGTTTATTGCCCTGATGACCTCGGCTCCCATGGCGATGGCAGTGGAGGTCCCAGCTAAGTCGGATTTCGATGCCGGTGTGAAGGCTTTTCGGCAAGGAAACCTGGAAGAGGCCCGAATTTTTTTCGAGCGAGCTAGGGCGGCTGGCACCAACTCTCCATCCCTACTCTACAATCTCGGCGTTGTTTACTTCCGTCTCGGCGATCTCGAGTCGGCCGAAACCGTATTCCTGACATTGTTGGAAACGCCTCATGCGCCGTTGGCTTACTACAATCTCGGTCTGGTAAAGCAGAGGATGGGAAAGATTGGCGATGCCCGCCGATGGTTTGAGCGAGCCGCCAGCCCGGATTCACCTGAAGAAGTCCAAACGCTGGCACGTCAGCAATTGGCCGACGTGACCGCGCAACCCTCATCGAATCAGCGTCATGGTAGTGGCTATCTCTCCGTCGCTGGCGGATACGACGACAATATTTCCGGAACCCCGGATGATGTTTCCAGTGATAAGGAAGGCGGGTTTGCGGATGCTCTGGCGGCGGGGAGTGTTCAGCTCGGAATGAAGGAGATCAGCTTGCACGGGGTTGCCTTCACTCGCCAGTACCCTGGGAACTCAGCCTTTGACAACACTTATCTCAGCACCGGTGCGTCGTTGCCGAAAGAGCTGGGAGACGGTGAGCTTATATCAACCCTGAGCCTGTCGGCTTCCTGGTTTGGAGGTGATCCCCTTGAACGCGAGGCCCGAGTCGAGATGCTCTATCATCCCGATCGATGCGTTTTGGCTCCTGTGGTCTCTGGTGTTGAATGCAGCGTAAGTGGTTCGGTTTCAACAATTGATGGTGGCAGCGATTACAGCGCCTACGATGGAGAGATGCTGCGGTTCCGTGCCAGCGCTGATAAAGCGTTGGGAAGTTGGGTTCTGAGCGGTCACTATCAGCTGGAAGATAACCATCGAAGGGATCTGTCGACACAGCAGGAGTTCTTCAGTGTATCTCCCATACGCAACCTTGTGTCGGCGGAAGTCCGTCACTATGTGTCGAGCCGATTTTCGTTTGGAGGCAAGGCCGATGTTCGCTACTCCCGCTACAAGGATGACCAACGATTCGTATCGAACGGAACGCTGGTCTCAGAGCGGCGCACGGATAACCGGTTGCGCGGTTCTCTGCTGGCGGAATACCGACTGGCCGGTGAATGGATGATGTTGGCGGAATGGAGCATGCTGGACAACCGCAGTACCATTGACCGTTATGACTACAGCCGTCGGGAAGTGATGCTCGGGTTGGAGACGGTATTCTGAGGCCATGGCGGGACATCCGTTTCCAGCCACGGCGTATGGAGTTGTTTAAAGCCCGGCATTTCTCAGGCGGTTGGCCTGCTGCCGGAAGACGGTTTTTGGATCAGTCTCGAACAGGCTATGCAATCCAAGAGCCTGATTCACCTCATCCAGGTGGTTCATGAAATAGTTATCACGAATCACTTTGCCAAAATGGCTGCTACAGCGACCCACCAAGCCATCGTTGGGGCTGAACGTAAACGCCAGGCTGGTGGTGCCCAAAAGTACGTCGGATGGGTCCAACACGTTGGTCAGTACGCCAGTGCCACCCCATGAATAAAAGCGCACGCCGTTGCTGGAATAGGCACCTTCACCACAGGCGCTGGCAGGAACGCCAGCGGGGGCGAAGTTGTTGAACTCAGCGCTGCCTTCGGTGGTGAGTGAGTATAGGCTGGACTGGAGGTCTTGGTTGTAGCCGCCACCGGAGAGCAGGTCGATCAGGCTGCCCAGTGCGTTACCCAGTGATGCTGCAAGACCGTCCGCTGGGGATCCGTAGATCAGGTCTGCAACCGGTGAGCCTTTGTGGGGGGAGCCCACGGAGGTTACCGAGGCCACCAGGTCCGGCCTTACCCGTGCGACGTATCGAGCGGTGGGCCCGCCATGGCTGTGGCCAATCAGGTTTACTTTGCCATGCACCGCTGCGATTGAGGCGATCTGCGGTAGCAGTGCCTCACCCCTGGCGATGGTACTGTCCAGAGCGGGTACCTGGGTGGTGTAGACATCGGCCCCGTACTTGCGTAGGTCTTCGGCAATACCATACCAATAGTCTACACCCGCAATTGAATCGAATCCGAACATACCGTGAACCAATACCACCGGATAGCGGGTATCGGTGTAGTTGGATGGCGTGGAATTCCACCACCAGGCCATTGATGGCGCCGACCATGCCAGTGCCACCAGCATGGCGAATACCTTGATCCATTGTTTCATTGTTGCACCTACAGTTTGCTGTTGTATTTATTGTCAAACTGCGGCTCGACCTAACAGGTTGTGCCGACTACTGCATTTTTGGGCAGTCCAAGGCAGTACTGCGTCGCGTCCATGGGCTGACTTCTGTCTTGTGATTGTTAGATGGTCGCAGTCAGTGCATCTCTTGTCCGAGATCTGACCATAATTTGATCATAGGGTGAGCGAAGTCAACGGCAGGAGGGGCCGGGTCGGTTTGGGCGGTCAGAAGTGTGATGCGGGTCACCCCTGGGGCCCCGAAAGACATGTCCTTGTTGCTGACAGGCTTTTCGGGATCAGGGGTCAATCGGTCGCGTTCAGAGCGTTTTCATGACACGGCGTGCCGCTTCCGTTGTCTGTCGGATGTCGTCATCGGTCAGGGCTGCGCTGGTAAAGCTGGCCTCAAAGGCTGAAGGCGCCAGGTACACACCTTCCTTGAGCATCCCCTGGAAGAACTTCTTGAACCGCTCTGCGTCGCAGGCCACGACCTGGTCGAAGCGAGTGATCTTGGGAGCGTCGGCAAAGAAGAAGCCGAACATGGCGCCAGCACTTTGAACTGCCAATGGAACGCCGGTGCTGTCCGCAGCCTCTTTCAACCCATCGCGAACGGCATTGGTCTTTTCCGTTAACCGGTCATGGAATCCCGGCTCTGAAATGGCATTCAATGTGGCCAGGCCGGCACACATGGCCAGTGGGTTGCCGCTCAGAGTGCCGGCCTGATAGACCGGCCCCAGTGGCGAGATGTGTTCCATGATTTCCCGTTTGCCGCCAAACGCGCCAACGGGCAGTCCACCGCCAATCACTTTGCCCAGGGCAGTCAGGTCCGGTGTGACACCGTAAAATTCCTGAGCACCACCGAGGGCGACCCGAAAGCCGGTCATGACCTCATCGAAAATCAATACCGTGCCGTGCTCGTCGCACACCTCCCGCAAAGCTTCAAGGAAACCGGGTACAGGTGGTATGCAGTTCATATTGCCTGCCACCGGCTCAACAATGATGGCCGCGATCTCATCGCCCATTTTTGCGAAGGTTTCCCGAACACTTTCAATATCGTTGAACGCCAGGGTCAATGTATGTTCCGCGAGGCTGGCGGGAATGCCCGGGGAGTTGGGGACGCCGAGGGTCAGCGCGCCGGAGCCGGCTTTCACCAGCAGTGAATCCACGTGGCCGTGGTAGCAGCCTTCGAACTTCACGATCTTGTCTCGGCCGGTATAGCCGCGGGCGAGTCGAACCGTGCTCATGGTGGCTTCGGTGCCGGAATTAACCATGCGCACCAGGTCAATGGAAGGGATCAGTTCGCAGACCTTTTTGGCCATTTCGGTTTCGATCGCCGTCGGTGCTCCGTAACCGATGCCCTGATCGACCTGGGCATGGAGCGCATCCTTGATGATCTGGTTGCCGTGGCCAAGGATCATGGGCCCCCAGGAACCGATGTAGTCGATGTAGCGGCGATCGTCTTCGTCGTACAGATAGGCGCCGTCGGCATGCTTGAAAAACAGCGGGGTACCGCCGACTCCCCGAAAGGCCCGGACCGGAGAGTTGACGCCTCCCGGGATGTATTTTTGAGCCTGTTCGAATAGGGTTTCGGACTGGGTCATGGTTCAGGACTCCTGAGATGCGGACGATGAAAAAAGTGGGTGATGTTGCGCAAACAGCCGGCTAAATTGGCGTGCGCGCTCTTCAATGGTGGCAACGTCACCATCGAACAGGCCGCCGACCACGGCCAGCAAGTCGGCGCCGGCGCGGATCAGGCCTTCGCCGTTATCTATAGTAATGCCCCCAATGGCGGTTACGGGTTTGCCAAACTGCCGTGACTTGGTCAGAACTGAAGGCTCAGCGACGGGCGCGTCAGGCTTCGTGGTTGAGTTAAAGAAGCGGCCAAAGGCCAGATAATCGGCGCCGTCCGCGTCCGCACTGGACGCCAGTGCCAGGTCGGCATGGCAGGTTGCGCCAATAATGGCATGGTCACCAAGTAGCCGTCTGGCCATTGCCAGGGAACCATCGGACTGGCCCAGATGCACGCCGGCGGCCCCGCAGCGCCGGGCCAGCTCGGGATCATCGTTGATGATCAGTGGCACGCGGGCGTTGTGACAAAGGGCCGCCAGGTCCTGCGCCTGTTTCAGCCGTTCCGGCTCTGGCGCCTTCTTTTCACGGTATTGCACCAACACGGCCCCGCCTCGAAGGGCCGCCTCAACCGCGACCAGCAGTCGGTCTTCCGCTAGTAGTTCGCTGTCGGTAATGGCGTAGAGGCCTGGTTTCAGGCCCTTGGCGGTGGTCTGGGCACTGAAGGTACCGGAAGGCGTTAGCTCTGCCACGGAATGCCCCGGTCGGGTACCGGTTGCCCTTTGCCGACTCGCAGAGCGTGCCGGATCGCACGGAGGACGTAGTCCTGCGCCTGGTCAATCGCTGCCGCGGCTGAGAGGCCTGATGCCCTGCCAGCGGCGATCGAAGCCGCCAGGGTGCACCCGGTGCCGTGATACTCACCACCAACCCGCTCAATGTAAAAATGGGAAGGTTCTTCAGTCTGGTGGTAGAGGGTGTTGATGATGTCCTCGCCTTCGCCGTGCCCCCCGGTGGCCAGTACCGACTGGCAACCAGCGATTAGCAGCTTGCGGGCCGCTTGCGCCGGATCTTCGTCCTCGCCCAGCAGGGCCAATTCAATGCTGTTGGGCGTAATCATCTCGGCGTGTCGGAACAGGCGTTCCTTCATGCGTGCAATCAGCGCTTCGTCGGCGAGGTCGCCGCCACCGGCGGCCTTGATCACCGGATCGGTAATCAGCGGGATGTCCGGGTGGTCGGCGAGAAAGTCCACCAGTACATCCACCACATCGGCGTTGCCGAGGGCACCGGTTTTGATGGCGTGAATGGGGGTGTCCCCGGCCAGGCATTCCAGTTGTTGGCGGACGATGTCCGGATCCGTTGCGGTGGCGTTGTATACGTTACGGGTGTCTTGCACGGTCAGGCAGGACAACACTGGCAGCGGGTGACAGCCGAGGGCGGTCACTGCCTGGATATCGGCCTGGATGCCGGCGCCGCCGGAGGGGTCCAGGCCAGAAATAATCAGAACGTGAGGACGGCTGTTAAGGTTGATAGTCGGGCTCCTCAGAAGGGTTTGACGACAGCGAGAATGACGACGGCGACCAGTGCCAGAACGGGCATCTCGTTAAACCAGCGGTAGAACACGTGGCTACGGGTGTTCTGGTCATCGCGGAACACCTTCACCAGATGCCCGCAGTAGAAGTGGTAGCCGATCAGCAGGACAACCAACAACAGTTTGGCGTGAATCCAGCCCTGGCTCATATAGCCCTCAACATTGTAACCGATGAGCCAGAGACCAAAAACAACCGTCGCCACCATCGACGGAGTGGTGATTCCGCGATAGAGCTTGCGCTCCATAATCTTGAAGCGCTGGCGGCCAGGTTCGTCCTCACAGGCGGCGTGATAGACAAACAGTCTTGGCAGGTAGAAAAGGCCGGCGAACCAGCACACCATGGACACAACATGCAGGGCTTTGACCCACAGCATTTCTCAACTCCGTCGGTATTGGTAGTAGCTCTCGATATCCGATTTCAGTACCACGCCATAGACGCGCTGGATCATCGGGGCAACATGACGCTGTACGTAGAGGGCTTCTACGCTGGTCTGGTCAAACTCGTTCAATGCTTCTTCCAGGGTCGCCTGATACTGCACGGGTGCGATGTCCCGGCGATTGGCGGGAATGTCCATCAGGTCAATTTGCTCTGGGGCTGTGTCTTCTTCGCCGTCCGTTGCCGACGTTTTGGTGTCTTCCATGTAGCGTGCAAGGTCCACCGCAGGCAGCAGGCCAGTGGGGCCGCTACTGCCTTCCACCACTAGCCATTTTGGTTCGGATTTGAGGATTTTTCTGGCTTCTTTGCGTGACAGGAAGCGTTCGGTTCGCAGGATGCTCCTGTCCATGATGGCGCCGACGGACACGCGTCGTAAAGCCTGGATGACCGGGGAGTTCTGGTAACTCAGGCCCTGGCTTTTGAGTATGGTCAGGAACAAAGACTTTTTGCCAAAGGCCTCGCTGGTTACCAGACTTGAGGTGGTAATGATCAGCATGCCAGGAAGAATGATATGAGGATTCCTTGTGAGCTCCATCAATGCCATGAGAGCTGCCAGCGGTGCCTGCAGCACGGCCCCCATCATGGCGCCCATGCCTAACATGGCGTAAAAGCCCACGGACGATGCCATATCCGGCAGTATCTGGGCGCCAATCAATCCCATGGCACCTCCCAGTGTGGCTCCCATGAACAGGGTGGGGCCAATCACGCCGCTGGGCATGCCAAGGCCGAGGGTGACCGAAGTGATCAACAACTTGGCGATGCCGGCGCCCAGCAATAGCCAGAAGGGTAGTTGGTTGTCGATCGTGAACTGGACCGTGTCGTATCCGATCCCCATCACTTCCGGTACAACAATGGCAAAGGGCACCATGAGAAGTCCGGCGATGGTGAGCCGCAGTAATACCGGACGGTGGTGGTGGCGGCCGGTGGTGTCGATCAGTTGTATAAAGGCCGCCGCCGCGACCCCGATAATGATCGCAATGGCGATAATCCACGGAATTTCCAGCAGGGAGTTCATGGTCAGGGGCGGCACACTGAACGCTGGCTCTGAGCCATACGCGGCCTGGGTGACCACCGCTGCGGTAACGGATGCCAAAATGATAGGGGTAAAACCGGCGATGGTGTATTCCATCATCACCACTTCCATGGCGAAAATAACGCCTGAAATGGGGGTGTTGAAAGACGCGGAAATAGCGGCCGCGCAGCCGCAGGCGACCAGGGTCCGGATGCTGTTGTTGGGTAGCCGCATCCATTGCCCCATCAGGCTGGAGATAGCAGCGCCAAGATGCACGGCGGGGCCTTCCCGGCCGGCGGATTGGCCGGTAATGACGGTGCCGACACCGGTGACGAACTGGACAAGCGCGCTGCGAACGGAAATATAGCCCTGATGGTAGTTCAGGCGTTCCATAACGTGCACGATGCCCACCTTGCGGTCGTGGGTTGCCAGGTTGTGCATCAGCAGGCCTAGCGCAACGGCACCCGCCAATGGCAGGATGGCGCGGGTAAGAATGTCCAACTCTTCAAACGACTCAGAACCGTCGCCAGGCAGGAAGTACTCAAGCGGCCATTCAATGGCCAGGCGAAACACCAGAATCACACCACCGGTAAACAGGCCGGATAGCAATCCGAGCACAGCCAGTTGCGGCAAGGCGTCGACACCGGACAGCCGGCGTCGGAAAACCGGGATCAGATTTTCAGTGATCTTGTTTCTCAGTTTACGCATGATCGCCGGTTTTCCAGGGACGAGTGGTTTCTTGACGATATTGTAACCAGCGCCGGTCGGGCTGCAATAAGTCATTGGTTTATCATGTTAGACTATGTGTGTTTTATGAACTCGATTTCAGCTGGAGAAACAGGTGATAAAAGTAGGCATTGTAGGTGGTACCGGTTATACCGGTGTTGAGCTTCTGAGGATTCTTGCGGTTCACCCGGACGTAACGGTGAGTTGCATCACGTCTCGTTCGGAGGCCGGCATGCCGGTCGCTGATATGTATCCGAACCTTCGCGGCCACTACGACCTTGCCTTTTCCGAGCCGGACGTAAAAACGCTGGCAGCCTGTGATCTGGTCTTTTTCGCCACGCCTCACGGTGTGGCCATGCGGATGATGCCGGAACTGATGGCAGCCGGAACCCGTGTTGTGGATTTATCAGCGGACTTCCGCCTCCGGGATCTGGATGTCTGGGCCGAGTGGTACGGCATGCCTCATGAAAGTCCCGAATGGGCGGAGAAAGCGGTTTATGGCCTGCCGGAAGTGGTGCGTGACAAGATCCGTACAGCACAACTTGTGGCTAACCCAGGCTGTTATCCCACAGCTGTCCAGTTGGGGTTTCTGCCATTGCTGGAGAGCGGGCTGGTCGATCCGTCACGACTGATCGCGGACGCCAAGTCAGGCGCAAGTGGTGCTGGGCGTCAGGGCAAGATCGGCATGCTGCACGGTGAGGTGGGCGAGAGCTTCAAGGCCTATGGCGCATCCGGCCACCGTCATCTTCCGGAAATTCGCCAGGGTTTGTCGCAGGCGGCGGGTGTTGATGTTGGTGTTACCTTCGTGCCGCACCTGATTCCGATGGTCCGGGGAATCGAGGCGACTCTCTACGCGGAGCTTCGGAACCCCGCTGACTTTGACCGCCTCCAGTCGCTGTTTGAAGACCGCTTCCAGAATGAGCCTTTCGTGGACGTGATGCCTTTTGGCAGCCATCCGGAAACCCGCAGTGTCCGCGGTGCCAACAACTGTCGTATGGCCCTTCACCGTCAGGAACAGAGCAACATTGTGATCGTTTCATCGGTCATTGATAACCTGGTAAAAGGCGCAGCAGGGCAGGCGGTCCAGAACATGAACATCATGTTTGACCTCAAGGAAACCCTCGGGCTGGAAGCGCCCGCGCTGCTACCATAGGCCTGACCGGTGAGCGAACACAGAAAACCCGCTGAAGAATACGTCGTTATCCGGCATCGCCGGGGTTATCGTTTGCGCCGCAGCTTGATATTGCTGACGTTTTCCATCCTCGCTGCGGTGCTGGGGTATGTGACCGGTATGGCACAGGGTGGATTCCGTTTTTCAACTGCCGAAGAGTCCCGCGACCTGCTGGAAGAGCAGGTTGAAGACCTTCGAGAGCAAAACCGCGAGGCCAGCCAGCAACTGGTCAACCTGGAGCGGGGGCGAACTATAGATGCACAGGCCCTGAATCAGACGAGAAGGAGCATTGTTGATCTGGAAACCCGGATCGCGTCACTGAAAGCGGATCTGACTTTCTATAAAAACATCATGGCACCCTCGGAAACCAGCAAAGGTCTGCAGGTTGATCGATTCACGATGCAGCAGGGCCGCGAGGACGACACCTACGGTTTTAAGTTGGTACTAACCCAGATTGGTGACAACAAGAGTTATATATCGGGCGTGGTCGCGGTGAACGTCATCGGCATGCGAAACGAAGACAAAGAAGTGATCGCGCTACGGGATTTGTCCGATGATATCGACGATTTGGGAGTCAAGTTCCGCTTCCGGTATTTTCAGGATGTAGAGGGGCTTTTACGAGTGCCGGACGGTTTCGAACCCGTAGAGTTGCAGGTGGTTGCCCGTGCTGAAGGCAGGAAATCGTCTCAGGCCGAACGAACTTTTGATTGGGATGAATTAACGGAGAACTGAAATGCTTGGCAAAAAGAAACAGAAACCACGGCGCCCCGCTGGGCACTTCGATACCCTGGTTTCATCCCGCACGACGGTTAAGGGGGATGTGCATTTCTCCGGTGGGCTGCATGTGGATGGCACTATTCGCGGTCGGGTGGTTGCCGAAGAAGGCGGCGATGCGGTGTTGCGGTTGTCTGAAGTGGGCTCCGTGGAGGGTGACATTGTTGCCCCCCATGTAATCGTAAACGGTACGGTTCATGGTGATGTGTACGCATCAACGCACCTTGAACTGGCCGAAAAAGCCTCCATCCATGGCAACGTCTACTACAATCTGATTGAGATGGCCATGGGCGCGTCTGTCAACGGAAGCCTGGTTCACCAGAACGAGCCGGTAGGTTTGTTGAGCAGGGACAAACAGCCGAACGCTATCGGAGACGCTGTCCCGGAAGGAAAACCGGAGGAGAAAGAATCGATGGGAGTGCACGGCAAGGAATAGTTGATTGTTTTAGTCAGGAATATGATAATCAGACCAGATCTTTCTGTAACCGGAGGCGGACTTGAGTGTAGTTCAGCAACAAGCAATCACACCGCTGTTTTTCAGTGACGGCGCGGTATCCAAAGTACGGGAGCTGGTGGACGAGGAGGGTAACTCCGACCTCAAGCTTCGCGTGTTTGTCACCGGTGGCGGCTGTTCCGGTTTCCAGTATGGTTTCTCATTTGATGAAGCGCAGGATGAGGAAGACACCGTCATCGAAAGGGATGGCGTGATGTTGCTTGTGGATCCTATGAGTTACCAGTATCTGGTCGGGGCAACCGTGGATTATCAGGAAGGGTTGCAGGGTTCTCAGTTTGTCGTGCAGAACCCCAACGCCAGTTCTACGTGTGGCTGTGGTAGCTCCTTCTCGATCTGACGCGCGTGTTCAGGCGTAGTACACCGCTCCTAATATTCTTTTTCCTTCTGCTCCGGTCACTTCCGGAACATTTCCGGGCTTGCCGGACAGAGTCTGGCTGGCAAGCCAGGCAAAGGCGGCTGGTTCTACCCATTGTGGGTCCAGGCCAAGGTCATCTGTTGAAGCAAGGCGGGCCGGGCTGCAGGTTCTTTGCAGCGCCCGCATCAGAATCCTGTTTTTAGCACCGCCCCCGCACGCAAATATCGTCGTTCCCGGTGATTGCGGCAATTGCTGTGCGACAGACACGGCTGTTAACTCAAGCAGGGTGCGTTGTACGTCGGCGCCGGAGAGGTCCGGGTGGCGGCGTAATTGAGTCTTAATCCACTCAAGATTGAACTTTTCGGTGCCTGTGCTCTTGGGTGGCTGGCGTGAAAAGTAGGCATCCGAAAGCAGGTCGCTTAGCAGCGCCTGATTGATTTCACCTTCCTCTGCCCATGCACCGTCTTCATCAAACGCGCGGCCAGTCTGATCCATGCACCAGGCATCCATCAGCGCATTCGCGGGGCCTGTATCAAAACCGGTTATCGGCTCGTCGGCGTCTGCTGGAAGATGGGTGATATTGGCTATGCCGCCAAGATTCAGGATGCATCGGCTCTCGCCTGCAGAACTAAAGAAGGCTTTATGAAATGCCGGCACCAGTGGGGCGCCCTCACCGCCTGCCGCCAGATCGCGCCGCCTGAAGTCCGCCACCGTCGTGATGCCCGTTCGCTCAGTGATAACGGTTGGGTCGCCAATCTGCAGGGAGAAAGGTGCTGAGCTATCAGGATGGTGTCGCAGGGTCTGGCCGTGGCTACCGATGGCGTTAATGGATGAGGCCGGGACGCTGGATTTATCGATCACGGTCTTCGCTGCGAGGGCAAACAGTGAGCCGACGGCGTGATCAAGCTCGCCGACGTCGTCCGGCGTTCCCCAGTTCTGGCTG
Organism: uncultured Marinobacter sp.; assembly: GCA_913057975.1. Lineage (GTDB taxonomy): Bacteria > Pseudomonadota > Gammaproteobacteria > Pseudomonadales > Oleiphilaceae > Marinobacter. The sequence goes on from CAJXOQ010000051.1 coordinate 20,453, forward strand.
AGATTATACAGTCTTCGGCGTATGTCGTCTGGGTAGGTGGTGGTGTGGGTGGCATGCACCTGGATTGTTTGGCCGCTGAATGACACCAGTATGGCGTCAATGCCGTCCATGCTGGTGCCAGACATCAATCCAATCCAGGTTTTCATTCAGTTCACTCGTCGGCGGCCAGGGCTAGATGCTGGTAGTTCTGGCGGAACAGCTCGAACTTGGCAACTTGCTGCTCGGCAAATCCCTTGAAGCGGGCCATTTCTGACTTGGGCACTGGTTTCGCATCAGGGAGCTTAACCTTCCGCGAGTTTCTCGGGGAGCCGTTGATCCGGAATTCATAGTGCAGGTGGGGTCCGGTGACCATGCCGGAAGAGCCGACATGGCCAATGGTGTCACCCTGCTTGACCTTGGTCCCATTCTTGATGCCTTTGCCGAGTCGGCTCATGTGGGCATAGAGGGTTGTAATGTTGTCGCCGTGCTTGAGAATGACCGTGCGGCCGTAGCCGCCTTTCCAGCCGGCAAACTGTACCCTGCCGTGCCCGGCGGCTTTTATAGGAGTACCTGGAGGCGCAGCGTAGTCAGTGCCCTCGTGCGGGCGAACGACGTCCAGCACCGGGTGACGGCGTTGGAGGTTAAAGGAAGACGAGACGCGGGCATTGATAGGTGTACGCAGGAACGCCTTGCGCATGCTACTGCCGTCCGGGCCGTAATAGTCGGTATCGCCGTTACTGTCGGTGTATTGCAGGGCAATGACCTCCTTGCCCTGATTGACAAAGCGGGCAGACAGGATGTTGCCGGTATCGAATTTCTCACCGTCCAGATACAGTTCCTCATACACCACTTCGAACCGGTCACCCTTGCGAACATCGTATACGAAGTCGATGTTCCACCCGAAGATCCCAGCCATTTCCATGGCCAGTCTGTCGCTCATGCCCGCTTCGCGCGCGGCCACATAGAGGGAGCCGTCAATAACGCCTGAGGCAAATGCTGGTTTAACGTCGGGCTCGCGGACCACGGTTTCGCCGGTAAAACCTTCCTCGGTCTTCTCAACGTGAAGGGTTTCCAAGAGATTGCGCTGAAGGTCGATGGCTGCGAGTTCGCCGGCATCATCGGTTGCAAAAGCAATAGTTTCGCCAGCATAGAGCCGCTGAAGTTTATCGGCTTCACCAGAGCCATGGATCACAGACAGCATAATACCGTCGTTGAAGCCGGCTTTGCCGAACAGGGATGAAAGTGTGTCGCCGGACTTGATCTTGTATTCCTGCCATTGCAACTCTGGCTCGCTGACTTCAGCCATGGCTGCAGCGGTGTCCAGTGCCTCGGGTAACTGAGCCTCATTGCTGATGGATGCCAGTTCAGGCACTGCCGTTGCTTTGTCTTCAGGCGTCTTTTCGGCGGCGGGCTGCTTGCTCGGGCGCGTAGTCGATGGCGTGCCTGACTCCTTGACGGTGCCTTCGTCGAGATCCAACGAATAAGCCATTCTGTTGGCTTCTACATCGGCGCTGGGGCTCATCAGAATAGCGGCTGCGACGACAACACTGGTCGCCGCGGCAATGGTGATATGGGTTTTTGGAAACATTTTCAGCACGTGTCGCATCCGTTTTAATCGGTATTCCGGCAGGTTGTACTATCTAATTAAAGCTGTTGTTCAAGTATAGTCCAACAGATTACCGTATAAAATGCGCTCAGGACAGCATCAAACATTACCGTTACTGGCATGCGGGCCGGATTTCTGAGGCCGGGATTGTTATAATGCCGGGCCTTGAATTCGCGGCTTTGTTCGAAAACTGAGCAGGTACACTTTAACAAGGGTGCTGGTAACGCACAGATTTCTTTTGTAGATCTCTGTAACTGTCGTCCGGCCCAAATGAACAGAATTGAGGATGTGTGGTACATGGCATCTATTGATGAGGCAATGGCCGTAATCAAGCGCGGCATGGATGAGTTGATCCCCGAGGAAGGATTGATTGATAAGCTTCGGGAGGGGCGCCCCCTCCGGATTAAGGCCGGGTTCGACCCCACGGCCCCCGATCTCCACTTGGGGCATACGGTCCTGATCAACAAACTGCGACAGTTCCAGGACTTGGGGCATGAGGTAATCTTCCTTATAGGAGATTTCACGGGAATGATCGGTGACCCCACCGGCAAGAGTGCAACTCGTCCGCCTTTGACGGAGGCGCAGGTCGCCGCGAATGCCATTACCTATAAAGAGCAGGTATTCAAGATCCTGGATCGGGAAAAGACGCGGGTGGTGTTCAACTCTGACTGGATGAGTGAGCTTTCTACGGCTGACATGATCCGTCTTGCGGGGCAGTATACGGTTGCCCGTATGCTCGAGCGCGATGATTTCACCAAGCGCTACCGTACCGAACAGCCCATCGCCATCCATGAGTTCCTTTATCCATTGGTCCAGGGGTATGACTCAGTCGCCCTCGAGGCGGATGTAGAGCTGGGCGGGACGGATCAGAAGTTCAACCTGTTGATGGGGCGGATTCTCCAGAAGCACTATGGCCAGAAGCCGCAGGCTGTATTGACCATGCCGTTGCTGGAAGGCCTGGATGGTGTCCAAAAGATGTCAAAGTCGCTGGGCAACTATGTAGGCGTTAATGATTCGCCGGGTGAAATGTACACCAAGCTGTTGTCCATGCCGGATGATCTCCTGTGGCGTTATTTTGAATTGCTGAGCTTCCGGCCATTGGCGGAAGTGGATGAGTTTCGTGCTGCAGTGTCCGGAGGTGCAAATCCGCAGGACTACAAAAAGCTGCTGGCAGAAGAAATTATCACTCGCTTTCATGACGCTGAAGCGGCGGCGACAGCTCACAAGTCTGCAGGTAACCGGGTGGGCTTGGGTGAGATACCGGAAAACGTGCCAACTATCGAGGTTTCCCTGGCTGGGCAGGAGCAGTTGCCCGTCGCTACGGTGCTCCGCCTGGCCGGGTTGGTGAAGAACGGGGCGGCGGCCAGGGATGTGCTTGGGCGTGGCGCTGTCTTTATTGATGGAGAGAAGCACGAGGGGGATCGTTTCTTTAATCTGGGCGACGACTGCGTTGTACAGGCGGGAAAGAAGAAAATTGCCCGTGTAGTGATCACGGATTGATCGATAAGTAAGGTTTTTGAGAAAATATTGAAAACCGCGTTGACAGCTCGAGTGAGCTCTGTAGAATACGCATCTCTTTCGAGGGGCACGCCACTGAGG